>NZ_JBFAAH010000034.1:0-51636 GCF_040639635.1 Promicromonospora sp. NPDC023805 | reverse complement strand
CTCATCACCGAGAACGGCTCCTGGTCCTACCTGGGCCGACGGGGGAGCACCGAAGAGGCGGGGACCGAGGACTGGCAGGCCGCGAACCTCGACCCTAGGTCTCGACACGCTCGACCACCGGATCTGCGCGAGCACCCTCGTGGGCGCTCCGCAAGTGACCCACACCGACGATGACGCGGCGGAAGAAGAAATGGCTGTCCTGACACCTCAACGATCGGCACCGAGCTCCGGTGCGCCACAGCGCGAGTCGCGCAGAATCGGCTTCTCCCAGCGGCTCGGCCGGTGGGACGTGAAGCTCTCCCCGTACCTGTACATCTCGCCGTTCTTCATCCTGTTCGCGGTGACCGGCCTGTTCCCGCTCGCGTACACCGCGTTCGTCTCGGTGCACGAGTGGAGCCTGCTGGGCGGACAGGGCGACTTCGTCGGCCTGGAGAACTTCACGTTCGTGCTGGCCCAGCCCACGTTCTGGAAGGCCCTGGTCAACACGCTGTCGATCTTCGTGTTCTCCTCGGTGCCGCAGGTGGTCATCGCGATCACCATCGCGGCGCTGCTGGACCAGAACCTGCGGGCGGCGACGTTCTGGCGCATGGGCGTGCTGATCCCCTACGTGGTCGCGCCCGTCGCGGTGTCGATGATCTTCGGCCGCTTGTTCGCCGACCAGTACGGCCTGATCAACGCCATGCTCAACACGATCGGCCTGGACTCGATCGCCTGGCACGGGGACCGGATCGCCAGCCACGTCGCCATCGCCACGATGGTCAACTACCGCTGGATGGGCTACAACGCCCTGATCTTCCTGGCCGCGATGCAGGCCGTACCGCGTGACCTCTACGAGGCCGCCGTGATCGACGGCGCGGGCCGCGTGCGCCAGTTCTTCTCCATCACGGTGCCGCAGATCCGCTCCACCATCATCTTCGTCGTCATCACCTCGACCATCGGCGGCCTGCAGATCTTCGACGAGGTCCGTATGTTCGACTCGATCGGGCTCGGTGGTCCGGACCAGAACTGGATGACCACCGTCGTGTACATGTACGACCTCGCCTGGGGCGACCAGCACAGCCTCGGCCGGGCGTCCGCCGTCGCCTGGATGCTGTTCCTCCTGATCATCGTGATCGGCCTCGTGAACTTCATGGTCACGCGGCGCATCTCGTCGTCGGGCGCAGCGGTCAAGAAGAAGTCGAAGCGCACCACCGGGGGGAACGCATGAGCTCCGTCGCTGTCACCGCCCAGACCGCGGGCGAGGGTGCCGCCAAGGCCGCCGCGCGCCGCCGGTCGAGGAAGGCCTCCGGAAGTGCCACCCGGCGCGCGGGCTGGATCGTCTACGCGCTGCTCGGGATCACGCTGCTGGTCTCGGTCTTCCCGCTGTACTTCACGCTGCTGCTCGGCTCGTCCGAGCCGATCGCGATCTCGCAGAACCCCGTGCCGCAGTGGCTGCCGGACCTGTCGCTGTTCACCCAGTTCCAGACCGTCATCGAGTCCACGCAGATCAACTTCTGGCTGGCCCTGACGAACTCGCTGATCATCGCGGTCGTCGTCTCGATAGCCGTCGTGCTGTTCTCGACGCTCGCCGGGTACTCGTTCGCGAAGCTCCGCTTCCGTGGCCGCGGGCCTCTGCTCGTGTTCGTCATCGCGACGATGGCGGTCCCGACCCAGCTCGGCGTGATCCCGATGTACATCCTCATGTCGGACCTCGGCTGGATCGGCAAGCTCGAGGCGGTCATCGTGCCGTCGCTGGTCGCCGCGTTCGGCGTCTTCTGGATGACGCAGTACCTGTCCGAGGCGCTTCCGTACGAGCTGATCGAGGCCGCCCGAGTGGACGGTGCGTCGATGATCCGCACGTTCTGGAGCATCGCACTGCCCGCCGCACGCCCGGCCGCGGCGATGCTCGGCCTGTTCACGTTCGTCCAGCAGTGGACGAACTTCTTCTGGCCGTCGATCGTGCTCAGCTCGGGGAATCCGACGCTGCCGCTCGTCGTGAAGTCTTTGCAGGCAAACTACTTCGTGGACTACTCGCTGGTCATGGGCGGTGTGTTCCTCGTGACGCTCCCGCTGCTGGTGATCTTCGCCTTCGTCGGCAAGCAGCTCGTCGCGGGCATCATGCAGGGAGCGGTGAAGGGATGACCCACGGGATGACACTCAACGTCAAGACGACCGCGGAGGCACGGCGCGAGCCGGCCCCGGGCATCGCGCTGCCGTACACACCGACGGCACCCCGGACGGGGCCGACCGCCAACACCACGGGCACCATCGGCTTCCCGGACGGGTTCCTGTGGGGCGCGGCCACCGCCGCCTACCAGGTGGAGGGCGCCGCCCACGAGGACGGCCGCGAGGACTCCGTCTGGGACGTCTTCGCCAAGGTCCCGGGCGCCGTGCTCGGCCAGGAGGACGGCGAGGTCGCCTGCGACCAGTACCACCGCTACCCCGCCGACGTCGCGCTCATGAAGGACCTCGGCATCAAGGCGTACCGGTTCTCGACGTCGTGGTCCCGGGTGGTCCCGGGCGGCCGCGCGGTCAACCCGGCGGGCCTGGCGTACTACGACCGGCTCGTGGACGAGCTGCTCGGCGCGGACATCCTGCCCTGGCTCACGCTCTACCACTGGGACCTGCCGCAGGCGATCGAGGCCGAGTCCAACGGCTGGGTCAACCGCGACACCGCCTACCGGTTCCGCGACTACGCGGTCACGATGCACGAGGCGATCGGCGACCGCGTCGACGTGTGGACCACCCTCAACGAGCCGTGGTGCGCCGCGTTCCTCGGCTACACGGGCGGCCAGCACGCGCCGGGCCGGCAGTCCCGCGAGGACGGCCTCGCGGCCGCGCACCACCTCTCGCTGGCCCACGGCCTGGCCGTGGAGGCGCTGCGGGAGCGGGCACCCGACGCGAACCTCGGCATCACGCTCAACTTCGAGGTCGAGGACCCGGTGAACCCGGACGACCCCGCCGACGTCGACGCCGCACGCCGGCTCGACGGCGGGTTCACCCGCATCTTCGCGGACCCGATCCTGCGCGGCGCGTACCCCGAGGACGTCCTGGAGGACGTGCGCCAGTACGGCCTCGAGCGGCACATCCGGGACGGCGACCTCGAGATCATCTCGACGCCCATCGACTCGCTCGGCGTGAACTACTACCACGGCAACGCCGTGTCGGCGACGCCCGCCGAGCGGCCGCTGGAGGGTGGCGCCCCGGTGACCCGGCCGTCGTCCGACCCGTTCCCGGCCGGCGACGGCGCGTACACGCACCCGCGTGGTCTGCCCGTCACGGACCAGAACTGGGAGGTCCAGCCCGAGGGCCTCACCCGCCTCCTGCTGCGCCTGCAGGAGGACTACACGGGGCCGCGCGGCATCGCGCTGTACGTGACGGAGAACGGCAGCGCGTACGAGGACGTCGTCGGACCGGACGGGTTCGTGGACGACCAGCAGCGCCTGGAGTTCATCGACGTGCACCTGCGTGCCATCAAGGACGCCATCGACGAGGGTGCCGACGTGCGCGGCTACTTCGGCTGGTCGCTGCTCGACAACTACGAGTGGGCGTGGGGCTACGGAAAACGCTTCGGGCTCGTGCGTGTCGACTACGAGACGCAGGAGCGCACGGTGAAGGCGTCGGGCCGCTGGTACGGTCAGGTCGCGCGGGCCAATGCCGTTCCGGAGCGGTCGGTATCGGTCCTCACGCGGCCCGGCAACTCTGGCGACGGCGACACCAACGGCGAGGACAAGGCGGTTCCCCAGGCGTGACGACCTCAGGCCCACCCACCCTGGATGACGTGGCACAGGCGGCCGGGGTATCCCGGTCGACCGCGTCGCGCGCCATCAACGGTGGCCTGCGAGTCTCCCCCGAGGCGCAGGCGGCCGTCGACGACGCCGTCGCGCGCCTCGGGTACGCACCGAACCGAGCCGCCCGGTCCCTCGTGACGCGGCGGACCGACTCGATAGCCCTCGTGGTGCCCGAGCCGGACCAGCGCATCCTCACCGACCCGTTCCTCAGCGGCACCCTCGCGGGTGTCAGCGAGGGGCTGGCCGGGACCGATCTCCAGCTCGTGCTGCTGCTCGCCCGGCCGGGTGAGCAGCGCGGGCGGGTGGGCCGCTACCTGCGCAGCGGTCACGTGGACGGCGTCATCGTGGCGTCGCACCACCGGGGCGACCATCTCGAGACCGAGCTCGGGCCGACCATGCTGCCCGCCGTCTTCGTGGGCCGCCTCTTCGAGCCCGACCCGATGTTCTCGCGCGGCCTGCGCTACGTCGACGTCGACAACGTCACGGGCGGGCGCATCGCCACCCAGCGGATGATCGATCGCGGCCGCCGGCGGATCGGCACCATCACCGGGCCGCTCGACATGCCGGCCGGGGTGGACCGGATGGTCGGCTGGCGGGACGCGCTGCGTGACGCCGGCCTGCCCGACGACGCAGTGGTCGAGGGCGACTTCACGGTCGCGGGGGCAGCCGTCGCGGCGGCCCGGCTCCTCGACGCCCACCCCGACCTGGACGGGATCTTCGCCGCGTCCGACCTGATGGCGGAGGCCACGCTGCGCGTGCTCGCCGACCGCGGCCGGTCGGTGCCCGGCGACGTCTCGGTGGTCGGGTTCGACGACCTCGGCATCGCCGAGACGACGTCGCCCCGGCTCACCACCGTGCACAACCCTGTGGTGCAGATGGTGGGTGCGGCGACGAGCATGCTGGTGGACCTGGTGGCGGGCCGCCCGGTCCGCGACGAACGCCGCATCTTCGCCCCCCGCCTGGTAGAGGGCGACTCCGCCTGACCCTCGGTTCGCCGAGGTAGAGCGCTTGTCCGGACAGGCGCTCTACCTCGCGGAACCTACGCGGTGCGCTGGTGGCCGTAGCGGTGCATCGTGCGGCTGACCGCCTGCTCACGGAGCATCGTCAGCAGCTCGCGGCGTCCGCTCGCCAGGACCGGGGCGTCCAGCACGGTGACCGAGCCGAGGCGGCTCGCCGCCGTGTCGCGCAGGCCGGGGGCCTCGCCCACCACGCGGATCCGGCCGGTCACCTTGCCGTCGGCGACGGCGTCGGCGAACGCCTCGTCGGTCATCTCCTGCTGCCCGACGACGGTCGCCGGCACGCCCGCTCGCGCGGCTGCGGCCAGCACGCGCCGCACCTCGACGTCCTGCGCGTCGACGCCGATCCGCACCGTGATCCCGGGGACGGGCCGGTAGCGGAACACGTTCGACTCGACGCCGAGCGCCGACGGGTCGTGCGCGGCATCGAACTCGGTGACCCAGGCGCGGTCGTCGTCGGCCCGGGCCCAGGCGAGCCAGCCGGACGGGTCGGCAGTGCGCGACGGCACGTCCGGCGCGTCCTCCCACCGGCCGAGCTGCGCGACGTAGTTGGGCCCACCGGCCTTGGCGCCCGGTCCGACGGAGGACGCCTTCCAGCCGCCGAACGACTGGCGCTGCACCACCGCGCCGGTGATGTGCCGGTTCACATACGCGTTGCCGACCTCCACGCGGTCGAGCCAGTGCGCCACCTCGGTGTCGTCGAGGGAGTGGATGCCACCGGTGAGGCCGAACGACACGGCGTTCTGCAGCGCGATCGCCTCGTCGAGCGTGCGGGCGGTCATGATGCCCAGCACCGGGCCGAAGCACTCGGTGAGGTGGAAGAACGAGCCGGGGCGGACGCCGTCGCGCACGCCAGGGGTCCAGAGCCTGCCGCGGCCCAGGCCTGCCTCGCGGGCCACCGCGTCCAGCCGGCGCGGCCGCACGAGCCAGGCCTCGCCGGGCTCCAGCGTGGTCAGGGCGTGCAGGAGCTTGCCCTGCGCCGGTTCGGTGAGCGGCCCCATCACGGTCGCCAGGTCGGTCGCCGGTCCGACGGCGAGCGAAGCCACCGCGTCGACCAGCTGCCGCCGGAACCGCTCACCGGTCGCGCTGCGCGGGTCGCCCACCGAACCGACGAGGATCACGAGCGAAGCGGCGGAGCACTTCTGCCCCGCGTGCCCGAACGCCGAGCGCACGACGTCCGCGACGGCCAGGTCCAGGTCCGCCGACGGCGTCACGACTATCGCGTTCTTGCCGGACGTCTCGGCGAGCACCGGCAGCTCGGGCCGCCAGGACGCGAACATCTCGGCGGTCTCGATGGCGCCGGTCAGGATCACGCGGGACACGCCGTCGTGCGTCACGAGCCGGCGGCCCAGGTCGCCGTCGGGCACGCGGACGAACTGCGCGACCGAGCGAGCCAGCGCCGAGTCCAGCCCGATCTCCGGGGCGACCTCGTCGAGCGCGGCGTGCACCGCCTCGACGGCGATCTCCAGGCAGCGCGGCGTGGGCGGCGCGGGCTTCGCGATCACCGCGGTCCCGGCCGCGAGGCCCGCGAGCACGCCGCCCACGGGGATCGCGACGGGGAAGTTCCACGGCGGGGTGACCAGGGTGACACCGTCCGGCGTGAAGCGGGCGCCCGGCCAGGCCTCCGACGTCGGGTCGAGGGACTCGGCCGCCTGCGCGTAGTACGCGGCGAAGTCCACGGCCTCGCTGACCTCGGGATCAGCCTCGGCGACGGTCTTGCCGGCCTCGTGCACCATTGCCGCGACGAGGTCGGCGCGAGCGGCCTCCAGGTGCTTGGCCGCGGCGCGGAGCACGCGGCCCCGGTCGGTCGCGGACACCTTGGACCACGCGGCGCCGGCGCGGCGGGCGAGCGCCACGACGTCGTCCACCTGGGCCGACGTCGCCAGCGGCTCGGCGAGCGCCGGGACGTATCCGGAGAGCGGGCCGGTGATCTGCTGCGCCCACGCGCGGTGCTCGGCGACGGCGGGGTCGGTGTCCGCGGCGTTGCAGAACGGTCCCGTCACCGGCTGCGGCGCGGGGCGCGGACGGCGGCGCGGGGTGACGTCGTCGGGCGAGTAGTGCACGCCCAGCTCGACGGACGCGCGGAAGGCCGCCTCCTGCCGATCCATGGGTGCCGCGCCGGCCGAGCCTGTCGAGGCCGGAGCGAACGCCGCGTGCAGGAAGTTCTGCTCCGCCGCGTTCTCCTCCAGGCGCCGCACCAGGTACGAGATGGCGACGTCGAAGTCCTCGTCGCGGACCACTGGGGTGTACAGCACCACACGCCCGGCGTCCTTCGCGACCTCGTCGCGCACGGCCGCGGCCTCCGCCGGGGCCATACCTTGCAGCATCTCGATGTCGAGCGCCTCGGAGACGCCGCGTGCCCGGCCGAGCAGGATCGCGAGCGCCACGTGGAACAGGTTGTGCGACGCGGCGCCGATGCGGACCGCGTGCGCGCGCTCGGGGCGCAGCGCGTGGTCGAGCATGCGGACGTAGTTGGCGTCGACGTCGGGCTTGGACGTGTACGGCGCCTGCGGCCAGTCGTGCAGGGTGGCCTCGACGTGCTCCATCGCCAGGTTGGCGCCCTTGACGATGCGCACCTTGATGCGCGCGCCGCCGTCAGCCACGCGCCGGGTGGCGAACTCCGTGAGGCCGTCCAGGGCGCCCAGCCCGTCGGGGAGGTAGGCCTGCAGCACGATGCCGGCCTCCAGGTCGCGGAACTCGTCGCGGCCCAGGATCTCGGTGAACACCGCGGTGGTCAGGGCGAGGTCGCGGTACTCCTCCATGTCCAGGTTGAGGAACACGCCGTGGTCGCGCGCGGCGCGATACAGCGGCAGCAGCTGCTCGACGACGCGGTCGCGGGAGCCCTCGAGGTCCCACGTGACGAGCTGCGCGGCGACGCTGGAGACCTTGACCGACACGTAGTCGACGTCCGGACGCTCCACCAGCGCGATCGTGCGGGCCAGCCGGCCGGCGGCCTCCTCGGCACCGAGCACCGCCTCGCCGAGCAGGTTCACGTTGAGGGTGTAGCCCTCGGCCCGGGTGCGGGCGAGGTGGGCGGTGAGCCCGGCACCGGCGTCCGCCACGAGGTGGCCCACGAGCTGGCGGAGGCGGGCGCGGGCGGCCGGGACCACGATGCCAGGGAACGCCGGGGCGGCCAGGGCGCCGGCCCGGAACAGGGCACGGTCGGTCGGGCTGAGGAAGGTGGCGCTGCCGGCCTGCCTGCCGAGCCTGGCCAGGGCCTTCGCGGCGACGTGGGTGTCCTGCGGGCGGGCGACGTCGTCGACGAAGCCGACGGCGAGCTCGAGGCCGGCGGGGTCGGACACGAGTGCACCGAGGGCGGCTGACGCGCGGGCCACCGCCCGGTCGGTCTTGGAACCGGCGGTCTTGGAGCCGGCGGCGCCGGAGCCGGCGGCCGTGCCGGTGGCGGTGCCGATCCAGGTCCTGGCGAGGGCTGCGGCGTCCTCGACGAGGGTGTCGGCGGCGAGCTGCACGGTCGGCTCGGTCGGAGCCTGAGGCGTGGCACTGTCCGGTGCGCCTGCGCCCCCGGTCGGGACTGTGGCGGAAGCGGCGCGGTCGCGCCGGGCGGAGGTCTTCATTCCTCCAGAGTGCACCCGAAGCCGTTCACATGTATTGGCGAGATCACTCGCTGTCGGCACCGGTTTTCGCCAAGTGAGCGGTCCGGCGCCGCGTAGCATCGGAACCCCATGAGCAACCCGTCGAACAGCACGGCCCGGCCCGAGACGAGGGCCCTGCTGGCAGCGCTGAACCCCGCGATGGTCTCCCTCATGGACGAGCTGTCCGGGGTCATGTTCTGCGCCAAGGACGCCGACGGGCGCTACGTGCTCGTGAACCAGGTCTTCGTGGGGCGCACGCGCGAGCGGTCCCGCCGGGACGTGATCGGCAAGCGCGCGGCCGACCTCTTCGTGCCAGAGCTCGCCGAACGCTACGAGAACCAGGACGCCCACGTCCGCACCACCGACAAGCCGCTGCGGGGTGAGCTCGAGCTGATCCGGCACGTCGGCGGGGCGCCAGGCTGGTTCCTCACCTCGAAGCTGCCACTGCACGACGAGTCCGGCGCGTACGTGGGACTGGTCTCCGTGTCGCAGGACCTGCGCTCGGGGGACGCCGACGACGCGACCATCCAGGCCATGGCGCGGCTGCGCGCCGACGTCGAGAACCTGCTCGAGCACGGCGAGGTGCCCTCGGTGACCGATCTCGCCGTGCTCGCCGGATGCAGCTCAGCGTCCCTGGACCGCCGGGTCCGGCGGGTCTTCGGACTCTCGCCGCGCCAGCTCGTGCTGCGGCTGCGGGTCGACCGCGCGGCGCACCTGCTCACCACGAGCGCCGTGCCGCTGGCCGACGTCGCGACCGCCGCGGGCTTCTACGACCAGCCGTCGTTCACCCGGACCTTCGCGCGGCTGACCGGCGAGACGCCGTCGTCGTTCCGGAGCCGGTCGCGGCCGCCGGCAAGCAGGGCCTGAGCGACTCCCTCGGAATTTCCCGGTTACACAGTCGTTGCCGGAAAATTACCGGATGCATCCTTCACCGTCGCGCACCGCAGCCCATCGAAGCGATACGGTGATGTAGAGGCGCAAACCCCGCGCCGCGCAACCCGCGCCCCGCTCCCAAGGCGGTAGGCGCCGTTCTCCCCGGAGGACCCACGTGACGACGACAACGACGTCCACACCCGCATCACCACCCAGCTTCGCGCCGTCAGGATCGCCCGTCGAGGGTTCCGCACTCGCTACCGCGCACGCGCAGCTCGCCACGGCGGCCGAGATCCTCGGTTACGACGAGGGCCTGCACCGCATGCTCGCGACGCCGCGCCGTGAGATCCACGTCGCGGTGCCGCTCCGTCGCGATACGGGCGAGACCGTGCTGTTCCACGGCTTCCGTGTGCAGCACAACGTGAGCCTCGGCCCGGGCAAGGGCGGCCTGCGCTACCACCCCTCCGTCGACGTCGACGAGGTGCGTGCGCTGGCCATGTGGATGACCTGGAAGTGTGCGGTGGTCAACCTGCCGTACGGCGGCGCCAAGGGCGGCGTCGCGATCGACCCCCGCGGCTACTCGCAGGCCGAGCTCGAGCGCGTGACCCGGCGGTACACGTCGGAGATCATGCCGATGATCGGCCCGGACACCGACATCATGGCCCCGGACATGGGCACCGACGCCCAGACCATGGCCTGGGTGATGGACACCTACTCGGTCAACCGCGGGTACACCATCCCCGCGGTCGTGACCGGCAAGCCCCTCGCCGTCGGCGGTTCGCTGGGCCGCGGCACCGCGACGTCGGCAGGCATCGTGCACGTCACGTCGGCCGCGCTCGCCGAGGCCGGCATGTCCCTGAGCGACGTGTCCGTCGCCATCCAGGGCTTCGGCAAGGTCGGCTCGCACGCCGCGGAGATCTTCGCGGCACGCGGCTCGCGCGTCGTCGCGGTCAGCGACCAGTACGGCGGCATCCGGGCCGACGGCGGGCTCGACGTGCCCCGGCTCATGGAGCACGTGCAGCGCACGGGCTCGGTAGTGGACTTCGCCGACGCCGACCGGGTCTCCAACACGGAGCTCCTCGCGCTCGACGTCGACGTGCTGGTCCCGGCCGCGATCGAGGGTGTGCTCGACGAGAACACGGCCGGCAGCGTCAAGGCCCGCTGGGTCGTCGAGGGCGCCAACGGCCCCACGACGGCGGCCGGTGACGCGCTGCTCGCCAAGAACGACGTGACGGTGGTCCCGGACGTCCTGGCGAACGCCGGCGGCGTGGTCGTCTCCTACTTCGAGTGGGTCCAGGCGAACCAGACGTACTGGTGGACCGAGCAGGAGATCGCGGACAAGCTCGAGCACCGCATGACCACCGCGTACGCGGAGGTCTCGGCGCTGGCTCAGCGCGAGCACCTGTCGCTGCGGGACGCGGCACTCATCATCGGCGTCAAGCGGGTCGCGGAGGCGCACCAGATCCGGGGCCTCTACCCCTGATCGATCGCCCACCGCTGGTCGAGCTTGTCGGGACCTGGAGGGGTCTCGACAAGCTCGACCAGCACTTCGGGCAGGCTCGGCCGCCGGGAGGCGGCGGCGGTTGGCCTACGCTCTCCCGATGAGCGAGACGCGTGCCGAGCCACGCTGGGCCAGGATCGTGACCGAGGTCCTCGCGCCCGGCTACACGGTCGCCGCGAGCGTGCTCACGATCGGACTGCTGTCGGCCGACCCGGCACAGGCGTGGTGGCAGGTTCCCCTGCTCGTCGTCCTCGCCGCGGGAGTCCCCTACCTCTTCATCCACGGCCTGGCGCGCCTGGGAATCTGGGAGTCCCGGCATGTCCGCCCCCGGCTGCAGCGTCTTGTCGCGCTCCTCGGGCTCATCGTCATCGAGGCCATCGCGATCACGGTGCTGCTCCTGGTGGGCGCACCACCGCTGACGCTCCGGCTGCTCGCCGCCTGCCTCGCCGGGGTCGTCGCCCTGACCCTGGTCACGCCGCTCGTGCGGGCAAGCATCCATGTCGGGGTCCTGTCCGTCACGGCGGGGATCGCCGCGAGCTTCTCCTGGCCTGCCGCGATCGCGCTCCTGGCGCTCAGTCTTCTGGTGGGTGTCGCCCGCATCTACGTCAGGGACCACACGCCCGTCGAGGTCGCCACCGGCTTCGTCGTCGGGTTCTGCGGCGGGTTGGTAGCGACGATGCTGCTCGTCCCTTAGCGGGGCGTCCGCCTCGTCGGCGGAACCGGGGGAACGGCTGACCGCCTACGCTCGCGCCATGGACGAACTCGTAGCGCGCCTGCGCGCCGCCGGCTGTGTCTTCGCCGAGGACGAGGCCCGGATCATCACCGAGGCCGCCGACGGCGACGCCGCCCGCTTGGAAGAGCTCGCCGCCGCGCGCGTCGGCGGGCTCCCGCTGGAGCATCTGGTGGGCTGGGCCGAGCTCGACGGTCGCCGCTGGCTGGTAGCGCCCGGCGTGTTCGTGCCGCGGCAGCGGTCCGAGCTGCTGGTCCGGGAGGCGGCCGCACGCGCCGCCGACGCCGGCTCCGGTCCGGTGCTGCTGGTCGACCTGTGCTGCGGCTGCGGGGCGCTCGGCGGCGCCGTCGCGGCCCGCCTCCTGGCGGCGGGGCGCGACGTCGAGATCCACGCCGCCGACGTCGACCCGGCTGCCGTGACCTGCGCCCACGAGAACCTCAAGGCACTGTCCGACGACGCTGCCGCTACCGGCGCGCTCACGCCGCACACCTACGCGGGCGACCTCGCCGACCCGCTCCCGGCCGAGGTGTGGGGTCACGTCGATGTCGTCGTCGCGAACGCCCCGTACGTGCCGACCACGGCGATCAGCACGATGCCGCCGGAGGCCCGTGAGCACGAGCCGCACGCCGCGCTCGACGGCGGCGACGACGGCCTGGTGATCCTCCGCCGCGTGATCGACCTGGCCCCGAAGCTCCTGCGCCCGGGCGGGCACCTGCTGATCGAGACGAGCGAGGGCCAGGTGAGCGCCGCCGTCGAACACCTGGAGGCGGCGGGGCTGCGGGCGACCGTCCTCTCCGACGACGACCTGGGCGCCACAGCCCTGGCAGCCACCTTGCCGGGGTAGGCACGCGGGGCCCGGCTCTCTCGGGGTGACTGTACGAATTCGGGGTGCGTTGCTCTGCGTAGACATTGTCGACGCAGAGCAACACACCCCGATCGGGTACCAGTGCTCCGGCGCGACACGCCCGAGCCGGTCAGCTCATGGCCGGTCAGCTCAAGGGCTGGCGAGACGCCCACGCCTCCAGTGACGTGCGCGGGCCCGTGAAGAACGGGATCTCCTCGCGCACGTGACGGCGGGCCTCGGTCGCGCGCAGGTCCCGCATCAGGTCGACGATGCGGTGCAGCGCGTCGGCCTCGAACGCGAGGATCCACTCGTAGTCACCGAGCGCGAACGCGGACACCGTGTTGGCCCGGACGTCCTTGTAGCCGGCGGCCGCCATGCCGTGGTCGCGCAGCATGGTGCGCCGCTCGGCCTCGGGCAGGAGGTACCAGTCGTAGGACCGCACGAAGGGGTAGACGCAGATGTAGTCGCGCGGCGCCTCCCCCGCGAGGAACGCCGGCACGTGCCCGCGGTTGAACTCGGCCGGCCGGTGCAGCGCGGCGACCGACCACACGGGCTCCAGCGAACGGCCCAGCTCGGACGCGCGCAGCCGCTGGTAGGCACCCTGCACCGCCTCGATCGACGCACCGTGGGTCCAGAGCAGGAGGTCGGCGTCGGAACGCAGGCCGCCGATGTCGTACCAGCCACGGGTCACGAGGTCGCCGGTGGTCGCGGCCGGGTCGGTGCCCCCGCCGACGGCGGCCTCGGCGTCGGCCACCACTGCCTTGCGCTCGGCCTCGTCCTCCGGAAGCGTCTCGGTCACGGAGAAGACCGAGAACATCGTGTACCGGATGCCCTCGTTGATGGCGGCCGTGTCGATCTCGTGACCGGTGTCCCCGTGCACGTGTGCGTCGTTCATGTGTTGCCTCTCGGTCGTGGCCGTCCCGCAGGACTCAGGAGTACAGGTCGGTGCTGCACAGCGCCGGGACGCCGCTCGGCTCGCCGTCGCGCCGCAGGCAGCAGCCCGGGGCGCAGACCGAGCGGAGGGCCGGGAGCGAGCCTACGGTCGCCTCGGTGACGGCGTCGCCGCGGGCCAGGGCCGCGCGTTCGAGCAGCAGGTCGACGAGACCGCTGACGAACGGCCGGCGCGTGCCCACCGTGCCTGCGCGGACCGCCGTCATGCCGAGGTCCTTCGCGGTGGCCAGCGCCTCGGTGTCGAGGTCGTACGCCACCTCCATGTGGTCGGAGATGAACCCGATCGGGGACAGGACGACGTTGCGCAGCCCCTCTCCCGCGAGGGCCTCCAGGTGGTCGTTGACGTCCGGCTCGAGCCACGGCTGGCTCGGGGGGCCGGAGCGCGAGCAGTACGCCAGGTCCCAGGGCACGTCGTGCCCGAGCCGCTCGGCGACCTGCGCGGCGACGACCCCGGCGAGGTCGAGGTGCTGCTCGGAGTACGTGGCGTGCGAGATCCGCGACGCCGCCTCCATCGTGTCCGGGATCGAGTGCGTGACGAACACCAGCTTGGCGTCGGCGCCGGATCCGCCCTGTGCCGCGAGCTCGGTGTACGCCTCGACGACGGCGTCGACGTTGGCCTGCGCGAAGCCCGGGTGGTTGAAGTAGGAGCGGACCTTGTCGAACTGCACGCCCGTGGACCCGTCGGGCCCGAGCTGCCCGCGCTTGTCGAGCGTGATCGCGAGGTCCTCGCGGTACTGGCGGCAGCCGGAGTACGAGGAGTAGGCGCTGGTCACGAGCGCGACGGTGCGTTCGGCGCCCAGCTTCTCCAGCTCGTCCACCGCATCGGTGGTGTACGGCTCCCAGTTGCGGTTGCCCCACACGACCGGCAGGTCGATGCCGCGGTCGGCGAGCTCGGCCTCGAGCGCCGCCTTCAGCGCGAGGTTCTGCTCGTTGATGGGGCTCTTTCCGCCGAACCCGTAGTAGTGCTCGCCCACCTCCTCGAGCCGCTCGTCCGGGATGCCTTTGCCTGCGGTGACGTTGCGCAGGAACGGCACCACGTCCTCCGGCTTGTTCGGGCCACCGAAGGAGTAGAGCAGCAGGGCGTCGTACGGCGCGGCGTCGTGCGCCGCAGGCTGGGGGGAGTTCGCGGGCATGCTCCCATCTTTCCACCGTCCGCGGGGTCGGCCCGCCCGGAGAAGGACGAACGGGACGTGACATCGATGCGACGTCCTGTCAGAACCCATCCAACGCCGTGCCGAGCGGAACGGCCGCGCGGATACTCGCGGCTCAGGACGCCTTGCGCCGGGCGTGCGTGTTCCCGCGGTCCAGCCGTTCGCGCAGGCCCGGGAGCATCTCGACCAGACCCGACGGCGCCGGGCTCCGGGTCACCAGCGACAGCCGGACACCGAACCGGACCGGCGCGGGCTCTATCCGGTCGCCGGGCGCCGCGTACCAGCGCGCCACCATGTCGGGCACGACGACGGCGCAACGGCGCTCCCGGGCGGTCCGCACTGCCGACTCCGCGGTGGCCGAGTGCCGGACCTGCGCACCGAGATCGGTCAACCGCTGCAGCAGGATGTCGCGCGACAGGTCGAGCGCGCAGCAGACCACCGTCTGCCCGGCGTACGGCCGCCGCCCGGACCCGCGTTCCGGGGCGCCGTCGGGCAGCAGCGTGACCAGGTCGTGCTGGCCCACCTCCGTGACCACGAGGCCCCTGGCGATCGGTACCTGCTTCGCGATGGTCACGAACGCCGCGTCGAGCGTCCCCCGCTCGACCCACTCCAGCAGCCGCGGACCGTGCTCCACCTCCGGCTGGAGGACCACGTCGTCGAGCAGCACGTCCAGCACCGCGAACAGCGTGCCCGCGAGGCTCGGGATGGTGCCGACGGACACCGTCCGCGACTGGGCGGCCGCGAGCGCGCGGCCGACTATCGCGCCCAGGTGGTCGAGGACGTGCGCGGCCTGCTCGTAGAACTCCCGCCCGGCCGCCGTCGGGCGCGCACCGGTGGTGTCCCGGTCGAACAGGGCGACGCCCACGCGCCGCTCGAGCGCGGCCAGCCGCTGGCTCGCCGAGGGCTGGCTCACCAGCAGCTCGCGTGCGGCGGCGCCGAGCGAACCGTGGCGGGCGACCGCGTCGACCAGCCGGAGGTCCTCGACCGTGGGGTATGAGCTCATAGCCCCAGCCTATGTCGGGTCATGCCAGAGGGCCGTCTGACGCACTGATCGTCGAACGGACGACCGGTGTGCTAGCGGCGGACCGTGCCGACCAGGTTCGTGACGGCCGCGGCGAGCTCGCGCAGACGCGGAGCGGTGCGGGCGATCAGGTCGTCCAGCTCGACCGGTCCGGGCGCGATCGAGAACGCGGCGGCGATGCCCGCGGCGCGGGCCTGCGCCTCAGGAAGCAGCACCTGGCCGGCGACGACCACTACCGGCGGCCGGGTGGGTGACGCCGCGGCGAGCCGCGCGACGCCGTCTGCCACCTTGCCGTTCACGGACTGTGAGTCGAAGGAGCCCTCCCCCGTGATCACCAGGTCGGCGGAGGCCAGCGCGGCGGGCAGGCCCACCGCCTCGGCGACCAGGACGGCGCCAGGAGTGTTCTCGGCGCCGAGCACGGCGATCAGCCCTGCGGGCACACCACCGGCGGCGCCCGTGCCGGGGATCTCGGCGACGGCGACGCCCGTCTCGCGCTCCAGGACCTCCGACCAGTGCCGCAGCGCATCGTCGAGGAACTCCGCCACCCCGTCGCGCGCACCCTTCTGCGGCCCGAACACTCGCGCCGCCCCGTGCTCGCCCACCAGCGGGTTCGTGACGTCGACGGCGAGGCGCCAGCGCACCGCGCGCGCCCGCGGGTGCAGCCCGGACAGGTCGAGGGACGCGACAGAGGCCAGCCCCTCCCCGCCGTCGGGCACCTGCTTGCCATCCTCGTCGAGAAGGCGGGCGCCCAGCCCGGTCAGGATGCCGGAGCCGCCGTCCGTGGAGGCCGAGCCACCCAGGCAGAGGAGGATCTCGGCGACGCCCGCTTCGAGCGCGGCCCGCGCGACGTCCCCGGTGCCGCGGGTGCTCGCGTGCAGCGGCTGGAGCGGTGCGTCGGAGACGCCGGGCAGGCCGCTGGCCTCAGCGAGCTCGACGACGGCGGTCCGCCCGTCCGGCGACACCGCCCACCGGGCGGTCGACGGACGGCCTATCGCGTCCACCGTCGCGACGGTCAGCGGCGCACCGCCCCAGGCGGCGAGCAGCGCGTCGAGCGTGCCCTCACCGCCGTCGGCCATGGGCAGGCGTGTGACGACGGCGTTCGGGGCAGCGTCGAGCACCCCGTCGGCGACGGCGGACGCGACCTCGGCAGCGGACAGGCTGCCCTTGAACGAGTCGGGACAGACAACGACGTGCAGCGGCTCCACGCGCAGATCGTAGGCCGTCGGGGCGTTCAGTCGGACAGGATTTCGGCCACTGGTACCGCGCGGGCGCCGAACGCCTCCGCCACGCCGGCGTTGGTGATCTGCCCGGCGTGCGTGCTGAGGCCGTGGGCGAGCGCCGCGTCGGCGCGCATCGCGTCCCGCCAGCCCTTGTCCGCGAGCGCCGCGACGTACGGCAGCGTTGCGTTCGTCAGGGCCCGCGTCGCCGTCACGGGCACGGCGCCGGGCATGTTCGCCACGCAGTAGTAGAGGGTGTCGTGCACGGCGAAGGTCGGGGCGTCGTGCGTGGTGGGGTGCGAGTGCTCGAAGCAGCCGCCCTGGTCGATGGCGATGTCGACGAGCACGGCACCGGGCTTCATGGCCTTGACCATGGCGTCCGTGACGAGCTTCGGCGCGGCGGCGCCGGGGATCAGTACCGATCCGATGACCAGGTCGGCGGTCTCCACCTGCTCGGCCACCTCGTACGCCGTCGATGCGCGGGTGGCCAGCGCCCCGCCGAACTGCACCTCGAGCCGGCGCAGCCGCGGGATCGAGACGTCGAGCACCGTGACGTCGGCGCCCATGCCCAGCGCGTTGGCCGCCGCGTGCTCGCCTGCCACGCCGCCGCCGATGACGACGACCTTGGCCTTCGGCGTGCCGGCCACTCCGCCCATCAGCACCCCGGTGCCGCCCTGGGGCCGCATCAGGTGGTAGGCCCCGACCTGCGCGGACAGCCGTCCGGCGACCTCGCTCATGGGGCTCAGCAGCGGGAGTGAGCGGTCGGGGAGCTGCACGGTCTCGTACGCGACGGCGGTGGTGCCGGCTGCGAGCAGCGCGTCGGTGCACGGTGCCGACGCCGCGAGGTGGAGGTACGTGAAGAGGGTCAGGTCGGGCCGCATGAGCGCGTACTCGGGCTCGATCGGCTCCTTGACCTTGACCAGGAGGTCGACGCTGCCCCACACCTCCTCGGCGGTCTCGGCGATCCGTGCGCCGGCGAGCCGGTACGCGTCGTCGTCGAAGCCGGAGCCCAGCCCGGCGCCGGCCTGTACGAGCACGCCGTGGCCGCGGCGGACCAGCTCGTGGGTGCCGGCGGGCGTGAGCGCGACCCGGCTCTCGTTGTTCTTGATCTCCGTGGGGACTCCGACGTTCATAAGGTGACGGTAATCACTGTGGGGTGTGCGGGTCCAGGACACGTTCCCGAATAGAATGTTCGGCGTTTGTGCACAACAATGGCCGGATGCTCAATCCCTGGCGACTGCGCCTCCTGCACCAGCTGCATCTGCTCGGCACCGTGCGCGCCGTCGCCGAGGCAGCCCGGATGAGCCCGTCGAGCGTCTCCCAGCAGCTCGCGACGCTGGAGACCGAGGCGAAGGCCCAGCTCTTCGAGCGTGTTGGCCGACGCATCCGGCTCACCCCTGCGGGCGTCACGCTCTCGGGCCACGCGTCGGACATCCTCGACCGGATCGCCGCCGCGGAGGCGGACCTCGCGGGCCTGCGGTCCGAGCCCACCGGCGTCGTGCGGCTGGCTGCCTTCACGAGCGCCTTCCACGGCATAGTGGTGCCCGCCGTCGCCGCCCTCGCCGAGGAGCACCCCCGCATCACCGTGGAGCTCACCGAGGCGGAACCCCTGGTCAGCCGGCCCGCGCTGCAGCGCGGTGAGGTGGACGTCGCCGTCTGCGCGGACTTCCCGGACGCCCCTGTCCCGCCTGATACCGACCTCACGCGCATGCCTCTGACGGGCGACCGCGTGGTACTCGTGACGGCGCGGGACACGGCCACCGGCGCACGCTCGGGGCGAGTCGACCTGGCCACCCTCGTGAACGAGCCCTGGGCGTTCGAGCATCCCGGGGCCCACCTCGCCGACCTGGCCGAACGCCTCTGCCGACGGGCGGGATTCACACCACGGACCGTCGCCCGGTTCGAGAGCCACGGCACGCTGCTCAGCCATGTCGAGGCGGGGCTCTCGGTAACGCTGCTGCCCCTGCTCGCCGTGCACGACCGGTACGCGGTGCGCACGCTGGACCTCACGGACCCGCCCCGCCGGGACATCCATCTGGTGGTCCGGCACACCACCATGGACCGGGCTGCGGTGCGGGTGGTGGTGGAGGCGCTCCGGCACCAGGCGCGATCGGCCTGAGCACCGGCCTACGAGCCGGCCCGCGACCTGCTCAGAAGTCGTCGATGTCCGTCTGGGCAGACCGCAGCATCTCTGTCAGCTCACGCAGCCGCGCCAGGTCCTCGACGTCCATCGCGGGGGTCACGTAGTGCGCTATCGACCGGACGTGGCGCCGCCCGAGCTCCTTCTGCGTGGCGGCGCCCTCCGGGGTGAGGCTCACCAGAACGCCTCGCCCGTCGTCCGGCGACGGGTGCCTGCGGACCAGGCCGCGCTTCTCGAGCCGCTCCACCATGCGCGAGAGCGACGACTGGGCCATGAGGATGTTCTCGTTGAGCTCACGCAGGCGCAGCGTCTCCCCGGAGGCGAGGGCGAGCGTGAACAGCACGTCGTACTCGCGCATGCTGAGATCGCCCCAGATGTCGTCCGCCAGGAGCCGGCGCATCACTGTCACCTGGGCGCGGAACAGCGACTCCCACGCCTCGGCGGCCTCGCGAGCCGACGGCACACGTCGCTCGGTCATCAGCGCACCCTCCTCGTCATCCAGGGCACGCTACCCGACTGAACTTTCAGTTACCTACCTCAGCTGGTGGTGGCGAATTTCACCATACGGATAACCGTCCAGAGGACTCGCAGGACTCTTCTCTCCAGGCGTCCGGACCGGCCCCGGTCAGCGTCCGAGACGACGTTCCCGGAGCGAGAAGTCGCGCAGCGCGCGCAGGAAGTCCACCCGCCGGAACGCGGGCCAGTACGCCTCGCAGAAGTAGAACTCGGTGTGCTGGCTCTGCCACATCAGGAACCCACCGATGCGCTGCTCGCCCGAGGTCCGGATGACCAGCTCCGGGTCCGGCTGCCCCTTGGTGTACAGGTGCTCCGCGATGTGCTCGACGTCTATCGACTCGGCGAGGTCCGCGAGCGTCGCCCCGTCCTTCGCGCGTTCGGTGAGGTAGCTGCGGACGGCGTCCGCGATCTCCGTGCGGCCGCCGTAGCCGATCGCCACGTTGACCTGGAGGCCCTTCACGCCGGCGGTCCGGTCGGCGGCCGCGCGGAGCGCGGCGGCCAGGCGCGCGGGCAGCAGGTCGAGCCGGCCGATGACGCGCAGGCGCCAGCGGCCCGACTCGGCGAGGTCAGAGACGGCGTCCTCGATGATGTCGAGCAGGTTGCTCAGCTCGTCGGCCGACCGGCTCAGGTTGTCCGTGGACAGCATCCACAGCGTGACGACCTCGATGCCCAGCGACTCGGCCCAGCCGAGGAACTCGGTGATCTTGTCGGCGCCACGGCGGTGTCCCGTCGCCGCCGTCTCCCCGAAGGAGCGTGCCCAACGGCGGTTGCCGTCGAGCATCACGCCGATGTGCCGGGGCAGCGTCGCGCCGTGCAGGGCGAACGCCAGGCGTCGCTCGTAGAGGCGGTACAACGGGCTGGGCAGACGCACGGATACCTCAGTGGATCGGGCCGTGGGAGCCGCGCGACGCGGTGACACGGAAGCTCTGGCGCTGGGTCGAACCCGGCAGGACGTGGACAAAGGTACCTCTCGAACGCGCGCGTTCCTGCGCACCGAGACCCTTCTGGGACGCCTGGCGGGCGACTCCCGCCAACCCGGCGCAGTATCTTCACAAGGCCCTTGTCCAGCGGGCGATCAGCTAACCTACGCTAGAGTAAGTTACGCAACCGTAGGTAGCGTCCCAGCACCCAGAGGACGCCGGTTGCCGAACGTAGAGGAGAGCAGCGTGCGAGCACCCACGGACGAGCCGGACCACTCGGCGGGCCGCTCGGACGAGGCCACGGGCACGTTCAACGACAAGTTGGACGACGTGCGTGACAAGGCCTCCGACGTCGCACACGACATCTCCGACTCGGTCTCGGCCACCGTCGAGGAGGTCGAGCGGAGGATCAAGCCGCGGCTGCGCGGCTGGATCCACGCGGGCACGTTCCCGCTCGCCCTCGTGGCGAGCATCGTACTGATCGTGCTCGCCCCGACGATGCCGGGCAAGATCTCCGCGTCGATCTTCGGCCTGAGCGCCTGCCTGCTGTTCGGCGTCTCCGCGGTGTACCACCGCGGCAACTGGTCACCCCGGACGGACGCCGTGCTCCGCCGCCTCGACCACACCAACATCTTCCTCATCATCGCGGGCACCTACACGCCGCTGGCCGTCCTGCTCCTGCCGCGGGACCAGGGCACCGTGCTGCTCTGGCTGGTGTGGAGCGGCGCGCTGCTCGGGCTGCTGGCCCGGGTCTTCTGGCTCAACGCCCCGCGCTGGGTCTACGTACCGGTCTACCTCGCGCTCGGCTGGGTGGCGGTCGCCTACATGGGCCAGTTCTGGGCGATCGGCGGCCCCGCGGTCGTCTGGCTCATCCTGGCGGGCGGCCTCGCCTACACGGTCGGCGCGATCGTCTACGGCACCAAGAAGCCCAACCCCAGCCCTGCCTGGTTCGGCTTCCACGAGATCTTCCACGTGCTCACGGTCGTCGGCTTCACCTGCCACCTGGTCGCGATCTACCTGGCCAACCTCGCGGTCTGACCGTCGGTGGGCACCACCGTGTCGGTCGGCACCACCGTGTCGGTGGGCACCACCGTGTCGATCGGCACCACCGTGTAGCGACGGTTCACCAGGGACGGGTTGGTCCTGCGGACCGCTGCCAGCGGGGCGGGGTCGAGGTCGACCGTGCGGTACGCCTGTTCCTCGCCCATCTCCAGCCCCACGACGCCGTCCGGCCCCACCAGGAGCGTGCGCCCCGTGACGCCCTTGCCGGTCATGCCGACGCCGATCGTCACCGCGGTGTTCTCGATCGCCCGCGCCTGCAGCAACGTGCGCCAGTGGTCGGCCTTGAGCGGTCCCGCGACCCAGGCGGCCGGGTACACCAGCACGTCCGCCCCGGCATCGACGAGGCGGCGGGCCGATTCAGGGAATCGCAGGTCGTAGCAGGTCAGCACACCGAAGGTGAGCCCGCCCAGGCGCAGGGTGACCGGCTCGGCGTCGGCAGGGCCGGGCTCGAGCAGGTCCGACTCCTGGTACCCGAACGCGTCGTACAGGTGCACCTTGCGGTAGACACCGGCGATCTCGCCGGCGCCGTCGACCACGACCAGCGCGTTCACGGCACGGACGCCGTCGGATCCCGGCAGGGTGACGCCGGCGATCACGGCTACCCCGTGCTTGCGCGCCCGGGCACGCAGGAGCGTGACGAACGGTCCGTCGAGCTGCTCGGCATGCTCCGGCCCGACGCCGTGCGGGTCGTAGGCGGCCGCGTACTCCGGCAGCACCAGGAGGTTGGACTTGGCGCGCGCAGCCACCTTGAACGCGTCGAGCACGGTCTGGCGGTTGGCGCCGTGGTCGTCGGAGACGGCCACCTGTGCGACCGTCACGCGGACCACGCCGGCCGGAGCGCCCGGCTCGGCGGTGTCCGCCGTGTCAGTCACCTGATCCGCCGCTGCTGCTGCCGGACGAGCCGCCGGCGTCGGGCGACGATCCGGAGGAGCCGGACGGCGAGCCGCCGCCGTCGGACGTGCCGGGCGCCTCGGATCCTTCGGTGCCCTGCTCGGCCTTGGTCTCGGCCTTGGTCTCGGCCTTGGTGTCACCGGCGCGGGTGTCGTCCTCCGACCTGCGGAAGCTGACGACCTGCGGGACCGGGACCGGCAGGCCCTGCTCACGCGCGTTGTGGCCCGCGCGGCGCAGGTGCTTGCTCATGTTCAGGAACAGCAGCACGCACGCGATCGCGAGCGCGAAGGTGACGACGAAGCCGATGAGCCCCGGCGACACCTGCCACTCCTCCAGGCCCGGGCGGAGCCTGCCCTCGGTGGGGTTGGGCGACGGTTCGGTCGCGAAGGCTATCGCGCCGGTGATCAGCGGGCTCATGCGGGGACCTCCGACCGGACACCCTCGAACAGGTCCTGCTCGTACTCACCATCGGCGTGCTCGGGCAGCGGCACGCGGGACTCCGCGAGCTCGTACTCGTCCCAGGGCCACACGTCGACCTCGAGGTCGCGCGGCACCGCGAAGAAGAAGCCCTTGGGGTCGATCTGCGAGGCGTGCGCCGTCAGGGCGGCGTCCCGGTGCGGGAAGAAGTCGGCGACGGGCACCAGCGTGGTGACCTGACGCTCCGGGATCTCCTGGGCGTCGCGGGACTCGACCCAGTCACCGAAGGGCGACTCGAGCCCGGCGCCTTCCATCGCCTCGTGCACCGCGCGGATGCGCTTCATCGAGAAGCCGTGGTTGTAGTAGAGCTTGAGCGGCTCCCACGGCTCACCCGTGCCCGGGTAGCGCTCCGGGTCCCCCGCCGCGTGGAACGCCTCGAACGACACCTCGTGGCACTTGATGTGGTCGGGGTGCGGGTAGCCACCCGACGGGTCGTAGGTCGTGATGACGTGCGGGCGGAACTCACGGACCGCCTGCACCAGCGGTGCGGCGGCCTCCTCCAGTGGGACGAGCGCGAAGCAGCCCTCGGGCAGCGGGGGCAGCGGGTCGCCCTCCGGCAGGCCCGAGTCCACGAAACCCAGCCACTGCTGACGCACACCCATCGCCTCGGCCGCCCGGGTCATCTCCAGCCGGCGGACCGCAAGGCGGCCCTCTGTCGAATCGAACTCGTGGCCCTCGGGAACCTCGAAGGACGGGTTCAGGATGTCGCCCCGTTCGCCCCCGGTGCACGTCACCACGAGGACCTCGACCCCCTCTGCGGCGTAGCGGGCCGTCGTCGCGGCGCCCTTGCTCGACTCGTCGTCCGGGTGCGCGTGCACCGCCATCAGACGGAGCGGCTCGCGCTCGGGTACGGACACTGGGTCCTCCTGTGTGGGATGAGGCTGTGTGGGATGACTACTGGGACAATCACTCACATGGACCATGCACATGAACCATGATGGTCCAGGGACAATCTTGCTACGAACCACTGACACCTCGAACCGAGCGAGCCGTGATGACCGACCCAGACCCCGCCGCCCCGACCGGCACCGCGCACCCGCAGGCACCGAGCCTCGCCGAGCGCTACGGCCGTGCAAGGCCTGGAGCACAGCGGATACCCGCGCAGCGCGGCGAGGACGACCCGTGGGACGAGGACGATGACATCCGGCCCCGCCCGAAG
Organism: Promicromonospora sp. NPDC023805; assembly: GCF_040639635.1. Classification (NCBI taxonomy): domain Bacteria; kingdom Bacillati; phylum Actinomycetota; class Actinomycetes; order Micrococcales; family Promicromonosporaceae; genus Promicromonospora; species Promicromonospora sp. NPDC023805. The sequence goes on along the minus strand of NZ_JBFAAH010000034.1, from coordinate 27,804 downwards.
CTCTCCGTGGGCGCCCGGATCGCGGTGGCCCTGGCCCTGGCCGCCGGTGTCGCGATCGCCGCGTGGTTCACGATCGTCGACACCCAGCGCGACCCCGTGACCTTCGCCGACGTCGCGTTCTCGGTGCCGAGCGCCGAAGCGGTGGACGTCACGTTCGAGGTCAGCATGCCCCCGGGCACCGAGGCCGTGTGCACGGTGACCGCGCTGAGCAAGAACTACGCGGAGGTCGGCGCGGTCGACGTCGAGGTGGGCCCGGACGAGGCGCGCACGACGCGACACACGGTGACCATAGCCACGACCGAGCTCGCGACCACCGGCATCGTCGACCACTGTGACCTGCGCTGAAACCCGCGGTTCAGAATAGTTAGCCCGTCCGCTCAGAGCGGAAACAGGGATTGTCTTGGCAAGTCTTTCCCGGGAATTGGTATTCTCGTCGTTTCACACGCTGTGTAGACCGGCTGACGCGCGTGCCCGATCCGCTCCGTCGGCCGGGCCCGGCGCGCTGCCGCAACTGTGGCTCGATCGAGCAACGACGAAAGGAGAGCCCCCGTGGCCGACGCTTCTGTCACCTGGCTCACCCAGGAGGCGCACGACAAGCTCAAGGCTGAGCTGGAGCACCTCTCCGGCCCCTACCGGGCGGAGATCACCGAGCGCATCGCCGCTGCCCGCGACGAGGGCGACCTCAAGGAGAACGGCGGGTACCACGCCGCGCGCGAGGAGCAGGGAAAGAACGAGCTGCGCATTCTCGAGCTCACCGAAAAGCTCCGTAACGTCCAGGTCGGCACTCCCGCGGACGACGGCAAGGTCGAGCCGGGCATGGTCGTGACCGCGATCGTCGCGGGCGACGAGATGAACTTCCTCTTCGGCTCGCGCGAGATGGCGGGGTCCACGGACCTCGACGTCTACTCGCCGACGTCGCCGCTGGGCGCAGCGATCGACGGAAAGTCGATAGGCGCGAAGACGAGCTACCACGCGCCGAACGGGCGCGACATCCCCGTGGAGATCACGGGCGCCAAGCCGTTCCAGGGCTGACAGGCAGGGCTGACAGGCAGGGCTGACAGGCAAGGCTGACAGGCAAGGCTGACAAGCCTGACAGGCAGGGCTGACAAGGCTGAGCGGGACCGGGCCTGTCAGACGACCGGATCACCCTGGTGACCTGGACGTCCGGCAGGCCCGTCGGCGTGTGTGAGGTCCGCGAGCCGGCGCTCGAGGAGCTTCCGGTCACCCTCCCGGTCGACCTGGTCGAGCGCCCGCCGGTACTCCGTCGCTGCTTCCATGGGCCGGCCCGCACGCCGCAACAGGTCAGCCCGCATCGCCGGGAGCAGGTGGTACGCCGTCAGCTCGGGTGCTGACGCGACGTCGTCGAGCGCGGCCAGACCTGCCTCGGGCCCTCGCGACATCCCCACGGCGACCGCCCGGTTGAGCTCCACGACCGGCGAGCGCGTCATGTCCACCAGGACGTCGTAGAGGGCCTCGATCTCCGCCCAGTCCGTCGTGTCAGCGGCGGTCGCCCGCGCGTGCAACGCGGCGATCGCCGCCTGCACCTGGTACGGACCGGCTCGACGTGCCGCGAGCGCGTCGTCGAGCACGGCCAGCCCCTCAGCGATCTCGTCGCGCCGCCAGAGCGACCGGTCCTGCTCCTCGAGCGTGCGCGGCAGCGCTTCCGCGTCCGCGCTCAGACGTGCCCGCCGCCGCGCGTGCTGGAGCAGCAGCAGGGCGAGCAGCCCGCGTGCCTCCGGCTCGTCGGGCAGCAGGCGCGCGACGAGCCGGGCGACACGGACCGCGTCGTCGGCCAGGGCGCGGCGGGCTATGGCGCCCGCATCGTCCTCGGCGGGCTCCGCCCACGCGTCGTAACCCTCGGTGAACAGCACGTACAGCACGGCGAGGACCGCCGAGACGCGCTCGTGCAGCAGCTCGGGCGGTGGCACGCGGAACGCGATGCCGGTGCTCCGGATCTTGCGCTTGGCCCGGGTCAGGCGCTGCGCCATCGTCGTCTCCGGCACCAGGAAGGCCCGCGCGACCTGCGCCGTCGTCATGCCGGTGAGCGACCGGAGCGTGAGCGCCACCCGACCCTCCAGCGGCAGGGCGGGGTGGCAGCAGGTGAAGACGAGGCGCAGCAGGTCGCCGTCCGGGTCCTCCGGTTCGACACCGGCCCAGCTGTCACCGCCGAAGCCGCCGTCCGGTTCGGCCGCCGGGTCACCGGCAGCCGGGCCGAGCCGTTCGGTCAGCCGCGCCACGACCGCCACCTTCTCCGCCTCGACCTTGCGCCGTCGCAGCCGGTCCAGCGCACGGTTGCGCGCGGTGGTGGTCAGCCACGCCCCGGGGCGCGCGGGCACGCCGTCGCGTTCCCAGGTGCGCAGCGCCACCGCGAAGGCCTCCTGCGTGCAGTCCTCCGCGAGGTCGAGGTCACCGGTGCTGCGGGCCACCGCTGCGAGCACCCGGCCCCACTCGTCGCGGAAGGCAGTGGTGACGGCCTGCCCGACGTCGGTCACGGTTCCGTCGGCCAGAACGGGTGCACCTCGACCAGGGCATCCCGCGCCCCCGGGGACGCGGCAGCTATCGCGAGCGCCTCCTGGAGGGTCGCCGCCTCGATGATGTCGAACCCGCCGATGACCTCCTTGGACTCCGAGAAGGGCCCGTCCGTCACGACGGTCGCACCCTCTCGCACGGTCACCCGGCGGACGGCGGCGCCCGGGCGCAGGCGTGAGCCCAGGACGCGTGCGCCGGAGGCGTCCTGCTCCGCGACCCAGGTCTCGGTCTCCGGCGTCGGCGCCCGATCGGGTTCGTCCCGCTCGATGACGAGCATGAGGTAGCGCATCAGTGCGCCCCTGCCTCGGCCTCCGGGGCCGTGGCGTCGCCGTCGAGGTCGAGCGGCCAGAAGGGGCGGAGCTCGATCGCGCCCACGTACGCCATCGGATGGGCGGCGGCGATCTTGATCGCCTCGTCGAGATCGGGCGCCTCGAGGATGTCGAAGCCCGCGATCACCTCTTTGGTCTCGGTGAACGGGCCGTCGGTCACCACAACCTCGCCGGAGCGGACCTGCACACCGACGGCGTCCGCGGGCGGGCGCAGGCGGTCGCCGATGATCGCGCGGCCCGTCTCGTAGGTGTCACGCACCCAGGTCTCGATGGTGGGCACGCCGACGGGGTCGACCGGGGCGTCGGGGGTCGACAGGACGAGCATGAGATAACGCATGGTGTGCTCCCTCCCGGGGAGGTCCCCGGAGTGATGTTCTCGCGGCCGGTCGGCCGCGTCACCCTGACGACGAACGGGAACGTGCCCGCACGACACCCGCGCGACGATCAGTTCGCGATGACCTCGTAACCCTCGGACTCCAGGCGTTCGACGACGGCGGTCCGGTGGTCGGCGCCCTTGGTCTCGAGCTGCAGGTTGACCCGCACCTCGGACACCGCCAGCGAGACGTCGGTCCGCGTGTGGTCGACGGCGACGATGTTGGCGCCCGCCGCGGCGATCGTCTCCACGAGCCGGGCGAGGGCACCTGGCTTGTCCATCAGCCGCACCTGCAGCTTCAGGTACCGCCCGGCCGCCACGAGGCCGTGCTGCACCACACGCAGCAGCACCAGGGGGTCGATGTTCCCGCCGGACAGCACCGCGACGATCGGGCCCTTGAACACTCCGGGGCCGGCGGCCATGATGCCCGCGACCGCCGCCGCGCCCGCCGGCTCGACCATCAGCTTCGAGCGCTCGAGCACCGCGAGGAGGCCACGCGAGAGCTGGTCCTCGGTGACTGTCCGGACCTCCACGCCCTCCTTCTGCACGATCCCGAACGGCACGTCGCCGGGCAGCCCCACGGCGATGCCGTCGGCCATGGTGGAGCCGAGCTTTCCCGCCAGCGGCTTGCCGGCCTTCAGCGAGCCGGGGTACGCCGCGGCGGACGCCGCCTGCACGCCCACCACCTTCACGTGCGGTGCGGTCTCGGCCAGCACCGCGGCGATGCCGGCCACGAGACCGCCACCGCCCAGCGGCACGATGACGGTGGCGACGTCCGGCACCTGCTCCAGGATCTCCAGGGCGACGGTGCCCTGGCCCGCGACGACGTCCACGTGGTCGAACGGGTGGATGAGCACACGCCCGGAACGGGCGGCCTCGACGCGTGCGGCGGCGAGCGCCTCGTCCACCGACGAGCCCACCATCCGGACCTCCGCCCCGTAGCCACGGGTCGCGGCGACCTTGGGCAGGGCTGCGTCGACCGGCATGTAGACGACCGTGTCGATGCCGAGCATCCCTGCGGCCACCGCCACGCCCTGCGCGTGGTTCCCGGCGGAGGCGGCGACGACCCCGCGCTCCCGCTCAGCGGCCGACAGACGGGCGAGGCGCACGTACGCGCCACGCACCTTGAACGAGCCGGCGCGCTGCAGGTTCTCGCACTTGAGCAGCACCTTCGTACCGGCGATGGTGGAGAGCGCGCGGCTCTCGGTGATGGGGGTACGGGTGATGACGCCGTCGAGCATCGCTGCGGCGGCACGGGCGTCGTCGGCGGACACCGTGAGGTGGCCGCCGTACGACTCCAGGTCGAACGGATCCAGGGGCACAGCGGGCATGCTGCCCGACTATGCCGCCGGATGCACGTTCAGCGCTTCTGATCACCCTCTGAAGGGCCTCGGCCCGAGGGGTCCAGGTCCTCGGCGACGCCGACGTCCTCGACGGCCGCCTCGGCCACCACGCCGGGGCTGCGCCGCAGCCGGAGCGGGATCGGCGGTGCGTCGGCCGCTCGCCACCGGATGGGCAAGGCGTCCTCGGCACCGAGCTCAGGGAACTTGTCGTGCCCGTTGAGGTAGAGGATCACGGTGTTCAGCACGGCTACGAGGGGCACCGCGAACAGTGCACCGACGATGCCGGCGGCATATGACCCGGCGGCCACGGCGAGGATCACGGCGACGGGGTGCAGCGAGACGGCCTGGCCCATGAGGAACGGCTGCAGCGCGTGCGACTCGATCTGCTGCACCAGCAGCACCACGCCGAGCATGATGAGTGCGGCGACCCAGCCGTTCGACACGAGGACCACGACGACGGCGATGGCACCCGTCACGATGGCACCGACCACCGGCACGAACGAACCGACGAACACCAGGATGCTGATCGGCAGGGCGAGCGACGGGACGAAGAACACCGCGCCGATCCCGATACCGACGGCGTCCACCGCGGCGACGAGGATCTGCGTGCGGGTGTAGGCGGCGAGCGTGACGGCCCCGCGCCGGCCGGCCTGGTTGACCCGCTCCCGGGAGGAGCGCGGCAGCAGACCGACGAGCCAGCCCCAGATGCCGCGCGGATCGTGCAGGAAGAAGAACGTGCAGAACAGCGCGATCAACGCCCCGACCAGCACGCTGCCCGCGGTGGCGGCGGCGCCGAAGACGCCGCTCACGATCGCACTCTGCTGCGTCTCGAGCTGGTCGAGGATGTCCTGCCTGTAGCTCCCCAGCTCGTTCTCGAGCCCGAACGTCACCGAGACCTGCGTCCACAGCTCGTTGAAGCCGCTGATGGCCTGGGTCCGCAGGTCGGCGAACCCGTTGGCGATCGACTGCCCGGCCAGCGTGATCAGGCCGGCGACCACGACGACCAGACCGACCAGCGACAGGCCAGCGGACAGCCCGCGCGGCACGCGCAGCCGCTCGTTCAGCAGGCGGCGTAGCGGCGTCAGCATGATCGTGAGCAGCAGGGCCACCGCCACCGGGATCACTATCGTCTTCAGGAGCGTGATGAGCCAGAGCGCGGCGGCCACGAACGCACCGATGAGCAGCATGCGCCACGACCATGAGGCGGCCGCCCGGATGGCTGGTGGGACAGCGCCCGAATCGTCGATGGGCGGCGCGGTGGTCTGGTTGGACGTCACGCTTGTCTCCTCGGTCTGCGACACGGATACGACCCTAGGGGAGCACACCGACACGCCGCTGACGTGCTCACGCGCCGCACGAAAGGTGCACCGCCCGTACACGGGTCCGACATGTCTCGAACGTCGTCCGGGTGCCGCTCCCCGCCGTCAGGCCTCCAGCTTTCGCTTCTGCGGGTGCGGCGTCTCGCCGCGCTCCAGCATCTCGACGAACTTGGTGATGTTGCGGGCGCGGGTCTCCGCCTTCTTGACCCCCGTGATCCGGAACAGGATCGCGAACCGGTTCTGCGCGGTGAGGATCTCGAACATCGCCGCGGCACGAGAGCTCGCCGCGAGCGCCTCGGCAAGGTCTGGCGGTACCTCGAAGTTGCTGTTGACCTCGTAGGCCGCTTCCCAGCGCCCGTCGGCCTTGGCCTTGTTTATCTCCTCCTGGCCGCGCGGACGCATCCGCCCCTCGGCGACCAGGCGGTCCGCGATGCGCACGTTCCGTGCCGACCACCGGCTGCGGGACCGGCGGGGGCAGTAGCGCTGCAGCGTGGTCGTCTCGTCCCGGCTGAGCGCCTGGGCGTCGATCCAGCCGCTGCACAGCGCCTCCTCGAGCGCCTGGTCACGGGTCAGGCTCGTCGCGGAGTCCTTGCCCTTCCTCGCGAGGACCAGCCAGACGCCGTCCGACGTCCCCTCGTGCTCGTCAAGCCAGGCGCGCCACGCTGCGGCGTCGGTGATGAGTACCTCGGGATCGGTGTCTGCCATGGGACGCACGCTACGCCGGGACACCGACACCGACGGCTCAGTCCTGGTCGGTATCTCCCCCCTTCACCCGGCCATCCCGGGGAGCGAACGCCCGCAGCGCGTCCGCGTCGCTGTTGGCCGAGGTCACGTACTCCCGCGCCCACTCCTTGGCGCCGGGGTACGTGCTGGCAGTGGCGATCGCGGCCACCGCCGTCTCGACGTCGACCGGCGTGTGCCGCAGCTCGACCTGCCCGTCCCGCAGGAGCGCCCAGGATCCGCCCGCCCGGCCGTACGGCATACCGACGCTGCCGGGGTTGACGCACAGCCGCCGGTCGACGAGGCGGACGAACGGCATGTGCGTGTGGCCCATGACGACGGTCCTCACGTCGGCGTCGAGCCCGCCGAGCACCTCGGCCCAGCGCTCCAGGGAGGAGTCGACGAGCACCACCTCCTCGTCGTCCCGCGGGGTGCCGTGGCAGAACACGACGCGGCCGAACCCGCGCACCGTCAGCTCCGCGGGGTGCGGCAGGCCGGCGAGCAGGGCGACGTCGTCGGGCCGCAGCTGGGCCGCCGCCCACGGCGCGACCGGATCGGGGATGGCCGTGCCACCGCCGCGCGCGAGCGTGACCAGCTCGCGGTCCGCGTTCCCACGGACCAGGAGCGCCCGCTCCCCCAGGGATCGCAGGCGGTCGAGCACCGCGACGGGCTGCGGCCCGGCGGCGTGGTCACCGGTGACGACCACGCGGTCGGCGGCCACCACATCGGGTTCCGCGAGCACCGCGTCCAGCACGGGAAGTACCCCGTGGACGTCCGACAGGACCGCTACGACACCGACCTCGCTCCTCATCACCCGACCTTGGCCCGAACCGCTTCGCGACGCCACCAGGGTCTGCGGTCAGCAGAACGGTAGCCCCGGAACACTGCCAGGCCCGCGGGCGTTGCCATAGGCAAACGTGCTGTCGCACGAAGCAGACCCTTAAGGATGTGTGTCGGATGACGTTCCTCAACTCCCTCTTCGGCCCCGGCTCCGGTTCCACGAAGACCACGATGGTCGCGCCCGAGAACGCCCTGCCCGGCCGTTCCGCGCCGGTGCTGCAGAGCCCGCGCCCCCACACGGTCCTCGGCTCGTCGATCACCGGCCCGTGGGAGCCCGGTACGCGCGTGCTGTACCTGGCGATGGGCTGTTTCTGGGGCGCCGAGGAGATCTACTGGCAGGTGCCCGGCGTGGTGAGCACCGCCGTCGGCTACATGGGCGGCACCTCGCCCAACCCGACGTACGACGAGGTCTGCAGCGCCCGGACCGGCCACACGGAGACGGCGCTCGTCGCGTACGACCCGACCAAGGTCACCGAGGAGGAGCTGCTCAAGATCTTCTGGGAGCGGCACGACCCGACGCAGGGCTTCCGCCAGGGCAACGACGTCGGAACGCAGTACCGGTCGGCGATCTACTGGACGTCGCCGGAGCAGGCAGAGGCGGCCCAGGAGACGGCGAAGCGGTACGCCGAGGTGCTCAGCGCCAAGGGCTACGACGCGATCACGACGGAGATCGCCCCCGCCGCCGAGGCCGGACCGTTCTACTACGCCGAGGACTACCACCAGCAGTACCTGTCCGACGCGAAGAACCCGAACGGCTACCGGTGCCACGCCACGACAGGCGTCCCGTTCCCCGACGCCGCCTGACACCCTCCTTTGTCGTGAGCGTGACCGTTGCGAGCGCGACGGTCACGCTCACGACCCCTGGGCGTGTCAGTGGCGCGCCGTAGGGTCGCTCCCATGATTCGAATGCCCGCCACCGAGCTCACCGTCGCCCGCGAAGACTGGTACGGCCGTGACCTCACCGGCGAGGACCACATGGCCACGCTGTTCGCCGACGTGGACATGACCGAGACCACGGGGACGGGCGCGACGTTCGACTCATGCGTCTTCCGCGGCGTTCGTTTCAACAGCGCCCACCTCACGGAATTCGCGTTCACGTCGTGCGTGTTCGATGCCTGCGTGTTCTTCGACGCGAAGCTTGAGCGCTGCAAGCTCGTCGGCTCTCAGTTCGCCAACTGCCGGTTCGACATCCTCAAGGTCACCGGCGGCAACTGGTCCTTCACGGACCTGCACCGGGCCGCCCTGGCCGGCGCCGAGTTCGACGGCGTCCGCTTCCGCGAGGCCGACCTGGCCGGCATCAAGGCGTCCGGTGCTGTGCTGATCGGCTGCGACCTGTCGGGCGCCGACCTCGAACAGGCCGACCTGAGCAACGCCGACCTGCGGGGCAGCGACCTGTCGTCGCTGGACCCGCTCTCGGCCAGTCTCACCGGGGCGATCGTCAGCGAGGCGCAGGCGATCCTGCTTGCCGAGATGCTCGGCCTGGTGGTCCGGCCGGACTGAACCACGGGCCGAACCGCCAGGTGATATCGGTTCGATCGGGACGACGCGTGCCCTCTATGCTCGGGTCGGCTCGCACACGCACTGAGCACATTGCTCTGGGAGGACGAGGATCGATGAAGATCAGCCGCGACCTGACCGACTGGACCCTGACGGCCACGGGAGGCCCCGTCCCGGCGGACCTCGCCGGGGTTCCCGTCCCCGCGACGGTCCCGGGCACGAGTCACACCGCCCTGCTGGAGCAGGAGCTCATCCCCGACCCGTACCTCGGCACGAACGAGACCTCGCTCGCCTGGATGAAGCGCGCCACCTGGCGGTACGCGACGGTCCTGGACGAACCGCCCGCGGCACCCGACGAGCGCGTCGACCTGCTCTTCGAGGGCATCGACACGGTGTCGACAGTCGTCGTCGACACGGACGTCGAGCGGACCGGCGCCGGCCAGGGACGCAACGAGCTGGGCCGCACCGAGCTGGGCCGCACGGCGAACATGCACCGCTCCTACCGGTACGACGTGCGCGAGCTCGTCGGCACGCCCGCCAACCTCGTGGTCGACCTGGACTCCGCGCTCGAGACGGCCGAAGCCGAGGCGCAGCGGCTCGGCACGCGCCCCATGGCCTACGACCAGCCCTTCAACATGGTCCGCAAGATGGCCTGCTCCTTCGGCTGGGACTGGGGTCCTGATCTGCAGACGGCGGGCCTGTGGAGGCCCGTCCGGGTGCAGCGTTGGCGCGTGGCGCGCCTCGCGCAGGTCACGCCGCTGGTGACGGTGGCCGACGTCGGCACGGGGCTGGTCGACGTCCGCATCGAGGTCGAGACGTCCGGCCTGTCCGACGCCGGGGCGCTCACGGTCGACGTCTCCGTCGGGGGCCGCGGCCTGACCATCGGGTCGCACGGCGGCGACGGCTCCGCCCACATCATCGAGCTCACCGGCCAGTTCGAGGTGCCCGACGTCGACCTGTGGTGGCCGGTCGGGCACGGCAACCAGCCGCTGTACCCCATCGAGGTGACCCTCTACGAGGGCAACGGCGAGGACCGCTCGAACCCGCTGGACGCCTGGTCCGGGCGGGTGGCCTTCCGCACCGTCGAGGTGGACCGCACACCCGACGAGCACGGCACACGTTTCACGTTCGTCATCAACGGCAAGCCAGTGTTCGTGCGCGGCGCCAACTGGATCCCGGACGACCACCTGCTGACCCGCATCACGCGCGAGCGCCTGGAACAGCGCGTCGACCAGGCGCTCGGCGCGAACCTGAACCTGCTGCGGGTGTGGGGCGGCGGCATCTACGAGTCCGACGACTTCTACGACGTCTGCGACGAGAAGGGCGTCATGGTCTGGCAGGACATCCTGCTGGCCTGCGCCGCGTACCCGGAGGAGCCCCCGCACCGGGCCGAGTTCGAGGCGGAGCTGCGGGAGAACGCCGCCCGCCTGGCGCCCCACCCGTCCCTCGTGCTGTGGAACGGGGGCAACGAGAACATCTGGGGCCACGAGGACTGGGACTGGAAGGGGCCGCTGGGCGACCTCACATGGGGCGCCGGCTACTACTACGAGCTCTTCCCGAAGGTGTTGGCGGAGGTCGACCCGACCCGTCCCTACTCGGACGGTTCGCCCTACTCCCCCGGCTTCACGCCCGAGGAGATGCACCCCAACGACCCGGACCACGGCACCCATCACCAGTGGGACGTCTGGAACCGCGTCGACTACACGCACTACCGCGACGACGTGCCGCGGTTCCCGTCGGAGTTCGGCTTCCAGGGCCCGGCGACCTGGGCGACGATGCGCCGCGCCATCCTGCCCGACGACGCGGCAGAGGCCCCGCCCGGCTTCAAGGAGTCCGAGGTCTTCCTGCTCCACCAGAAGGCGGAGTACGGCAACCTCAAGCTCGACGGCGGCATGGCCGCACACCTGGACGTGCCGGAGGACTTCAGCGACTGGCACTGGGCGACGCAGCTCAACCAGGCTCGCGCGATCCAGTACGCCCTCGAGCACTACCGGTCCTGGTGGCCGCGCACGGCCGGGGCGATCGTGTGGCAGCTCAACGACTGCTGGCCCGTGACGTCCTGGGCAGCGATCGACGGCGACGCCCGGCGCAAGCCGCTCTGGTACGCGCTGAAGCACGCGTTCGCCGACCGGCTCGTCACGGTGCAGCCGCGCGGCGCGGATCTGGTCGCGGCGCTCGTGAACGACTCGGACGAGCCATGGACCGGGCAGGTGGAGGCGGCCCGGACCACCCTCGGCGGTGAGGTGCTGGCGACGTCGGGTGCGGCTGCGGAGGCGGTGACCGTCGGTCCGCGGTCGGTGACCCTGGTACCGCTGGCCGGTGACCTGGTCGCCGTCGGCGATCCGGCGAACGAGGTGCTGGTCGTCGCGCTCGGCGAGGCCCGTGGGCTGCACCGCTGGGCGGAGAGCAAGGACCTCGCCCTCGACCCCGCGCCCGTGCGGGCCACCGTGACGGCGGAGGACGGCGGCTACCGGGTGGACGTGACGGCGACGTCGCTGGCCCTCGGTGTGACGCTGCTTGCCGACCGCCTCGACCCGGACGCGCAGGTGGACGACCAGGTGGTCGACCTTCCGGCAGGTACGACGGCCGTGTTCCACGTGACGAGCCGCGGCTTGGAGCAGGACGCGCTGGTCACCCGGCCGGTGCTGCGCACGGAGAACGACCTCGTGACGAGACCAGCAAGCTAGAACCCTTTTTGAACTTGATGTCGGTGACCACTCGTACTGTGTGGTCCTGGGGCGGAGGACAGCACTATGAAGGACTTTGACGAGGTCACCAGCTGGTCGGTGCTGCGACGCGACGGCGTGGCCGTCGTCGTGGCGCATCCGCGGGTGGGGCTGCCACTGGTACTCCACTGGGGCGCAGATCTGGGCGACCTCTCGTCCGCGGATCTGCAGGCGCTCGACCTGGCGACCAGCCGCCAGACCGCGCCCGGCACGCTCGACGCGGCCTGGCGTCCGTCGCTGCTGCCGCAGGAGTCCGACGGCTGGGCGGGTCGGCCCGGCCTCGTCGTCGTGACGGACGGCGTCCTGCTCTACCCCCGGTGGACCGTCTCCGAGGCCGAGCGAGCGGCGGCCGAGCTGGTGGTCACGGCCCGGGATACCGAGCTGGGGCTCACGCTCCGGTCGTACCTGGAGATCGGCCCGGGAGGGCTGGTGCTCCTGCGGCACGAGCTCACCAACGACGGTTCCGCCGTGGTCGACGTGCACTGGCTCGAGGCCACTCTGCCCGTGCCCCGCTCCGCGGACCACCTCACGCAGTTCACCGGGCGCTGGTCCCGCGAGAAGGTGCCGGTCACGACCGCCATGCCGGCAGGCAGCACTGCCCGCCAGACCCGTCGCGGACGGTCGGGACATGACGCCCCCTGGGTGACTCTGGCGTCGTCGGGCACGCCGCGTAACCGGACCGGCGAGGTGTGGGCGACCCACCTGGGGTGGAGCGCCGACGTCACGCACCGGGTGGACCACCTCACCGAGCACACCACGCTGCTCGGTGCCGGCGAGCTGGTGCGGCCGGGCGAGATCCACCTGTCTCCCGGCGAGTCCTACCGGACGCCGGTGGCGTACTTCGCGTGGTCCCCGACAGGGCTGGACGGTGTCTCGGACCGGTTCCACACGTGGATGCGGGCGCGCCCGCAGCACGTGACGAGCCCCCGGCCGCTGGTGCTGAACACCTGGGAAGCCGTGTACTTCGACCACTCGCCGGCCAAGCTGGAGCGACTCGCCAGGCGTGCCGCGGCGGTCGGCGTGGAACGCTTCGTGCTCGACGACGGGTGGTTCCACTCCCGCCGCGACGACACCACCGGCCTGGGCGACTGGGTCGTCGACCACGACGTCTGGCCGGAGGGCCTGGACCCGCTCGCCGGCCTGGTGCACGATCTGGGGATGCAGTTCGGGCTGTGGTTCGAGCCCGAGATGGTCAACCTCGACTCCGACCTGGCGCGTGCCCATCCAGAATGGATCCTGTCGAACACGGCGGCGGTCCCGTCGCCGGACGGCCTCTCGTTCCGCACGCAGTACGTGCTCAACCTCGCGAACCCCGACGCGTGGGAGCACGTGCATGCGCAGATCTCGGCCCTCGTGACGCAGCTGGGGATCGACTTCATCAAGTGGGACCACAACCGCGACCTCGCCGAGCCCGTCCACATCGGCACGGACGGCGTCTCCCGGCCGGGCACGCACGTTCAGACCCTTGCGGCGTACGCGCTGATCGCTCGGCTCAAGGCGGACCACCCGGGGCTGGAGATCGAGTCGTGCTCCTCGGGCGGGGGCCGAACCGACCTGGGGATCCTGGAGGTCACCGACCGGGTGTGGGCGTCGGACTCCAACGACCCCCTGGAACGCCAGGACATCCAGCGGTGGACCTCGCTGGTGCTGCCGCCCGAGCTGATCGGGGCGCACGTAGGGCCGTCGCCGACGCACTCGTCGGGGCGGACCACCGACCTCTCGTACCGGGTGGCCACCGCGCTGCAGGGTCACGCGGGATTCGAGTGGGACCTGCTGTCCTGCACCGAGGACGAGCTGGCCGCTGTCGCGGCGTACGCGGCGCTCTACAAGGAGCTCCGGGCCCTCGTGCACACCGGCACGGTGGTGCACGCCGACACGGTGGACCCGGCGTTGCGGGTCACCGGCTTCGTGTCACCCGACCGCACGGCGGGTATGTGGACCGTCGCGACCGTCGCGTCGCCGCAGGACGCGCTCACCGAACGCGTGCGGTTCGACGGGCTCGACCCCACCTTGCGGTACAGCGTCCAGGTGCGCGACGAGGTCGGGACGGCGAAGTGGCTCGGCGGGGTCACGCCGGGCTGGCTCGGCAAGGAAGCGATCGACATACCCGGCTCAATGCTGACCGGCGTCGGCCTGCAGCTGCCGACGCTGTGGCCGATGCAGGCGCTGATCATCCAGGTGACGGCCATTACCCCGGCCGAGTAGAAACCGGCGGCAGGACTGACGACGCGGAAACGGGGCGACGTAGAACCGAACCATCGGTTCTACGTCGCCCCGTTCTGTCTCGGCAGAGACGAATCTGCGCGGATCGCTCAGGTGAGCCGTCGCCGAGCGAGCACGATGAACGCGATGCCTCCGCCGGTCAGGGCGAGGGCCAGCATCGAATAGCCGATCGTCTCGGCCGGGCCGGTCGAAGCGAGATCGGACGGCGGGGGTGACTGGGCCGGCGGCTTGACGGGTGTCGGCTTCTCCGTCGGCGTGGGCTGGTCAGTCGGCTCTGTGGGGGTCGGCTGCGGTGTCGGCTCCGTCGGCGTGGGAGTCGGCGTCGGCTCCGTCGGGGTCGGGGTGGGAGTCGGTGTGGGCGTCGGACTCGGAGTCGGAGTGGGAGTGGGAGTGGGAGTGGGAGTGGGCGTCGGAGTCGGCGTCGGGGTTGGAGTCGGTGCCGGCGCGTAGGTCACGGAGTAGTGGCTGACGTCCTTGCCGGTCGAGTGCGTGATCGTCACCTCGGTGGCCGGTGGGTCGACGGGCACGAACTCCGGGCCGTCGCCCTGCTGTGCGGATCCTGCCTTCACGCAGTACCCGACGATGACCATGCCTTCGGGTGCGGTCACAGTGACGGACGAATGGTTCCCGACCACGTCGATCTTGTCGCCGGGGCAGACCTGCTCCTCACCTGCGGCTACTACCGGGGCGCCGATCGCCACGGCCGAAGCCGAGCCATAGAGCCCCAGCGCCAGGAGCGCAGCGGCCCCTAGCGCGGATATGGTCTTCATTTCAATGTTCCTTTTCTCGGCGCGGGACGCCGCAGAGAAGGCTCGCGGCGCGTCTGTTGATTTCGACGCTAGATCCGCAGCGGATCCCATGCAAGAGCATCAAAATGGACATCACTGTGGGCTCATGACGAGGCCCGACACGGCATTTCACGGCGGCTGAGCGCCCCTTTCTGACAGAGCGGAGAGAAAGGGTGGGCTTCCGCGGTGTTCAGCCGCCCCGGACACGCGCAGAGCCCCGGTGATCAGGAGTTTCACCCCGAGCGCTTGGGACCAGGGCGTATGCACACGCATCGACGGCCCGCTGGGCATCCCGAACGTCACGTTGCATGGATTCAACGCCAATCCCCTGGAACAGGGCTGAACCTGGATCCGCAAAGGTCCCGCCGCGACAAGGCTTCGCGTGCAACCAGATGCGCAATAGCCTTTTACCGCAAATCGCCCAGGGTCCCAGTAGTGGATTTCACCCGGCTCTCGAAAGACTTCACCCGCTCACAACAAAGAGAGCGGGCGTCCGGCTGGCCCTTCGCCCAGGGCCGAAGCCCATGGAACGAAAGAACCTGCCGGACGCCCGCTCTACCAGCGGTCGCTCGGTGCGGCTGGATCAGCTACCCAGGACGCCCTTGCGGCGAAGCACGATCAGCGTCACGCCGCCACCCACGAGGGCCAGCGCGATCAGCGTGAAGCCGATGACGGTGCTGGCGCCGGTGGCAGCGAGCTCACCGGGCTCCTCGCCGGACGGCGCGGTAGTCGCCTCGACATCGTCGGCCGGGGCCGTCGACTCGTCGTCCGGGGTGCCGCTCGGCTCGACGGCAGGCTCCGACGGGGTGCCGGACGAACCCTCGGAGGGCTCGCCGCTCGGCACGACGCTCGGCTCCTGGCTCGGCTCGGACGGGCTGGGCTCCGGCGTCGGCCCTGCCTTGACCGTGACGAGCGTGTAGTGGCTGATCGCCTTGCCGGACGGGTGCGAGATCGTCACGGTCGCGGCGGGCGGGTCGACGTCCACGTTGACGGGACCGTCGCCCTGCTTGTCCGAGCCGGCCTTCACGCAGTAACCGGTGATCAGGTAGCCGGGCTCTGCGGTCACCTCGAGGGTGACCTGCTCGCCCGTGACGTCGACCTTGCCGTCCTTCGGGCAGGTCGCGCCGTCGTTGCCGCCACCGGTGATCGCGACGGGAGCGCCGGCGATCGGTGCGGCGAACGCGGCGGCAGGCGAGCCCATCAGGCCGGCGACGAGGAGCGCGGAAGCTCCCAAGACGGTCATCTTGCGCACTGAGCGCTCCTTCGAGACGGGGATCTGTCGCGTGCCCAATCTTTCAGGCACGACCCCGGAGCGTAGCGACAATGGCGCAGATCGCCAATATCCATTGTTCCATCGAAATATCTTACAAAGACTTGATCTCGCCCCTACTTTCCTTTGCCCTTTTTCTTCCCCTTGGAGGCCGGGCGTGCACCCTTGCCCCGCTGGAGACCGCCACCAGCCCGCTGAACACCCCCGCGACCACCTGTCTTCGCCCCGCTGCGCCCCGCGCCGGAGCGCCCAGCGGCCCCGCCCTTCACCGGTTTCTTCACCCCGGCCTTCGCGGATTTTCCGGCGGCGCCCGCAGCGGCATCCTCTGCCGGCTGAGCGGTCGGGCGACCCCGGCCGCGCGAGCTGTTCACCGTGCGTCCGCGGACGATCCCGACGAGCTCCTCGACCAGGTCGGTGGTGCGGTCGTAAGGCCAGATCAGCCCCACTGGCGCCGTCGGCCCGTCCACGAGGGGGCGATAGACGACGTCCTTGCGGCGGTGCAGGCGTGCGACCGACATGGGCAGCACCGCGACCCCCACGTTCGCGGCGACCGTCGCCACGGCGTCGGCGGTGGTCGGGACCTGGCCCAGCGGCTTCCCGTCCGGATCCACGGGCACGACGCCAGGAACCGGATGTGCGGCGAAGAGGACGTCGTCCGCGGGGACCCAGACGGGATCCCCGGCGATGTCGGCGGTGGACACCGTCTCCTCCTCCTCGAGGGCGGCGAGCAGGTGATCCCGCGAGAAGCACACGACCGACGCCTCCTCGTAGAGCGGGATAGCGGAGAACACTTCCTTGTCCACGGGGAGCCTGCCGATCGCAGCATCAGCCTCCCCCGCCTTCAGGGCGGGGAGGACAGCGTCCGACTCGAGCTGCACCAGGTCGAGCCGCACGTCAGGCAGCCGTTCACGCCACACGGAGACCCACTTCCCGGGTGTCGCACCGGGCACGTACGCCAGGCGGAAACGCGGCAGGCTCGGGTCGACGTAGACGTCGGCGTCCTCCACGGGCTCCGCGCCGTCCTCGACCTCCGGCCCGGTGGTCGAGGGATCGGTGGGGTCGCCACCCGGAACAGGCGGTCCGACGTCGGGCAGGGGCTGGCTCACGTGCCAAGGCTACGGCCCGCGCCCCACCCCCGTTCTGCCTGGATCCCCGCAGACCTGAATGAGCGGTGAGGATCACGCCCGCCATGGAGAGCGGGAAGGGCAGGCGCCGATACCCTAAGAACATGAGTTCCTCCTTCGCCTCGCAGCGGTTCAAGCCGTCCAATGCCGCCAAGCGACTCGGCGTCTACCTGCCTGCCACCCCGCAGGAGTTCCAGGACAACCCGATAACGCGCGCAGAGCTCGAGGAGCTGGAGACCAACCCGCCCGAGTGGCTCGCCGAGCTGCGCCGCAACGGACCGCACCCACGGCCGGTCGTGGCGGGGCGCCTCGGCATCTCGATCGCCGGCCTGGCTCGTGGCGGCATCACCGAACCGCTGACCACCGAGCAGATCAACGAGATGCGCGACAACCCGCCGGCCTGGCTGGCCCAGGAGCGCGAGATCGCCGCTCAGGTGCGCGCCGAGGAGGAGCGGGTCGAGGAGACCCGCAAGGCTGCGGAGAAGAAGGCCCGCTCCGCCCGGTGAGCCCAGAGGCCGACGCCGTCCTGGCCGAGCTCCTGCCCTTTCCCGAGGACGGTTCGCGCGCCGACGGGCCCGTCGCCGTCGACGCGACCGACCGGCTCCTGCTCGACGAGGCCGCGCCGCTGATCGCGCGGGACCCCGACGGCGTGGTGGTGATCGGCGACCGGTTCGGCGCCCTGGCGCTCGGCGCCCTGGCGCGCGGCGCGCGCGAGGTCCGGGTGCACCAGGACGCGATCACGGCGGAGGCAGCGCTCGGCGCCAACTCCGCACGCGTCGCCAAGGTCCTGTGGAACGGGCACGCACGGGCTGCCGCCAGCGCGCCGGTACCGCACGAACCGGCCCCGCTGGGGCTGACCTCGCACGACAAGTTCGAGCCCCAGCTGCTCGCGGGCGCGCGGCTCGTGCTGCTCCAGCTGCCTACATCGCTGGCGGAGCTGACCGAGATCGCCGAGCACGTGGCCCGGTACGCCGACCCGGCAGTCACGCTGCTCGCCGGCGGCCGGGTCAAGCACATGACGCACGCGATGAACGACGTGCTGGGCACGTCGTTCGCGCAGGTCAGCGCGTCGCTCGCCCGGCAGAAGTCGCGGCTGCTGATCGCGCGGGAGCCACGGTCCGACGTCGGGCCGCTCACCTACCCCGTCACCGCCCGGCTCACCGACCGCGAGATCCTGGCGGCCATCGGCGCCACGGGAGAAGCGGAGAAGCCGGACGCCGGGCTGACCGTCGTCGCGCACGGGGCCGCCTTTGCCGGTGCCACGCTCGATCTCGGCACACGCTTCCTCCTGGCGCAGGCCGACCGCTGGCCCGAGCTGGCGGACGCACCAGGCACTCAGGACACCCCGGCGACCTCCCCGTTCGGACCGGACTACCTGGACGGGCGCCCCGTCGCGGTCGATCTCGGCTGCGGCACCGGCATCCTCGCGGCCGTCCTGGCGCTGCGCTACCCCCGCGCCCACGTGATCGCGTCGGACCGGAGCGCTGCCGCCTGCGCCTCGACGACGGCGACGTTCGCCGCGAACGGCGTCAGGGCCGCCGTTGTGCGGGGCGACGCCGGGGACCTGCTCCCCGTCCCTGACGGCTCGGCGGACCTCGTGCTGCTCAACCCGCCGTTCCACGACCGCGCCGCGCTGAGCACCGACGCCGCGCACCGCATGTTCGCCGCGGCGGGCCAGGTCCTGCGTGAAGGCGGCGAGCTGTGGACCGTCTTCAACACGGGGCTGCACTACCGCGGCGCACTGCAACGCGCCGTCGGGCCGACGGAGCATGTGGCCCAGAACCCGAAGTTCACGGTGACCCGCAGCCTGCGGAAAGCACTTACAGACTAGTCAGTGACGTACCGCTAGCCTTGCGGGGCGCTCGCCCCGGGCGCACCCCGCACCGGCAGCGTGCCCGGTCATCGCCGGCCTGCCCCGAGCTCGAAGGATCTGTCGATGAGGACACTCCGCACCACACTGCGCGGCGCCGCCGTCGCGGCGGTCGCAGCATCGCTCGCCGCCGGAGCCGCTGTCGCAGCGCTGCCGGCCACCGCCGCGCCGTCCGCCACCGACGCCGGCAGGGCCATGGCGAAGACCTCCGCGGCCAAGCCGGACGCGACGTCCGAGGCCAAAGAACAGAAGGCGAAGAAACCAAAGGTGAAGAAGCCGAAGAAGGCGGCGGCCGACCCGGACTTCGGGCCCAACGTCACGTTCATCGACCCGACCTGGACGACCGACCGGATCAACACGTTCCTCGACTCGGTGAACGACGAGGCCGAGATGAGCCTGGGCCGGCACCAGGTGTTCTTCGAGCCCGGCACCTACGGCAGCGCCGCCGGCCAGGACGACCCGGCCACGGCCACCGACATCGTGAACCAGACCGTCGGGTACTACGAGTCGATCTCGGGCCTCGGCGCGCAGCCGAACGCCGTGCAGATCAACGGCGCGCTGCACGTGGAGCCCGTGGTCGGCTGCCCGGACCGGCCGTGGGAGTGCGCCGCCCCCGGCTCGCTGAACCACTTCTGGCGGTCGATGTCGAACATGGCGATCAACCCCATCCAGCGCCCGGTCGGTGAGGACGCCGCTCGCCCGTTCCCCGCGGGCGTGACCGAGCCGCACCAGATGCGCTGGGCGGTGTCGCAGGCCGCGCCGATGCGCCGCATGGACATCCAGGGCAGCCTCACGGTCTTCGGCCGGTACGGCGAGTTCGCCTCCGGCGGCTACCTCGCGAACTCCCGTGTGGCCGGCACCATCGCCACCGGTTCGCAGCAGCAGTGGTTCACGCGCAACAGCGAGGTCGGCACCTGGGACGGCGGCGTCTGGAACATGGTGTTCTCGGGTGTCGACGGCGCCCCTGCCACCGACTTCGGGCAGGACCTCGGCAACGGGGTGAAGGGCGTCAAGACCACGTTCGACAACACCCCGATCAGCCGCGAGGCCCCGTTCCTGTACCGGAGCGGCAACGGTGAGCTCGCGGTCTTCGTGCCGAACGCGCGCACCGGCAGCAGCGGCACCGACTGGTCGACGTCTGCGGAGTCGGGCACGTCGATCGGCATGAACGACTTCTACGTGGCGCGGGAGGACGTCGACTCCGCCACGTCGATCAACGCCGCACTGGCCGACGGCAAGAACCTCATCCTCACGCCGGGCGTCTACGAGCTCGACGCCGCTCTGCGGGTCGACCGTGCCGACACGGTGGTGCTCGGGCTCGGCTACGCCTCGCTCACCCCGACGGCGGGCAACAGCGTGCTGGAGATCGGCGACGTCGCGGGCGTGAAGGTCGCGGGCATCACCGCCGACGCGAACGTGCCGGAGTCGGCCACCCTGATCCAGGTCGGCCCGGAGGGCGCGAGCGTCTCGGACCCTGCCAACCCGACCACGCTCACCGACGTCTTCGTCCGCGTGGGCGGCCCCTGGGAGGGCAAGGCGATCACCTCGATCGAGGTGAACAGCGACCACACCCTGCTCGACCACATCTGGGCGTGGCGCGCGGACCACGGCCAGGGCGTCTCCTGGGGCGGCAACACCGGCGCGCACGGCGTCATCGTCAACGGTGACGACGTGACGGCGACCGGCCTGTTCGTCGAGCACTACCAGGAGGAGCAGACGATCTGGAACGGCGAGAACGGCCGCACGATCTTCTACCAGAGCGAGATCCCGTACGACCCGCCGTCGCAGGCTGCGTTCATGGACGGCGACCGCCTCGGCTATGCGTCCTACCGCGTGGCGGACGACGTGCGGAACCACGAGGCGACAGGCCTCGGCGTCTACTCGTTCTTCAACCAGGGCCAGGACATCCGCGTCGAGTCCGGCATCCAGGCCCCCACCACCCCGAACGTCAAGTTCCGCTCCATGACCAGCGTCTTCCTCAACGGCTCGGGCGGCATCAACCACATCATCAACAACACGGGTGCCCCGGCAGTAGGCAGCTTCGCCGCCCCCCAGCTGATCAGCTACCCCCCAACCAGCTAACCAACCAACCGCCGGTCAACCCGCCGGTCAACCACCCGGCCGACCCGCCAAACCAGCCAACCCCACCAACCCCGCCAACCCCACCAACCGAGAAGTGACGCCCACAGAAGAGCGGGCGGAGAACAAGAACGCCTGCGCGGACGTAAAAGGACGAAACAGGTGAGCCGCCTCTGGAGGCGCCTCGTCGGCCCAGTCCGCGCAGGCGTTCTTGTTCTCCGCCCGCGAGCCCTACCCGAAGAGCCCGAACAACGTCACTTCACGTCGACGACATCAACGACGAACACCAGCGTGTCCCCGCCGCCGATCCCAGCCTGCGGCACCCCCCGCGCACCGTAACCGTGCTCCGGCGGGATCGACAGCAGCAGACGCGAGCCAACGTTCTGGCCCACCATGCCCTTGTCCCAGCCGCCGATGACGGCGCCGACGCCGATCGGGAAGTCGATGGTCGTGCCGCGGTCGTACGAGTTGTCGAAAACGTGGCCGCCCCAGGTCTGGCCCAGGTAGTTCACCACGATGGTGCGCCCGGACTCGACGACCGGGCCGTTGCCCTCGGAGAGGACCTGTACCTGCAGGCCGGCGGGTGCGCCACCCTCGGGGAACGTCAGCTCCGGCTTGTCACCGAAGGTGCCGGAGGCGGTAGGAAGCGTGGTCACGAGGAGTACCTCTCGATCGGGAGGGCGCCGAGCAGTCCCAGCGCCGTTACCCACCCACCCTATGCGGCCACCACGGCTGCCCGCGAAGCGACGGCGGCCTGCCGCAGCGCGTCCAGGGCGGCGATCGCGGGCGGGGTGTGCGCGACGGCGTCCTGCAGCACCGCGTAGATCGAGCGCACGGGTGCGGGCCGCACCACGGGCACCGAGACGGTCGCCTGCGGCAGGTTGACGGCGCCGAGCTCGGGCAGCACCGTCATGCCGATTCCCGCCTCCACGAACGCGACCGCCGTCGGGTAGTCGTGCGCCTCGACGCGGAACGTGGGGCTGAAGCCGGCCGCCGTGCACGCCTCCAGGAGGTTGCGGCGGCACCAGCCGCGCGCGAAGTCGTTGTCGATCCAGGACTCGTCCTCGAGCTCGGCGAGCTCGATCTCGTCCCGGTCGGCGAACCGGTGGTTCCGCGGCAGGACGGCGACGTACGGGTCGTCGAGGAGGTGGTGGGCCGTGAAGCCGCTCCCCGCCGCGAACTCGGCCTGCGCGACGACGATCTGCAGGTCCGCCCGGTCCTCGGTCTTGTCCGGGATGTGCTCGGCCAGTTCCAGGTCGAGGCGGACGCCGGGGAACTGCGTGGTCACGGTGCGTACGACGTCGGGCAGCCAGGCCGAGCCGACCGAGGCGAAGTAGGCCACCGAGAGCGAGCCGGTACGGCCCGCGCGCAGGTCGGCGACCATGGCCTCGGCCTCGCCGAGCCGTTCGAGCACGCCGTCGGCCTGGGCGGCCAGCGCATGCCCGGCGGCGGTGGGCCGGATGCCGCGGCCGTGCCGGGCCAGGAGCTTGAGGCCGGTCTCGCGCTGGAGCGCCGAGACGTGCTGGCTGACGGCGGACGGCGTGTAGCCGAGGTTCGCCGCTGCCGCACCGATGGACCCGGAGGCGACGACGGAACGGAAGACGCGGAGGCGGTGGACATCGAGCATGGAGCCACTGTACAGCGAGACTGAATTCGAATGAAGAAAGAATCGCTGGTGCTTCACAGTGTTTCGGGGTGACGATCGCATCATGACCAACACCACGGCCGAAAGCCGCCAGACCCTGGCTCCGACACCGGGCAGGGTTCCGGACATGACCCTGACCGCCCTGGCTGCTCCGCCGGCAACGAACCGCTTCCTCGTCCCCGCGGCCGCCGCGGTGACCGTGGTGCTGTGGGCATCGGCGTTCATCGGGATCCGGTCCGCCGGTCACGACTTCTCCCCCGGCCCGCTCGCGCTGGGCAGGATGTTCGTCGGCGCCCTCGCGCTCACGGTCATCGCCGGCGTGGCCGGCAAGGTCCGGCTGCCGCGCGGCCGGACGCTGGCCGGCGTCGTCGTCTGGGGTGTCCTCTGGTTCGGGCTGTACAACCTGGCCCTCAACACCGCGGAGCGCACGCTCGACGCCGGGACCGCGTCCCTCCTGGTCGGGCTCGCCCCCATCCTGATCGCGGTGTTCGCCGGGATATCGCTCGGTGAGGGGTTCCCGGCACGGCTCCTCGCCGGTATCGGCATCGCCTTCACCGGCGTCGCCGGGATCGCGCTCGCCACGTCGAGCGGGGCGTCCGACACGGTGAGCGTCGCCCTCGGCCTGGTCGCCGCCGTCATCTATGCCGGGAGCACGATCCTGCAGAAGCGCCTGCTGCCCAAGGTGGACTCCCTGACCATGACCTGGCTGGGCTGCCTGGTCGGGGCGGTCGCATGCCTCCCGTTCGCGCCGGTGCTCCTGCGGGAGCTCGCCGCCGCCCCGACGTCGGCCACGCTGAGCGTCGTCTACCTCGGCGTCTTCCCCACCGCCATCGCGTTCGTCACCTGGGGCTACGCACTGACGCGCACGACGGCGGGCCGGCTCGGCGCCGCGACCTACGCCGCCGCGCCGCTCGCCGTCCTCATGTCGTGGGCCCTCCTGGGCGAGGTTCCCACACTGGTCGCCCTGGTCGGCGGCACCCTGTGCCTGACGGGCGTCCTGGTGGCCACCCTCAAGCTGCGCTGAGACCGTTGAGGGCGGGTCACGGGAGAGCCGATGCCTTGGCCTCCAGGACCGAGCGCTCCGCCGTGTTGCCGCACATCTCCGCCGCGCGCAGGTACTCGCCACGGGCTTCGGCGGTGCGGCCCAGCCGCGCGAGCAGCTCGCCCCGCACTCCCGGCAGCAGGTGCGATCCCGCCAGCACGCCCCGCTCCACGAGGCCGTCCACCACCCGCAGCCCGAGCTCGGGGCCGTGCGCCATCGCGACAGCCACCGCCCGGTTCAGGTCCACGACCGGCGACGGCGCCACGCGGCCGAGCGCCTCGTAGAGCACGATTATCCGCTCCCAGTCCGTCCCGGCCACGGAACGCGCCACCGCGTGGCACTCCGCGATCGCCGCCTGCAGCGCGTAGACCCCCATACCCGCCGGGCCGACGGCGCGGCGCAGGGCCGCCCTGCCCCGGATGATCGCCGCCCGGTCCCAGCGGCGCCGGTCCTGGTCCTCCAGGAGGATCGGCTCGCCCGACGGCCCCACGCGGGCCGGGAACCGGGCAGCGGTGAGCTCCAGCAGCGCGAGCAGGCCGAACGTCTCCGGCTCGGGTGCGAGCCGGCTGAGCACCCGGGCCAGGCGCACCGCCTCGCGCGCCAGGTCGTGCCGGATCCAGTCGTCGCCCGACGTCGCCGACGAGCCCTCCGTGAAGATCACGTACAGCACGCCTCGCACCGAGGCGAGCCGGGCGGTCCGGTCCGCGCCGTCCGGCACCTCGAACGGGACCTGCGCCGCGGCGATGGTCTTCTTGGCGCGCGTGATGCGCGCCTGCACGCCTCCGACCGGCACCAGGAACGCCCGGGCGATCTCGTCGCTCGTCAGGCCGCCCACGACCCGCAGCGTGAGCGCGACCTGCGCCTCCCGCGAGAGCACTGGATGGCAGGACACGAACATGAGCGCGAGCACGTCGTCGTCGATCCGGTCAGGATCGACCTCAGCCGGGTCAGAACCCGGCTGGCCTGCGACGACGCTCGCCCCAGCCCCAGCGGGCCCCGTTCCGACGCCGGACGTCGCCTCCCCCTCGGCGAGGCCGTGCGCGAGCGCGGCGTACCGCTCGTCCCGCCCGGCGCGGCGCCGGTAGGCGTCGATCGCCCGGCGCCGCGCCGTCGCGATGAGCCACGCCGCGGGATCGCGCGGTGCGCCGTCGCGTGGCCAGGAGACGAGCGCCTCGGCGAGCGCCTCCTGGGCCACGTCCTCGGCGAGCTCGAAGTCGCGGGTGTAGCGGGTGAGCGCACCCACTATGCGCGCGGACTCGATCCGCCAGACCGCCTCGACGGCCCGCCGGGCGGCGTCCTGCTCACCCGGAGCCGGCGTCAGAGCTGACCGGTCGACTCGCGCCATGAGCGCTCCTTCTGGATGTGCTCGTTGTCCTGCGGGAAGTCTTCCAGCTGCTGGACGCGACGGATCTCGAGCTTGCTCCCCGGCCCGGCCAGCGGTGCCCGCTTGGCCCACTCGACGGCTTCCTCCCGCGAGGCGACGTCGACGATCCAGAAGCCGTTGAACAGCTCCTTGGTCTCGCCGTAGGGACCGTCCGTCACGACGGGCGTCTCGGACGAGTAGTCGACGACGACCGAGTCGGTCTCGTCCGCGAGGCCCTCGCCTGCGACGAGCACGCCCGCCTGGACCATGTCCTCGTTGAACTTGCCCATGTCGTTCATGATCTTCTCGAAGTCCATGTTCTCGTAGACGGCCTTCGTCTCGTCGGTCGAGCGCATGATCAGCATGTACTTCGGCATGGTTTCTTCTCCTGTGTGTCCGGGCCCTCTGATGGGACCTTCTCATCCACAGGTCGAACGGGAAACCGCTCGATCGACACAACCCGGATATTCCTTCAAGAATTCATGACGGTGCATGGAGGAGGGGTTCCGCGCGTCACACACGCCCGGCTTGCCACCTGCGCGGAACGTGCGGAACCCTTGAGTCCCATGACGCTCGAATCGATTGAGCCCGTGGGGGCCGATGCCGAAGTTCCCACGGCATCCGGCAGATCCCCACGGCGCCGCCAGACCCCGAAGCCCACGAACTCGGGTCCGGTGAAGGGACATACGACGAGCGACGGCGCCTCCCCGCGCGCCTGGGACGGACGCAGCAAGTTCCCGCACATCGGCGAGTACGGGTTCCTCTCCGACTGTGAGACCAACGCGCTGATCGCGCCGTCGGGCAGTGTCGAGTGGATGTGTGTCCCCCGACCCGACTCCCCCAGCATCTTCGCGAAGATCCTCGACCGGGGAGCCGGCTACTTCCGCGTCGGGCCGCACGGTGTGCGGGTGCCCGTCGCGCGCCGCTACCTGCCCGGCACGCTCATCCTCGAGACCACCTGGCAGACGCCGACCGGCTGGCTCGTGGTCCGCGACGCGATGCTGATGGGCCCGTGGCACGACCTCGAGTCACGCTCGGGCACGCACCGTCGTACCCCCACGGACGACGACGCCGAGCACATCCTGATGCGCACCATCAAGTGCGTATCGGGCACGGTGGACCTCGAGGTCGTGTGCGAGCCGCGCCCGGACTACGCCCGGTCCGAGGTCGACTGGGAGTACGAGAACAGCGGGTACTCGTCGGTGGTGGCCCACGTCGGCGACTCCAACCCCGACCTGCACCTGCAGTCCAGCCTGCGGTTCGGGCTGGAGGGCAAGCGCGCCACCGCGCGCACGCGGATGACGGAGGGCGCCACGCACTTCGTCGCCATGTCGTGGGGCTCGCAGAGCGCGCCGACGACGTACGCGGGCGCCCTCGACGCGATGTGGCGCACCGAGCGGTTCTGGCGCGACTGGATCACGCAGGGCGAGTTCCCGGACCACCCGTGGCGCGCGTACCTCCAGCGGTCGGCGCTCACCCTGAAGGGGCTCACCTACTCCCCCACGGGTGCGCTGATCGCCGCCGCCACCACGTCCCTGCCCGAGACCCCGGGCGGCGAGCGCAACTGGGACTACCGGTACGCGTGGATCCGTGACTCGACGTTCGCGCTGTGGGGGCTGTACACCCTCGGCCTGGAGCGCGAGGCGAACGACTTCTTCGCGTTCATCCAGGACGTCTGTCGCGACAACCGGCAGCTCCAGATCATGTACGGCGTGGGTGGTGAGGAGACCCTCGAGGAGTTCGAGCTGCCGCACCTGTCGGGCTACGAGGGCGCGCAGCCGGTCCGCATCGGCAACGCCGCGTACGACCAGCGTCAGCACGACGTGTGGGGTGCGGTGCTGGACTCCGTGTGGCTGCACGCCAAGTCGCGCGACCAGCTGCCCGAGTCGCTGTGGCCGATCCTCAAGCGGCAGGTCGAGGAGGCCGCGAAGCACTGGCACGAGCCCGACCGGGGCATCTGGGAGGTGCGCGGCGAACCGCAGCACTTCACCAGCTCCAAGCTCATGTGCTGGGTAGCGATGGACCGGGGCGCCAAGCTCGCCAGGCTGTACGACGAGCTCGACTACGCGCAGTCGTGGCAGAAGATCGCCGACGAGATCTTCGACGACATCTGCACCAAGGGTGTCGACGAGCGCGGCGTCTTCACGCAGCGCTACGGCGACCCGGCGCTCGACGCGTCGCTGCTGCTGGTCCCGCTGCTGCGCTTCCTGCCGCCGGACGACCACCGGGTCAAGGCGACGGTGCTGGCGATCGCGGACGAGCTCACCGAGGACGGCCTGGTGCTGCGCTACCGCACCGACGAGACCGACGACGGCCTGCAGGGCGAGGAGGGCACCTTCACGATCTGCTCGTTCTGGCTCGTGTCGGCGCTGGTCGAGATCGGTGAGGTGGAGCGGGCCAAGTCGCTGTGCGAGCGGCTGCTCGGCTACGCGTCGTCGCTCAACCTCTACGCCGAGGAGATCGAGCCGGGCACCGGACGCCACCTCGGGAACTTCCCGCAGGCGTTCACGCACCTGGCGCTGATCAACGCCGTGATGCACGTGATCAAGGCGGAGAACGGCGAGGCGGAGAAGGGCTATTTCGGAGTGGTGCCCCGCCCGTCCTGACCCCGCCGGGACCGCTCGCAAGAGCCCGCGCACCTGTCAGAACTTCGCGCACGTGTCAGACGCTCAGGTCACCCGGGTGACCTGAGCGGATGAAAACATGGGGGAAGTTTTAAAAATG
>NZ_JBFAAH010000033.1:0-52144 GCF_040639635.1 Promicromonospora sp. NPDC023805 | reverse complement strand
CCCGACCCCACCCGGCCCGCCCGGGCCCCCGCGCCGTTCCCGGTTTTGGGCTATCCAGTTGTGGGCGGGGCAGCCCGGGCTGCCGACCACCTGACGTTCTACCGATCACCCTGCCGGGGGTATCTCAGCGGCGGCGGACCTCCAGGTCGGCGCTCGCCTTCGATGCCGCCAGGTCGTCCGGCACGAGCGCGCTGACCGCTGTGCGGTGCACCCCGCCCTCGTCGGCGCCCGCGTAGACCCACGCGCCGTCCGGGCTCACGGCCAGGGAGCGCACCGACATCGCCGTCAGACCGTTCGACGCCGAGGCCCACGTGGCGCCGCCGTCGCCCGAGACGAGCACCCCCGCGCCGTTGGCCGCCAGCCCGTACGGCTTCCACCGTGCGGCGCCCGCGACCAGGAGCTCCGTCCCGGCGGCCGGGCCGTCCGGCACCTCGACGGCCACGAACGTGTCCACAGCGGCCGACGTGTTCGGCACCTCCGCGGCCCGGAACGACTCTCCGCCGTCCGTGCTCACCCGGATGCCCGGCAGCTCGCCGACCACCACGTGGTCCGTGTCCTCGGGGTCGACCCAGACGGACCTGGCCTCGTCCTGCGTCAGCCGGGTGATCGTCCTGCCCAGGTCGTCCGACCGGTACAGGCCGGACGACGTCGCCAGCCACAGCCGCGCGTCGTCCACCGGGTCCGGCACCACCTGCTGGATCAGCATGCCGTGGTCGTAGCTCGTCCACGTCTCGAACCCGTCGCGCGACACCATGAGGCCCGAGTCGACTATCGACGTGTAGCCCACCGCCACGGTTTCCTCGTCGTGCGGGGACACCGCCAGCGCCGTCGGGCTGAAGCCCCCGGTCGGGCCGACCTGCGCGAGGTCGGCGTCGGACTCGCCGGCGCCCGCGGTGAGGATGCGGCCGCCGCCGAACGCGAAGCCGTCGCCGACGTCGACCAGCCGGGCCCGCAACCCGCCCGCGGGCGGGTTCGCCGACAGCGGGAACCGGGTCACGTCCAGGGGCCGGCGCTCGCCGCCCCTCCGGGCCGGGTCGAGCCTGAGGGTCGGGTCGGCCACGCCGGTCACGCTCGCGCCGACGGCGATGACGCCCTCGGCCGCGGCCGGCGAGCCGACGCTCTGGTCGTACGGCCCGGAGTTGCCCGCCGCGGCCACGACCACGACACCCTGCCGGACGGCGGCGGTGGACGCGCGGCCCAGCGGGTCGGTGCCGTCGCCGGGCGTGCCGAGGCTCATGTTCACGACGTCGGCCGGGGCGTCGCCCAGCGGGTCGATCGCGGCGTCCAGCGCGAGCAGCAGGCCCTCGGTGGTGCCGCCGCCGTTCGCGTCCATGGCCTTCCACGCGGTGAGCGTGACGTCGGGCGCCATGCCGGTGAGGTTGTCCCCGCCCGCGCCGACGATGCCGGCCACGTGGGTACCGTGCATGTGGTCGTCCATCGGGTCGGCGTCGTCGTTGACGAAGTCGTACCCGTCCACCACACGGTGGCCCGGGCCGAACCCGGCGCCGAGGTCGGGCAGCGTGTAGTCGATGCCCGTGTCGATGATCGCCACGGTGCGGCCCTCGCCCTTGACGGGCGTGCCGTCGGCGTCGGTGCGCTCCCAGACCTGCGGCGCGCCCGTGGCGGGGATGTTGGCCTCGCCGAGGAGGCGCACTGGCGCGTCCTCGGTGACGCGTGCGACGCCGGGGGCGGCCCGCAGCTCGGACAGGTCCGCGGGGTCGACCGTGGCGGTGATCGCGTCGAGCACCCCGGTCACCGACCGCGTGTCGTCGAGCTCTACGTCGTTGCGGACGGCCCACGAGGTGACGCCGCCCTGAGCGTCCTCGACCGTCTCGACGGCGGCCCGGTAGTCGGCGGCGAAGGCACTGCGCGCCCTGGCCGAGCCCGTGCCGGAACGCGCGGCGGCGACCCGCTCGTCGCCGACCACCTCGGCGGCGCTCGGTGCGTCGAGCTCGATGATCACCCGGACCGGGTCGGTCCCCGGGTCCGACGCAGAGACGGGCTTCGGGGCGGCGGCGGCCGGCGACAGAATCACGGAGGCAGCGACGAGGGTGCCCGTGACGAGAGCACCCCAGCGGCGGCCGGAGGACGGAGGTTGCATAAGGGTTGTCTATCCGCCGTCGCACCGGTTCGGCAATGGCGGTAATGGCCGGTTCCGGCCACTGGCCGGTACCGGCCGCACGTGTTGACACGGCTGTCACGGGGGAGCCGCCGGTCAGATCCAGCCGCGCCGGACCGCCTGCGCGCCCGCCTGGAAGCGGTTGGCCGCGCCGAGGCGGCGCAGCAGGTCCGCGCTGCGCCGGCGCAGCGTGCGCTCGGACAGCCCGAGCTCGCGCGCGATCGTCTCGTCCTTCGCACCCGAGCCGAGCAGGGCGAGCAGCGCCCGGTCGTCCTTGCCCGGGCCGCGGTCCGGGGGAGCAGCGCCCTCCAGGCTGTCGGTCGCCGGGACCTCTATCGAGTCGGCCCACACGGCCTCGAAGGCGGCGCAGAGCAGGTCGACGAGGGGCCCGCCCTCGACGACTATCGCCGTCGGCCGGTGCGGGTCGAGCGTGGAGCTGACCAGCGCCGTCCGCCGGTCGGCGATGGCCAGCTTGGTCGGCAGGGTCCGCGCGATCCGGGCCCGCTCGCCCTTGCTGGCGGCGTAGCGCATCTCGGCCCACGCACCCGGCCGCTCGAGCACCTCAGCCGCGTAGACGGCCCGCCAGAGCACGCCGCGCTCCAGGACCAGCGGCTCGACGGGGTTCTCGCCCGCCAGCACGTAGGGCGGCCGGTCGAACGCCATGAACTCGCCCGTCACCTCGTGCTCCAGGCGGGTGTACCAGGCGCCGATCAGCGCGGGGTCGTCGATCACGTGCACACCGGCACCGGACTCGCCGGCGTCGGTGGTCTGCTCGAACAGGTCCGCCAGATCGGGGATCGCCGCCCGGATCCGGTCGAGGTGGGTCTCCGTACGCTCCGTCAGCGCGCGCAGCGCGATCCGCGGGTCGACGGCGGTGTACTCGCCCTCGCCGCCGCTCGTGCGGTTGATCAGCCCGGCGGCCCGCAGCCGGGCCAGCATGCCGGCGGCGTCGGTCCCCTCCAGCGGGACGTCCCGCAAGACGTCGTCCACCCGGACCGTGCCCTGGGCGAGCACGTAGCGGTAGACGAGCCGGGTGTCGTCGTCGATCCCCACGGCATCGAATCGGGCATCGAATCCGGCGCCGAACCCGCTGTCGGGATCGACGCCGCTGCCGGGTTCCGCTGTCATGGGTCCCAGGGTAGGACGCCGCCGGCGCCGGCCCGCTGCGCGTACCCAGCGATCCGGCCCGAAAACCCGCCGTCTTCGGGCCGAATCACTGGGTACGCGGCCTCGCCGGGGACTCGGCGATCAGGCGCTGCGCAGCAGCCGGCGGGTGAGGGCCGCCGCGACGAACAGGAGCACCGCACCGCTCAGCACGACGAGCCGGAAGCCGTCGACGAACGCCGAACTCGCGGCCTCCAGGAGCGCCTCCGCCTGCGCCGGAGGAAGGTGTGCGGCCGTCGTCGCCGCATCGCCGATGCTCTGTGTACCGCCACCTGCCGTGCCCAGGCGGTAGGCGGCGCTCGCGACGCTGCCGAACAGGGCGATGCCGAGCGCTCCGCCGAGATTGGTGGTCGTCTCGAGCGTGGCCCCGGCGGTCCCGGCGCGGTCGCGCGGGGCAGTGCTCATCGCCAGTGCCGTCGTCACCTGGTAGAGCGGTGCGAGACCGAGGGCGGACACGATGCTCCCCGCGACGAAGGGAACGACGCCGCTGCCGGTGCCGACGAGCCCCATGATGGCGAACCCCGCTGCCGAGACGGTGAGCCCGAGCGCGAGGACGTTCGGCGCGCCGAGCCGTGCCTCCAGCCGGGGAGCCAGCAACCCGCCGACGGCGTAGGCGACGGCGCTGGGTATGGTCCAGAGCCCTGCCTCGAGCGGGGTCATGCCGAGCACGGACTGGAGGTACTGGCCGATCAGCAGCTGCGTGCCGTACAGGACGGCGAAAGCCAGCGCGTTGCCGGCCTGCGGGACCGTGAGCGTCCGCTCCTGGAACAGGCTCGCGTCCAGGACGGGATGGGCGGTCCGTCGAATGTGCAGGCCGAACCCGATCAGCAGGGCCACCCCGCCGATCCCGCTGAGCAGCGGCAGGACGGGCTCTGCCGCCGCCGCGAGCTGCTTGATCGCGTACACGGTGGCGAGGATGCCCGCGATGCCCAGCGCGACACCGACGACGTCCATGCGCCGCGACGTCGCGCTGCGATGCTCTGGGAGCAGCAGGGGGCCGAGGACCAGCAGCGCGACCATGGCAGGCGGCGTCACGGCGAACACCGCCCGCCAGTCGACCGCGGCGATCAGGAAGCCCCCGATCACCGGCCCGAGGATGCCGCCGACGGCGAAGCCGGCCGTCCAGATCCCGAGCGCCGCGGCGCGTTGCCGCGGCACCCGGAACATCGAGCGGATGAGCGCGATCGTCGACGGCGCGATCATGGCGGCGCCCACTCCGATCAGCGCTCGCCAGGCGATGAGAGCCAGGGCCCAGGGTGCGAAGGCCGCGCCGACGGATGCGGCGCCGAAGACGGCCGCGCCGATCAGGAGCATCCGCCGTCGGCCGAACCGGTCCGCGAGCGCGCCCATGGGCAGCAGCAGGCCGGCCACGAGGAACACGTAGACGTCGGAGATCCAGAGCAGCTCGCCGGCGGTGGGTCGCAGCTCGGCGGCGAGCGCCGGCATCGCGAGGTTGAGCAGGTTCGAGTTGACCGAGATGAGCGTGCACGGCAGGACGAGCAGCGCCAGGGCCACCCAGTCGCGCGGACGTGCGCTCGGTTCGATCGTCGCCGCTTCGCTCACCAGGCCATCATGAGGCGACCCACTGACACGGTCAAAGCGTTTGCCCGGCTCGGGCGGTGCTACAGCCGGATGCGCATCCCGAGGCTCGGTGCGACGTCGGCGAAGCCGACGTTCTCGTAGAGCCTGCGTCCCGGCGGGTCCCCGATGAGGGTCACGTACGGGTCCGCCGGGGCCTTGGCGCGGATCTCGTCGAGCAGGCGGTCCAGCACCATCCGGCCGAGCCCCTGGCGCTGGAACTCCGGGAGCGTGGCCATGTCGGCGATGTGGAAGTACCAGCCGCCGTCGCCGATGATCCGGCCCATCGCGACGGCCCGGCCTGGGTCGGCGTGGTCGGCGTCGGTCCGTACGTGACAGAAGTACCAGTTGCCGGTCAGGGCCGGCGCGCCCTGCTCGGGTGTCTTGGGCGAGAGGCCGGAGGACCGGCGCAGCTCGAGGTACTCGTCCAGGGTGGGCGGCTCGTCCACGAGGCGATACATGCGCCGATCATGACACGAGCCGCCACACGAGCCGCTCTAGCCCTCAGCCCTTGACCGAGCCCGACATCAGGCCGCCCACGAAGTACTTGCCGAGCACTATGTAGACCAGCAGCGTGGGCAGCGACGCGAACAGCGCGCCCGCCATCGAGACGCCGTAGTTCTGCAGCAGCGCACCGTTGGCGAGGTTGTTCAGCGCGACGGTGACCGGGCCGTTCTGGGACGACGAGAAGAACACCGCGAACAGGAAGTCGTTCCACGCCGAGGTGAACTGCCAGATGAGCACCACGACGAAGCTCGGGATCGAGATGGGCAGGAGGATCGACCAGTAGGTGCGCAGCATGCCCGCGCCGTCGACGCGCGCGGCCTCGATGAGCTCGTGCGGCACCGTCATGTAGTAGTTCCGGAAGATCAGCGTCGTGATCGGGATGCCGTAGACGACGTGCAGCATGATCAGCGTCGGCACGCCCGTGGGCACGCCGAGGTCCAGGATGAGCTGGTTCAGCGGGATCATCACCGCCTGGTACGGGATGAACATGCCGAACAGGATCACGGTGAAGACGAGGTCCGCGCCGCGGAAGCTCCACCGGGCCAGCACGAACCCGTTCAGCGACCCGAGGAACGCCGAGATGATCGAGCTCGGCACCACTATCGCGAGGCTGCGCATGATCGCGGGGGACAGCGCGGTCCACGCCGTGGCCCAGTTGTCGAGCGTCCAGAGCTGGGGCAGGGCCCAGGCGCGGCTCGGGTCGGCGTCGCCGGTGCCCTTGAAGCTGGTCACCAGCAGCACGTACACCGGGATGAGGACTACCACCAGGAAGAAGATGAGGCCCGCGTACTTGCATGTGCGGGCCAGGGAGTAGCGGCTCCTGCTGACGCGCGTCGGGGGCCCGCTGGGCGCCTGGCGCGGGCTGGCGAGCACGTTGGTCGCGGCGGTCATCGCTTCTCCTCGCGGTTCGTGCGGATCAGGTACGGCACGATGACGAGCGCCACGATGATCAGCAGGATCGAGCCGACGGCGGCGGCGTTCGCGTAGTCGAAGCTCGACTTGAACACGAACATGTCGACGGCGGGAACCTTGGTCTGGTAGTTGGCCGGCTTGGAGATCGACATGATGAGGTCGAACGCCTTGAGCGACATGTGGCCGATGATGATCAGCGCGGACAGCGCGACCGGGGACAGCTGCGGGAACAGGACGTACCGGTAGAGCTTCCACTCGCTGGCGCCGTCGATCCGCGCGGCCTCGCGCAGCTCGTCCGGGATGCCGCGGAACCCGGCGAGGAACAGCGCCATCACGTAGCCGGACAGCTGCCAGATCGCGGGGACGGCGATCGCGACGATGCCGAACGTGACGTTGTTCCACCAGTTGTTCTGCAGCGCGTCGAGCCCGACCATCTGGAACAGGCGGTTCAGGCCGGAGGCCTTGTCGTCCTGGTTGGAGTTCAGCAGCCAGCGCCACACCACACCCGAGGCGACGAACGAAACCGCCATCGGGAAGAGGTACACGGAGCGGAAGACCCCCTCGCCCTTGACCGGCTTCTCGAGCATCCAGGCCCACAGGAAGCCCATGACCATGGTCCCGGCCAGGAAGACGACCGTGTACAGGACGAGGTTCATCAGCGAGTGCTGGAAGTCCTCGCTGGCCAGCAGGTCGAGGTAGTTCGTGAACCACACGTTGGCGGTGGGCTTCTGCCCGGTGGCCTGCGCCGCTGTGTGGTTGTCCGTCAGCGACGTCGTGAAGTTGGCCGCGATCAGCCCGTAGACGAAGACGCCGATGAGGATCAGGGACGGGGCGAGCAGGAGGAGCGGTGGCCCGAGTCGCCGCAGCTTGTTGATCATGTAGGTACCCCAGATGGATGGGCGAGATGGTGGGCGCAGCCGCGCGCCGTCGGGAAGCCCCGACGGCGCGCGACGTACGGCGGTGTGCGTTCCGCTGGAGCGGTCAGCGCGTGAGCATCAGCCCTGTGCGGCGGCTGCCAGCTCGGACTGGAACCCGGCCAGGTCGGACGCGCCGGTGGTGAACTTGCTCGTCGAGTCGGAGATCGCGTTGAGCGTCGCGACCGGCGTCGCCGCACCGTGCATCAGCGAGGACACGATCGTGTCGTTCGCGAACGACTCGATGGCGGTCTGCTGGTACTCCGAGAAGTCCGCGGGGTCGGCGTCGGTGCGGGCGGGGATGGAGCCCTTCGCCTTGTTGAACGCGACCTGGCCCTCGAGCGAGCCGACGGTCTCCAGCCACGCCTTGGCGCCCTCGGGGTCGGGGGCGCCGACCGGCAGCGTGAAGGAGTCGGCGAGGAAGTCGAACGTCCCGTCGGTGCCCGGGACCGGGGCCGCCGTGAAGTCCGTGCCCAGCGCCTTGTCCTGCTCCTCGAACGCCGCGACCGCCCAGTCGCCCATGACGTTGAACGCGGCGCCGCCGTCGATCACCATCTGGGTGGCCTCAGGCCAGTCGAGACCGTCGCGGTCGTCGTTGGTGAAGCCCATGAGGGTCTCGAAGTTCTCGAGCGCGGCGGTGACCTCCGCACCCTCCCAGTCGGTGCTGCCGTCCCACAGCCCGCTGTACGCGTCGGCGCCCAGGCTGGCGAGCAGCACCGTCTCGAGCAGGTGCACCTGGGTCCAGGTGGTGCCCACCGAGAGCGGAGTGACGCCTGCGGCGTCGAGGGTCTCGAGGTCGGCGATCCACGCGTCGAGGTCCGCGTACTGGCCTGACGGGTCGATCCCGTTCTCCTCGAGCACCGTCGGGTTGGCCCAGACGACGTTCGCGCGGTGGATGTTCGACGGGATCGAGTAGATCGCGCCGTCCTCCGACGAGAGCCGGTCGACCAGGTCGGCCGGGAACGCGTCCGTCAGCCCGAACTCGTCGTAGAGGTCGGAGACGTCCTCGATCTGCGCGGCGTCGATGTAGTCCTGCAGCTCCGCGCCCGCGTGGGCCTGGAACGTGTCCGGCGGGTCCTGCGCCTGCAGGCGGGTCTGCAGCAGGTCCTTCGCGGCGGAGCCCGCACCACCGGCGACGGCGCCGTTGACGAACTCGATGCCGGGGTGCTGCTTCTCGAACTCGCCGACCAGGGCGTCGAGTCCTGCCTTCTCGGAGCCAGCGGCCCACCAGGTGAACACCTCGACCTGGCTGCCGCCGCCCTCGGTGCCGCCGTCGCCACCCGTGTTGCCGCCGCCGCACGCGGCAAGCGTGAGACCGAGAACAGCGGCTGTCGCCACCGTCGCGGTGATCCTCCGGTTCGAACGCATCTGGGGTCCCTCAACCTTCCTCGGTCGCTGGAGCACCGACCCGGACGACGTCGTGGTGCGCGCCGAAGGTGAAATCACTTCGCGCCCAGGACCACATCGTTCCTGCGACCGGCCGGGCGCGCCTGTACGCCCGTGAACCCGGGTCCTATCGAACGACCGGGCCGCGTTGGTGTCAAGAATTGAACGCAAGCGACGCCCGATCGTGACCTGAAGGTTCAGTTCGTGTATCCAAACCCCGCATAGTGCCCCGGAAGGCGGTTACCCTGGGCGCTGTGCGCGCGGATCGGGTAACACCGGGTTCGCAGACCTCACTCCGTGAGGCCAACCGAGCCCGTATCGTGAGCGCCGTCCAGCAGCGTGGCTCGCTCACGCAGATCGAGCTGGCCGGCGTCACAGGGCTGTCCCCAGCCACTATCTCGAACATCGTCAAGGAGCTCACCACCGCCGGTGTGCTCCACACCGCGCAGTCCACGCGGAACGGCCGGCGCGCGCTCCAGGTGACCCTCGCCCGCAACCTCGGTGTGGTCGCCGGCATCCGGTTCGGGATGCGCTCGCTCAGCGTCGCGCTCTCCGACGCGTCGATGCGGGTCCTGGCCGAGCAGCGCATGCCGCTCGCCCCCGACCACCGGGCGGACGCCGGACTGCAGCGCGTCGCGATGCTGGTCAGGGAGATGATGGAGGCGGTGGACGCCGACCCGTCCGAGCTGCTCGCCGTCGGCGTAGGGGTGCCGGCTCCCGTCGACATCCGCACCGGCCAGGTGGTGACCGTCGGCATGATGCGCGGCTGGGACGGCGTGCACGTCGACGAGATCCTGGGCGCCGAGCTCGACGTCCCCGTCACCGCCGACAACG
This sequence comes from Promicromonospora sp. NPDC023805, assembly GCF_040639635.1. Lineage (NCBI taxonomy): Bacteria > Bacillati > Actinomycetota > Actinomycetes > Micrococcales > Promicromonosporaceae > Promicromonospora > Promicromonospora sp. NPDC023805. The sequence goes on along the minus strand of NZ_JBFAAH010000033.1, from coordinate 42,730 downwards.
ACTCGACGCTCGCCGCGATTGCGGAGGCCCGGTTCGGCGCCGGAGCGGGGTACGACTCGGTCGCCTACGTCCGGGTCTCCCACGGCGTGGGCGGCGGGCTCGTGCTCGGCGGCCGCGCCCTGCACGGCAGGTCCGGGGTCGCCGGCGAGATCGGGCACGTGTCCGTCGACGAGCACGGTCCCGTCTGCCGCTGCGGCAACCGCGGCTGCCTCGAGATGCTGGTGGGCGCCACCAGCCTCCTCTCCATGCTCCCGCCCGAGGCGGGCCACCTCACCCTCGCGGACCTCGTGGCCCGCGCGCTCGACGGCGACGCAGGCTGCCGCCGCGTCGTGTTCGACGCCGGCCGGCACCTAGGCATCGCCCTGGCCAACCTGTGCAACCTCGTCGACCCCGACGTCGTGGTCATCGGCGGCACGCTCGCCGAGGCCGGGGACGTGCTGCTCGAACCGCTGCGCACCGCGCTCGGCCAGCGCATAGTCGCGACGTCCCGCGGCCCCGTCGAGGTGATCCCGTCGACCCTGGGCGCCGACGCCGGCGTCCGCGGCGCCCTGGCGGCGGCCCTGGACCAGGCAAGAATGTTCGGCTCGCTAGGAGTGGGCCAGTGACCGTCCCGCCGCCCCGCCCGTTGAGTGCTGGGTATTTGTCCCGTCGAACCGTTTCGAAGGGGCAAATATCACGCACTCAGCGGGCGGTGGGGTGGGTGGTGGCGGTTGGGCTTCTGGTTGGCGGGTGTACTGGTGGTGGAGCGAGCGGGCCCGGCGGGTCGGCCGGGGCCGAGGGCGCCGTGGCCGAGGGGACTATCGGCCTGCTGCTGCCCGAGGCGCAGACCGCGCGGTACGAGGCCTCCGACCGGCCGACCTTCGTGTCCGTCGTCGACCGGCGCTGCCCCGGCTGCACCGTCCTGTACGCCAACGCGGGGCAGGACGCCGCCGCCCAGCTCCAGCAGGCCGAGTCGATGCTCGCGCAGGGCGCCGACGTGCTGGTGCTCGACGCCGTGGACACCGTCGCCGCCGTCGGGATAGCGGTGCAGGCCAAGAGGCTCGGTGCGCAGGTCATCGCCTACGATCGGTTCGTGGACGGCGCGGACTACTACGTGTCGTACGACTACGAGTTCATCGGCTTCCTGCTGGGCTCGGCCCTGGTCGGCGCGGTCAAGGAGAGAGTCGACGAGCGAGCAGAAGCACGGGCCGACGACGGCCCGGACGGCTCCGACGACGGACGGCCAGGGGTGCTGCTGGTGCACGGCTCGGCGACCGAGCCCAACGCGCTCGCGATCGCGGCCGGCACCCGCCGCGCCCTCGAAGGAGAGGACATCGACGTGCTCGCCGAGCACTTCACGCCCGACTGGAGCCCCGACAAGGCCACCGAGTGGACCGAGGCGATGCTGACCAGGTACCCGGGCCAGGTCGACGGCATCCTCGCCGCCAACGACGGCATGGCGGGCGGCGCGATCGCCGCGGCGAAGGCGGCCGGGCTCGACCCCGTGCCCGTCACCACCGGGCAGGACGGCGAGCTCGCCGCCGTGCAGCGGATCATCGCGGGGGACCAGTACATGACCGTCTACAAGGCGACCGACCAGCAGGCCCAGACGGCCGCCGAGCTGGCCGTGCGCGTGCTGCGCGGCGAGGACCCCCGTGCGAGCGTGGTCATCGAGGGTGTGCCGACCATGCTGCTGGCACCGCGCGCGGTCGCCGCCGCCGACGTCCAGCACGTGATCGTCGACGGGCGGGTCTACTCCACCGAGCAGATCTGCGTGCCCGCGTACGAGGCCGCGTGCGAGCGTGCGGGCCTGATCGGGCAGGAGGAGTCATGAGCGACCCGGTGCTCTCCCTGCGGGGTGTGTCCAAGTGGTTCGGGGGCGTCCGCGCCCTGGTCGACGTCGACGCCGACGTGCACGAGCATGAGGTGCTCGCCGTCGTCGGCGACAACGGCGCGGGCAAGTCCACGCTCGCGGGTGTCCTCGCGGGCGCCCACCGGCCGGACGCCGGCCAGGTGCTGCTCGACGGGCGCCCCGTGGTGCTCGGCTCGCCCGCCGCCGCCCGCGCCGTCGGCATCGCCGCGGTGTTCCAGGAGCTGGCCCTCGTGGACGACCTGGACGTCGTCGAGAACCTGTTCCTCGGGCACGAGACCCGGCGCGGGCCCCTGCTCGACGAGGTGGCCATGGAACGCGAGGCCTGGCGCCTGCTCGACCAGCTCGCCGCCAGCGTGCCCACCGTGCGCGAACCGGTGCGCACCCTGTCCGGTGGCCAGCGCCAGGTCGTCGCGGTGGCCAGGGCGCTGCTCGGCTCGCCGCGGGTGGTGGTCCTCGACGAGCCGACGGCGTCCCTCGGCGTGCGTCAGACCGCCGAGGTGCTCAACCTGATCGTCCGGCTGCGGGAGCGCGGCCACGCCGTCGTGCTGGTCAGCCACCAGGCGGGCGACCTGCAGGCCGTCGCGGACCGCATCCTCGTGCTGCGCCTCGGCCGCGTGCACGACGTGTTCGACGGCGACGCGTCCTACGAGGACCTGCTCGCCGCCATGACGGGCGCCGTCCGGCCCGGGACCAAGCTCGCCGGGCCCAAGACCTCCGGCACCGAGCAGCCCGGGCCGGACCAGGCGGCACGCCGATGAGCGCGGGGCCGAGCGTCACCGGCGCGGGCCTGTCCGGCGCCGTCTGGCAGCGCATGCGCGGCCGCAACAGCCTGCTGCCGATCGTCGCGGCGCTCGCCGGTATCTGGCTGATCCTCGGCGCCGTCAACCCCGCGTTCCTCGCGCCCGAGAACCTCGTCAACCTCACGCTGCAGAGCGCCCCCGTCGGCGTCATAGCGCTCGGCGTAGTGCTCGTGCTGCTCGTGGGCCAGATCGACCTGTCCGTCGGGTCGCTCAGCGGGCTCGCGGCGGCGGTGGTCGCCGTCGGCTCCGTGACCCTGGGCTGGCCGGTGGCCGTCGCCATCCTCGCCGCCCTGGCCTGCGGGGTGGTGGTCGGGCTGGGCTACGGTGCGCTCTCGACGCGGCTCGGGCTGCCCAGCTTCGTGTTCACCCTGGCCGGGCTGCTGTTCCTCGCCGGGGTGCAGCTGCGGGTGCTCGGGCCGCTGGGCTCGATCAACCTGCCGTTCGAGTCGTGGTTCGTCCGCTCGGTGCAGCAGGGGTTCCTGCCCTCCGGTGTCGCCTGGGCGCTGGTCGCCGTGACGGTGGTCGCCTCAGCGGCCCTGCAGTTCGCCGCCCGGGCCCGACGGCGGCGCGCGGACCTCGCCTGCGCGAGCGTGCCGCAGATCGTCGTCCGCACGCTCGTCCTGGCGGCTGTGCTGTCCGCGATAGTGGCCTACCTGTACGCGGGCACCGCACGCGGCATCGGCTGGTCGGTGCTCCTCTTCGCCCTGCTGGTGGTGGTCACCGACGTGCTGCTGCGCCGCACGCGGTGGGGCCGGTCGGTGCGCGCGGTGGGCGGTGACCGGCGGGCGGCGATGCTCGCGGGCGTGCCCGTGCGGCGCACGGTCGTGCTGTGCTTCGTGGCCTGCTCGACGCTCGCCGCGCTCGGCGGTGTGCTCGCGGCCGGCCGCCTGGGCGCCGCCAACCAGGGCACCGGGGGCGCCGACACCTACCTCGTGGCGATCGCCGCGGCGGTGATCGGCGGGACCAGCCTGTTCGGTGGACGGGGCAGCGCGTGGTCCGCCGTGCTCGGGGTGCTCGTCATCCAGTCCATCGCCAACGGGCTCACGCTGATGAACGTCGACCAGGCGGCCCGTTACATGGTGACCGGCGCCGTGCTGCTGCTGGCGATCATCATCGACATGCTGCTGCGCAAGCGCCGGGAGGCCTGACACATGATCCGTCGTCCGACGTTGGCAGTGGTGGCCGAGGCCGCAGGGGTGAGCCTGAAGACGGCGTCCCGCGTGCTCAACGGGGAGCCCAACGTAGCCGCCGCCACCCGCGAGCGGGTGCAGGACGCCGCCACCTCGCTGGGCTTCCGGCGCAACGCGGTGGCCGCCGACCTCGCGCGCGGCGGCTTCTCGCGCCTGGTCGGGTTCATCACCGGCGACCTCGCCAACCAGTTCTACTCTGCCCTCGCCAGCGGTATCGAGCGGGAGCTGCGGGAGCACGGGCTGCAGCTGCTCACGGCGTCGTCCGACGAGGACCCCGCGCGCGAGGGGTCGCTGACCGGCGAGCTGCTCGAACGGCGCGTCGGCGCGCTGATCGTGACGCCCGCCGGCGCGGACCACTCGGCGCTGCAGGGCGAGATCGACGCCGGGCTGACCGTGGTGGCCGTGGACCGGCCGGCGGCCGGGATGGACGTCGACACGGTGGTCATCGACAACCGCGGCGGCACGCGGGCCGCCGTCGACCACCTGCTCGCCCACGGGCACCGCCGCATCGCCTTCGTGGGCGACGAGCCGCACCTGTGGACCTACCAGGAACGCAGCAGCGAGTTCCTCGCGGCCATGCGCGACGCCGGGATGCCCGACGCCGGGCGCCTGCTCCGCTCGGGTGCCCACTCCGTCGCGGCCGCCCGCGACCTGGTGCTGGAGCTGTTCGCGGCTCCGGAACCGCCCACCGCGGTGCTCGCGGCGAACAACCGCGTGACCGTCGGGACGCTCCAGGCGCTGCGGGACGCGCCGGGCGGCTCCGATGTGGCAGTCGTCGGCTTCGACGACTTCGAGCTCGCCGACCTGCTGGGCATCACCGTCGTGGCCTACGACGCCGTGGAGATGGGCCGCCGTGCCGCCGAGCTCGCCGTCGCGCGGTCGGCGGACCCAGCGCGGCCCGTCGAGCTCGTGGTGCTGCCGACCCGGGTGGTCGCCCGGGGGAGCGGGGAGCGTTCGCCCCGTTGACGGTCGCGCCGCCTGAGGGTGCACAGCGGTGCATCTGTCGGGCATAAGGGGTGATACGTACTTTCCACACGACGCCGTCCCACCCGTTCTGGTGGTGACGCGGCGTCAATACGCTCCCAGGCACCCGGTTCTCCAGGCCTGATGAGGAGCACACCATGTCACGATCCTTGAGAGCTTCCCGCTCTCTGATAGCGCTGTCGGCCGCCGCGATCGTCGTCGGTACAACGTTCACCGGAGCCGCCGCAGCGGGGGCAGCGCCGCCCCTGCAGGCGTCGGCCGGCACCACCCAGCTCAGCACCACCCAGCTCGCGCGGTCCACCGCCGAGCTGCCCGACGCCCAGGTCCGCGCGATGGTGCGCGACCTCGGCCTCACCCGCGCCGAGATCCCGGACCGGCTCGCGCTCGACGCCGAGGCCGCGATCGTCGAGGCCCACCTCACGTCCCGGCTCGGCGGCGCCTACGCGGGCACCTGGCTGCCCGACGGCGCCGACGCGCCCCGGGTCGCCGTCACCACCCAGGCGGCGGCCAAGGTCGCCGAGCGGGCCGGCGCCGACGCCGTCGTCGTCCCGCACAGCCTCGAGGCGCTCACCGCGTGGAAGGAGTCCCTGGACAAGGTGGGCGCCGCGCCGACGGTGCACGCCTGGTACGCGGACCCGACCACCAACGAGGTGGTCGTCCAGGCCGCCGATGTCGCGGCGGCGAAGGCGATGATCGCCGAGGCCGACCTGCCGGCCGGCGTCGTGCGGGTCGAGAGGTCGAAGGTCGCGCCCGAGATCGCGCGCGACATCCGCGGCGGCGACGAGTTCCACCGCCCGACGGGCGACGGGTTCGTCACGCTGTGCTCGATCGGGTTCGCCGTGCAGGGCGGGTTCGTGACCGCCGGGCACTGCGGCGCCGCCGGCAACCCGGTCAACGCGTCCGACGGCGCGGCGCTCGGCACCTACCGCGCGTCGACCTTCCCGGGCCACGACTGGGCCTGGGTGGCGACCAACGGCAACTGGACTCCCACCCCGCGCGTCAACAACTACGCGGGCGGGACGGCGGCGGTCGCCGGCTCGGCGGAGCAGGGGATCGGCGCGACGGTGTGCCGCTCGGGCCGCACGACGGGCTGGCGCTGCGGCGTCATCCAGGAGAAGAACGTCACCATCAACTACGGCAACGGTGACATCCCCGGCATGGCGACGGGCTCGGCGTGCGCGGAGGGCGGCGACTCCGGCGGCTCAGTGCTCTCGGGCGACCAGGCGCAGGGCGTCACGTCCGGCCGGATCGGCGACTGCTCCTCGGGCGGCCGGTTCATCTACCAGCCGCTGAACCCGATCCTGAGCACCTACGGGCTGCAGCTCACGACGACGTCGGGCGGCGGCGGACAGGCCCTGATCGGCGTGGGCGGCAAGTGCATAGACGTACCCAACTCCGAGTTCACCGACGGCAAGCGCCTGCAGATCTGGACGTGCAACGGCACGGCGGCGCAGCGCTGGACCTTCCACTCCGACGGCAGCCTGCGCGCCGGCGGCAAGTGCATGGACGTCGCCTGGGCCAACACCGCGGACGGCACGGCGGTGCAGCTCGCGAACTGCAGCGGCAACGCGGCCCAGCGGTTCACGCTCAGCGGGGCGGGGGACCTGGTCTCGATCTTCGCGAACAAGTGTGTCGACGTCCCGAACGGCAACACCGCGAACGGCACGCAGCTCCAGATCTGGACCTGTAACGGCACGGCGGCGCAGAAGTGGCGCGTCGGCTAGCCAGCCCTCCGGACCGCACACTTCGAGGCCTAGGTTGCTCCGCTCTGAAACGCTTCAGAGCGGAGCAACCTAGGCCTCGAAGTGCAGTGGGTCAGAGGGTCGCGCGGACCTCTTCGGTCGCCTTCACCAGGTTGCGGAGCGACTCCTTGGTCTCCGCGTAGGCGCGGGTCTTGAGGCCGCAGTCCGGGTTGACCCAGACGAGCCGCGGGTCTATCGACTTGGCGGCGAGCCGCACGAGCTCGGTCACCTCCTCGACGGACGGCACGCGCGGGCTGTGGATGTCGTAGACACCCGGCCCGATGCCGCGGCCGTACCCGGCGTCGGCCAGCTCGGGCACGATCTCCATGCGGGAGCGCGCCGCCTCGACCGACGTCACGTCGGCGTCCAGGCCGTCGATCGCGCCGATGACCTGGCCGAACTCCGAGTAGCACAGGTGCGTGTGCACCTGCGTGGCGGTGCCCGCGCCGGCGGTCGAGAGCCGGAACGAACGCACCGACCAGTCGAGGTACCCCGGGTGGTCGGCCCGGCGCAGCGGCAGCAGCTCGCGCAGCGCGGGCTCGTCCACCTGCACGACGCCGATGCCCGCCTCCTCCAGGTCGCTCACCTCGTCGCGCAGCGCGAGGGCGACCTGGTCTGCGGTGTCGCCCAGCGGCAGGTCGTCGCGGACGAACGACCACGCCAGGATCGTGACCGGACCCGTGAGCATGCCCTTGACCGGCTTGTCCGTGAGCGACGCCGCGTACGCGGTCCACTCAACGGTCAGCGGCGCGGGCCGGGACACGTCGCCCCACAGGATCGGCGGGCGCACGCAGCGCGAGCCGTACGACTGCACCCAGCCGTGCACGGTGGTCACGAACCCGTCGAGCTGCTCCGCGAAGTACTGCACCATGTCGTTGCGCTCGGGTTCGCCGTGCACCAGCACGTCCAGGCCCAGCTCCTCCTGGAGGGCGACGGTGCTCGCGATCTCTGCGCGCATCGCGGTCGTGTACTCGTCGTCCGACAGCTCGCCGCGCACCCAGGCCGCCCGGGTCTTCCGGATCTCCGCCGTCTGCGGGAACGAGCCGATCGTGGTGGTCGGCAGCGGCGGCAGGTCGAGCTTCGCCTGCTGGGCCGCTGCCCGCTCGGCGTAGGGCGCGCGTTCGACGTCGGCGGGGGTCAGGGCCGCGGTTCGCTCCCGGACCTCCGGTACGACGACGCCGGGCGCCTCCGCGCGGGACCGCACCGCCGCCGTCGACTCGGCGAGCGCGTCGGCGACCGCCGTCCGGCCGCCGGTCAGGCCGGTCGCCAGCGTCACGACCTCTGTGACCTTCTGGTCGGCGAACGCGAGCCACGACTTCAGGCCGGCGTCGAGGCGGGGCTCGTCGGCGACGTCGTGCGGCACGTGCAGCAGCGAGGTCGAGGTGCCGACGGCGACGGCGGACGCCCCGAGGGCCCCAAGGCCCTCCAGCGTGGTCAGGCGGGCGTCGAGGTCGGCGCGCCAGATGTTGTGCCCGTCGACGACGCCGGCGACCAGGGTCTTGGTCTCCAGGCCGGCGACGGGGCCGGTGGGGACGGCGCCCTTGACGAGGTCGACGGCTATCGCCTCGACGTCGGTGCCCGCGAGCAGCGCGAGTCCGTCGCCCGCGTCGCTGCGCAGGTCGCCGTACGGCGCGGTGACCAGGATCGCGGGGCGCTCGGCAGCGCCGTCCGCGCCAGGCGCGGGGGAGAGTTCGGTGGCGAGGCGCGGGTAGGCCCGGCGCACGGCGTTGGCTACATCGGAGAACGGGACGTCGAGCAGGTCGGTGACCAGCGCGGGCTCGTCGAGCTGCACCCAGGGGGCGCCCGCGGTGGCCAGTGCGCGCAGCACGTCGGCGTAGGCGGCGACGACGTCGTCGAGCCGGTCGAGCGGGTGGAAGCCGTCGGGCGCGCCGTCCGCCGCCTTGCTCAGCAGCAGGAACGTCACCGGGCCCACGAGCGCGGGACGGGTCACGACCGCCTGGCCGCCGTCGGCGGGCTGGGCGAGCTCCGTGAACTGGCGCACCACGCGGTCGTCCACGAACCCGATCGGGGTGTCCGGCCCGATCTCCGGGACGAGGTAGTGGTAGTTCGTGTCGAACCACTTGGTCATCTCGAGCGGCGGCTTGTCGCCCTCGCCGCGGGCCAGCGTGAAGTAGCCCTCCAGCGAGAGTGCGCCCCCGGCGCCCGGGACCAGGTCCCGGAACCGCTCGGGCACCGCGCCCAGCAGGGCGACGGCGTCGAGCACCTGGTCGTAGAACGAGAACGAGCCGGGGACGGCGGCCGTGCCGTCCAGGCCCAGTCCGGCGAGATGCCGAGCGGTGGTCAGCCGCAGGTCGCGGGCTGTGGTCTCCAGCTCCTCGGCGGTGGTGCGCCCGGCCCAGAAGGACTCGACTGCGCGCTTGAGCTCGCGTCGTCGGCCGATGCGCGGGTAACCCAGGATCGTGGCGTGGGGAAGGTGCGTGAACTCGACTGCCATGCGTATCAGCTCCATCGGACCTGGCGTTAGCACCTTGCCCGGAATTGGCGCTCCGGAGGCAGGTTGCTGCGGTGTCGTTGAGCCAGGACTCTCGACCGCTCTGGATGATTGACCTGGATCGTAAGCATGACCGCGATGTGAGCGGAAAAGCGTCCACGCTTCGGGACGATGCCGTCTGGGCTGGTCAGTGGCCGAAAAGTGTGCCAAGCGCAGCGGTCGATCAGCGCGCCGGCTGATGACCATGCGGTTGCTGCCATGCGAGGCCCCGATCTGGCAGTAGGTGCATGGTCAAATCGTGGGTGAGGCGAGCACGGCGGTTGCTGCCAGGCCGAGGGTCGGTTTGGCAGCAACCGCTGTGGTCAACTGATGCCGCGGTGAGCGGAGTGCGTCGCGAGCCAGAGGGTGACGGCGGTGCCCGCCAGCGTCGCGCTGACCACCAGTGGGCCCACGAGCCCGAGCGGCCCGATGGCGAGGCCGCCGAGCACCGGGCCCACCAGCGCACCCAGGTTGAGCGCGACCGTCGAGTACGCCCCGCCCATGGTCGGGGCGCCGTGGGCGGACGCCATGCTGCGGGCGATCAGCGTGCCGCCCACCGCGAACGAGAGCGCGCCCAGCACCGGGGCGAGCAGCCACACCGCCGACGGGCGCCCCGCGAGAACGGCCCACAGGACCCAGCCCGCGACGAGAACCGGGATGCCGATCCCGAGGACCCGGTGCCCGTGCGCGTCGGCCAGGCGCCCGGCGGCCGAGACGCCGCCGAAGGCGCCCAGCCCGAACAGCGCGAGCACCACCGGTACCAGCGCCGAGCCGAGCCCGGCGCCGTCCGTGACGATCGGCGCCAGGTAGGTGAACGCGCAGAACGTCGCGCCGTTCACCAGCACCCCGAGCACGAGGTACCGCAGCAGGCCGGGCGAGCGGAGCGTGCCGAGCTCGGCCCGGAGATCCACCCGGGTGTGCGGCACGCGAGGCCCGAGCCGCCCCGGCGTCAGCGCGGCGACGGCGGCCAGCGCGAGCGCCGAGACCCCGGCGATCGCCCACAGGGCAGACCGCCAGCCCCAGATCTCGCCGAGGAACGCTCCGGCCGGGACCCCGGCGATCAGGGCGAGCGTCGTGCCGCCAAGGATCGCGGCGAGCGCCCTGGCCTGCTTGCCCGCCGGGACGACCGCGGCCACTGTCGAGAGCGCGACGGCGAGGAACCCGGCGTTGGCCAGGGCGGCCACGAACCGGCTGACCAGCAGCACGGCGAACTGGTCGGTGAGCGCGCCCGCCGCGTGGGCCGCGACGAAGACCAGCAGGCAGCCGGACAGGGTCCAGCGGGGTGGCAGACGACTGCCGAGCGCAGCCGTCAGCGGTGCGCCGACGACCATGCCGACCGCGAAGCCCGAGGTCAGGTAGCCGGCCTGGGCGATGGTGATGCCGAGGTCGGCGGAGATGCCGGGCACGAGCCCGGCGAGGACGAATTCCGACGTGCCTTGCGCGAAGACCGCGACGGCGAGCACGTAGAGCAGGACAGGCATGGATGCCTCCGAAGGAAGGGGGAACGGGTAGGCCTGGGCGGCACTACGGGGCCCTTCGGATGCGCGGAAAGCGGCCGAGCGGTAGCTCGGCGGTCTCTACAGGGGCATCTCGGGCTACCGGAGTACCGGCAGCCCGAACCTGGATGCTTCTGGAGACCTCATGCGCCGAGCCTATCCGGCGGCGAGCCGTGCGCCGGAATCGGCGCGCACGGGCAACGGCCGGTGCCAGGCGACCTCGCGGTCCAGCTGGCCGGTCGAGCGGAACAGCCGCACCTGGTGGGCGTCGGGGAGCGCCGCGGCGAGGTCGTCGGTGGTCGTGGCGGTGAAGCCGAGCTTCTGCCAGAAGCCGCCGGAGCGGCGGGAGAACAGCCAGGCCTGGCGCGCCCCGGCGTCGGCGGCCCGGTCCAGCGCGAAGCGCGCCAGGCGCAGCCCGTCACCGGTGCCGCGCAGGTCCGGCCGGACGGCGACGCTGCGGACCAGGGCGTGCTCGCCGCTCGACCCGAGCTCGAAGCCGGTGGTCGTGCACACGGCTCCGGCGTCGTCGCGGTCGAGCCACAGGTGCACCGCCGGTTCCGCGAGGGCGGCGACCGTCAGGTCGGCCGAGCGCAGGAACGCGGCCAGGTCGTCGAGGTCGTCGGGTGTCGCGGGGCTGAGCACGCCGGAATGCTATCGGGAACGGCTCCCCGGGTCGGACGGCGCCGGGTCGCCGTCAGTGGACGCCGGGCTCGGGCTGCTGCTGGGGCTGGCGCACGACGTCCAGCTGAACTCGCTGTGTACCTGATAAGCCTTGCCGCCGTCGGACTTGGCCCAGGTCTCCGCGGTGTACGGGAGCCAGGTGGTCGTATCGACGACGACGTCGAGCCCGGTCAGCTCGCCACCGAGCACCAGCTCGCGCGGGGGCGTGAACCGGATCCGGACCATGGTCCGGCCGTCCTCCTCCTCGAGCAGGAACTCGTCGTCCAGGCGGTAGTCCGTACCCTCGAGGCCGGCCAGGTCGAGGGCCGCGCCGACGGTCGCCAGCTGCAGCACCTCCAGCGGACGTGTGTCCAGCGGGACCGGCTTCGGCGTCCCGGTGTCCGTCGCGGCGGCGCCGTCGAAGCGGGTCGCCGACTCCTTGCCGAGCGTCGAGCGGGTCTTCACCGCGCAGTCCGCGCCGGCCACCGCCGGCGCGGCGCGGTCGACCACCTCGGACGGCGTCAGCGCGACGGTCGGTGACGGTCGCGGCTCGGGGACGGCCGTCGGCGAGAGGCTGGTGCCGGGCGCCGAGCCGGGCTGCGCGCCCGGCGCAGGCAGGTTGACCACGGTCACCACGACGGCGGCGGCTGCCGCCGCGGCGACGCCCCACACCAGTGCCCGCCCGCGGCGCGCGCGGGACCGGCCGCGCCGGGGCTCCGCGTCGAGGTCGTGCAGGAGGACCACTACGCGCTCGTCCTGCGCCCAGTGGTCCTGCGCGTGGTCAAAGCTCTGCTCGTACAGGGGCTCGTCGCCGTCCAGGGGCTCGTCGACACCGTGCGCGCGTGCCCGCGACTCGGCGTACACGCGCGCCAGGTCGAGCTCCTGGTCGACCCCCCGCAACGCGCGCCGGGCGCGGGTCAGCTCTTCGTCTTCCACGTCAGGAACCTTCCTTGATGAGCTCTTCGTAGGCCGCCCGCAGACGGCGCCGTGCCCGGTGCACCCGGGTGGCCGCCGTCGCCGTCGTGCAGCCGAGTACCTGGGCGACCTCCGCCGTGGACAGCTCCGCGGCCGCGAGCAGGGCGATCACCTCGCGGTCCGCGGGGCGGAGCAGGGCCAGCGCCCGGCGCAGCTCGTCCAGCTCGCCGACCAGCCGCACGCCGTCCTGACCCGCCGGGTGCGGGTGCGCGCGGACCCGCTCGACCAGGGCGTTGCGCCGCTGCTGGGCGCGAACCTGGTTCGCCATCACGCGGCGGGCCACCCCGAGGAGCCAGGCGCGCGGGTTGTCCGGCAGCTCGCCCTTGCGCCACACGACGGCGAAGACCTCGGCCACCACGTCCTCCGCCTCGGCGGCAGGGAGCCGCGAGCGCGCGTACCGGTACACGGCGCTCGCGTGCGCGACGAAGAGTGCCTCCGTATGGGCAGGCGTGAGGTGGGCAGGCGTGAGGTGGGCAGGCGTGTGCCTGCCCGGTTCGAGACGCTGTGGCTCGGTGTTCGTGGCCAGGGTGGACTCCGGAGACGAAGAGACGTGCTTCCTAGTCAGTGTGTCCGGCAGGAGTGCCCTCATGACACCTCACGCATGTTGTCCACGTCACAGCCCGCCGCTGTCATCGCGGTCCGGACCGTGCACACCAACGCTGATGTGACCGTCTCCTTCGTTCGTACTCGTAACCGCGCCCGTGTCCGCCCGGCGGGCCCCGCCGCCGTCGTCCTGGTCGGGAGCCTGCTCCTCGCGGGCTGTGCTGCCGCAGAACCGGGTAACGAGGGGGGCAGCGCGACCGGGGCGGAGCCGCAGGCCACCGCGTCCGGCCCGGCAGAGAAGGACCCGGCAGAGAACGACCCGGCAGAGAACGACCCGGCAGAGAAGCCGGTAGTAGCCCAGGCGCCGCAGACGGAGCCGAGCCCGGTGGCCCCCGCGGAGGGCCCCGTCGACGGCCCGCCACCCGCCACCGGCCTCGACCTGTCGGAGCACTCGACAAGCGATCCCGCAAGCCCGTGGGTGATCGTCAACAAGCACACGCCGCTCGACCCGGTCGACCACGAGCCCGACCTCACCACCGTGCGCGGTTACCTCGTCCGGCGGGACGCGGCCCCCGACGTCGCCGCGCTGCTCGATGCCGCCGACGCCGACGGTGTGCGCCTCACCCTGCGCAGCGCTTACCGGGGCTATCCCAAGCAGGCGTCGGTCTACGAAGGGTGGGTGGCGCAGCTCGGCGCCGAGCGGGCGGACGAGGTGTCGGCTCGTCCGGGGCACAGCGAGCACCAGACGGGCCTCGGGGTCGACGTCGGCGGCACCACCCGGCCGGAGTGCGACTTCGAGGCCTGCTTCGGCGAGACCGTGGAGGGTCGCTGGGTGGCCAACCACGCCGCCGAGTTCGGCATGCTGGTCCGGTACACACGCCAGAACAGCGCGGTCACCGGCTACGCACCCGAACCCTGGCACCTGCGCTGGGTCGGCCGGGAGCTGGCGGCGCACATGCGGGCCACCGGGGTCACGACCCTGGAGGAGGTCTTCGACGTGCCGGGCGGGGACTACACGGACTGAGTCGTCGACCGGGCATGGTCTCGCGGCAGGAGTGCCAGGGCTTGACCCTGCCCCTGCGGCAACCCTGCATCCTGCGTGCATGACGACCGCACGCAGCACGACCGCACGCAGCACGACCGAAGGCAGCAGGAGGAGACTGGCCACATGCTGACGATCAGCCAGCTCGCGTCGTACGCCGGGGTGACCACGCGCGCCGTCCGGCACTACCACGCCAAGGGCCTGCTGCCGGAGCCCGGGCGCGACCACTCGGGCTACCGGCGGTACGACGCCCAGGCCGCCGTGGACCTGATCCGGATCAGGGTGCTGGCGGAGGCGGGTGTGCCGCTCGCGAGGGTCCGGGAGCTGCTGCGCGCTGACGCTGAGGAGTTCGCGGCCGCCGTCGCCGAGATCGACGCGCGGCTGCGTGCGGAGATCGACGAGCGGGAGCGGCACCGGGAACGGATCGCCAGGATCGCCGCGGGCGACAGCCTGGCGCTACCGCCCGAGGGCGCTGCCTACCTGGACCGGTGGCGCGAGCTCGGCCTCCCGGAGCGGGTGGTCGAGATCGAGCGCGACAGCTGGATCCTCACCCTCGCGGTGCTGTCGCCGGAGCAGGTCGCCGGGGCGATGGCGCTGAAGGGCAGGCTGCTGGACGACGAGCAGTTCGTCGAGACCCTGCGGCGGCTCAGCGCGGCGGTCGACTGGGCGCCCGACGACCCGCGGCTGCCCGCCCTGGCCGACCTGGTGGCTGCGCTGCTCGACGAGCACGCCGGCTGGTCCGACGGCTCGGCGAGCGAGATGGAGGCGGGGCTCGTCGACCTCTTCGACTCGCTGGCCCTCGACTCCTTCCCCGCCGGTCGCCGCCTGGAGCGGCTGCTGGAGGAGCGCGGCTGGTCGGGCTGGACCCGCCAGGAACGCACGGGCTGAACACCGCCGCAGGGCGGTGTCCGCCCTCGCGCGGCTAGAGTTCGAACCGTGCGGCTGGATCCGTTGCCCGACGTGTCCGCCTGGACCCACAGCGGGGTCCGGGCGGGCTTCGAGGTGCTCTTCGCGGAGCCGACGGCGGACGGGTACCTGCTCCGCGGGCACACCACCGCCGTCGAGGGGCCGCAGGCGTGGTCCGTCGGGTACCGGATAGAGGTCGACCCGCAGTGGTGCACCCGCCGGGCCGAGGTGCGGGCGGTGTCAGCCGTCGGGACCGTCCGGACGACCCTCGACCGGACCGGGCAGGGCGACGACTCCCGGTGGCTCGTCGACGGCGTCCCGCGCCGCGACCTCGACGGCTGCCTCGACGTGGACCTCGAGTCGTCGGCGGTGACGAACACGCTGCCGGTCCACCGGCTGGACCCCGCCCTGGGGGAGTCGCACCCGGTGCCAGCGGTCTTCGTCCGGGCGGGTGACCTGGGGGTCGAGCGGCTCGAGCAGGAGTACCGGCTCCGGAGCCGGACGCCGACCGCGATCAGGTTCGACTACGCGTCGTCGACCTTCGACTTCGAGTGCGTGCTCACGTACGACGCCTCGGGCCTGGTCCTGAAGTACCCGGGGATCGCGGTCCGGGAGCGGTGACCGGAGGCTGACCAGGGGGCTGACCTGCGCGAGCAGGTCTCCGACCGGTGAAATGCGAGTACCAAAATGTCCCAGTATGGGCAATGATGCTCTCACCACCTATCACCAGGGGAATATCGTGACCGCGACCGCCTCCGGGGCCGCAGCACTGTCGGACGTGCCCAGGTCCACACCCGCTCTCGTCGCCTGCGACGTCGAGGGCACGCTCGTACGCGCCGGGCGGCGGCCGACCGGCGCGGTACTCGACGCGATAGCCGCGGTGCGCGCCGCCGGCCACCATCTGGTGGTCGCGACGGGCAGGTCGCTGTCGGGCGCCGTGCAGGCGGCCCGCCAGCTCGGGATCACCGACGGCTGGGTGGTCGCGGCGAACGGCGCGGTGACCGCGCGGCTGCGCCCGGACGGGTACTCCGTCGTCGACGTGACCCCCCTGGACGCGGGACCCGTGTGCCGGCTCGTCGCCAGGACACGGCCCGACCTGCGGCTCGCCGCGGAGGTGGTCGGCACCGGGTACCGCGTGACCAGGCGGTTCCCCGACCGCCTGCTCAACGGGCACCAGGAGGTGCTGGGCACGCTGGAGGAGATCTGGGCACGACCGACGCCGCGGGTGGTGGTGTACGGGCAGTGGGCGCTGCGGCTCGCGCCGGCGCTCCGCGCGTCGGGTGTCACCGCGGTCGCGGCCCGCGTGGACTGGGTGGACGTCACCGCCCCCGAGGCCACCAAGGCGACGGCGCTCGAGCGGATCCGGGTCGAGCTGGGGGTCGCGTCGTCCCGGACCGTCGCACTCGGCGACGGCGAAAACGATCTCGAAATGCTTCGGTGGGCCGCCTTGTCGATCGCCATGGGGCATGCGCCCGCGACGGTCCGCGCCATCGCCGGCCGGGTCACGGGCACGGTGGACGAGGACGGCGCCGCGGCCGCGCTCGTCGACGCGCTCCTGCTACCGACCGCCTGAGACCGGACCGTCCCGCTCGCCGCGCCCACGGCGCGGCCTTGGGTCAGGATGTGCGCATGGCGCACGCTCACTCGCACCGTGCGGCCGGCCCAGCCGCGCCACGCACGACGTTCCTGCTGGTCGTGACCCTGGTCTCCGCTCTCCTGGTGACCCTGGCCGGGCTGTGGCTGCTGTGGCCGAACCCCGGGGACGTGCCCGACCGCGTGCCCGCGAGAGCCGAGGGCACGTCCTTCGTCGACGTCACCGTCACGGGGCCCGCCGACCCCACCACGGGGAGCATCCCGGTAGTGCTCCCCGGCGGCGAGTCGTCCCGGATGCAGTCGCCCGGCCCGTCGATCCCGCTCGCCGAGGGGGACCGGATCACCGCCGTCGACATCTCCCAGGTCTCGCAGCCCGGCGTCGACCCGCTGGTGTTCATGGACTTCCAGCGCGAGCTGCCGATCGCGCTGCTGGCGATCGTCTATGCCCTTGTCGTGCTGCTGGTCGCGCGCTGGCGCGGGCTGGCCGCCATGGCGGGGCTGGGGCTCGCGTTCGTGGTGCTCCTGGGCTTCACCATGCCCGCTCTGCTGGCGGGGGAGTCCGCCATCGGCGTCGCGCTGGTGACGTCGTCCCTGGTGATGTTCGTGACGCTGTACCTGGCGCACGGCCTGTCGGCCCGCACGTCGACGGCGCTGCTCGGCACGCTGGTCGGCCTCGCGCTGACCGCCGGGCTCGCCGCCTGGGCGTCGGGGGCCGCGCAGATCACGGGGACGAACGACGAGATGTCGGCGTTCCTGCCGTCGAGCGCACCGGGTGCCGACCTGCGCGGGATCGCGCTGTGCGGCATCGTCCTGGCCGGGATGGGCGTGCTGAACGATGTGACCATCACCCAGGCGTCCGCGGTGTGGGAGCTGCGGGCGGTCGCGCCCGCTGCGTCGCGTGCCGAGCTGTTCACCAGCGCCATGCGGATCGGCCGCGACCACATCGCGTCGACCGTCTACACCATCGCGTTCGCCTACGTCGGGGCCGCGCTGCCGCTGCTGATGATGGTCTGGCTCGTCGACCAGTCGCCGGCCACCGCGCTGACCTCCGGCGAGATCGCCGAGGAGGTGGTGCGCACCCTCGTCGGCTCGATCGGGCTGGTGCTCGCCATCCCGATCACCACCGCCATCGCGACGCTCACCGTCCCCGGGCCGGCGGCGGAGGGGTCGACGACGCCCGAGCCGGCTTCCGACCCGGAGCTGATGGCTCCCGTGTCCGAGGCGTGGGCCGTGGCGCCCGCTCCCGGGACGACGGCGACCTGACGGTCACGGCGGTGCTGCCCACGTTCTGCTCCAGCGCGCGCAGGAGCGCCGTCGCGTCGTCGCGGTGCGCCGGGTCGAGCTCGCCCGCCGTCGCCCGCTCCAGCTGGGCCCAGATCTCGGCGACGCGCGGCCGGAGCGCCAGGCTCGCGGGTGTCGGCTCGACCAGCGTGACGCGCCGGTCGACGGGCCCGGGCCGACGGCGCACGAACCCCGCGCGCTCAAGCCGCTGGACCGTCCGCGTCATCGAGGCCGAGTCCGTCGCGACGTGCTCGGCGAGGTCCGTCTGCCGCTGGGGCCCGTGCTCCCACAGGAACATGAGCAGCAGCTCCTGGCCGGGATGGAGACCGAGCGGGCGCAGCAGGTCCGCGGCGAGCGCCCGGTGCGTCCGCGCGAGCGAGAAGATCGCGAGGCTGAGCGGTCCGGCGGCTGACGCGCTCGGCTCACTGTCCGGGTCAGGTGCCATGCGCTCCATCGTAGGACTCGGGACCGGGGCGGTCGCAGGGACGGTCGCAAAGACGGTCGCAAGGCCGATGGCAGAGGCGATGGCCGGCGGAATAGTGGAGACGGTTCCCGGGGTTACCTGTCCGGAACAGCGAAGTGGGTAGACGTTCGGCCCGGATGCCTCCCGAAGACGAAGGAGAACACGATGCGCGCAGTAGTTTTTGACGAGTTCGGCGGCCCCGAGGTCCTGCACCTGGGGGAGGTGCCGGAGCCCCAGGCCGGTCCCGGCCAGGTCCGCGTCCGGGTGGAGGCGGTCGGCGTCAACACGTTCGACGGGAAGGTCCGGTCGGGCGCCATGGAGGCGGCATTCCGCACGCGGCTCCCGGCGGTCCCCGGCCTCGAGGTGGCGGGCATCGTCGACCAGGTGGGGGCCGACGTCGCAGGGGTCGCCCTCGGGGACCGGGTCGCCGGCCCGGCCGGTCGGGGCGCCGCCGAATTCGCGGTCCTGCGCGTCTGGGCGCCGGTGCCCGACGGGATGGAGGTCACCCAGGCGGCGGCGCTCCCCGTGGTCGCCGAGACCTCCCGGCGCGCGCTGCGGATCCTCGACGTGAAGCCGGGGGAGACCCTGCTGGTGCACGGTGCGAGCGGTGGTGTCGGCGGGCTGGCGACGCAGCTCGCGGTCGCGGCGGGCGTACGCGTGATCGGCACGGCGTCGGCGGCCAACCAGGAGCGGGTGGCGGCGTACGGGGCGACGCCCACCACCTACGGCGAAGGCGTGGTCGACCGGGTCCGCGCGCTCGCACCCGCCGTCGACGCGGTGCTCGACAGCGCGGGGAGCGGCGTCCTGCCCGACAGCATCGAGCTGCGGGGCGGCACCGACCGGGTGCTGACGCTCGCCGACCCGGCGGCCTACACGCTGGGCGTCGAGTTCTCGGAGCAGTCCGAGCACTCGGCGGAGGTTCTCGCGGAGGTCATGGGGCTGGTCGCCCGCGGCGAGCTCTCCGTGCCGGTCGCGAAGGTGCTGCCCTTCGCGGAGGCGGCGCGGGCGCAGAGCCTGGTCGACGGCGGCCATGCGGGTGGCAAGGTCGTTCTCGTGCCGTAACCCGTTCCTGGGTCTCCGGCGTAGGCGCGGGACCACCGCCCTGACTCGACGTACCCGGTACCGCGAGTCAGGGCCGCGGGGGATCTGTTCGTACTGCACCGCGCCGACCACCGGGTTGACGCACCCCATGGCCAGACCGCAGCAGGCGGCCAGGACGGTCGCGGGCACGATCGTGTCCAGCACCGCGAGGCCGAGGTAGAGCGGTGCTGCGCCGACGAGGAACGCCACCGAGTACAGGAGCCACCGGTTGGCCCGCGGGGCGATCCAGGCCCCGGCCAGGCTGCCTGCGAGGGCGCCGACGCCGAACCCGGCGGCCACGGTGCCGACGGCGGCCACGGGGAGCCGTTCGGCCAGCGCCCACGAGGGCAGCAGCACGCTCACGACATCGCGGCCGCGATGCTCGAACAGGTTCCGCGAGCCGTGACGTCGCTGGTCGACCCGGCCGACCGGCAGGTGCTGCTGGGCCGACGTCGTCGTCGCGAGCGGCGACCCCCGACGCGTGGTCCGACGACGCTTCGACGTGCTCACCGAGGTCCTCGCGCTCGACCGATTCCGGGCGACGGGCTGGACGCTCGGGCGGCTGCTGCAGAACTCGCTCTGGGACGTCGAGGACGGCGCGACCTCCCTGGCGCCCGCCTCCGTCGTCATGGCGGACGCGCTGCTCGACCGCGACTGACGTGCGTCGACCGGCGCTGCGGGGCTTGACGCCGACCGGCGCCGGACAGGGGTCAGACGCGCGCGGCCTCGCGGACCAGGCCCTCCAGCTCGGCGGCCAGCAGGCGCTCGCCGTCGAGCCCCATGGTGCCGAACGCGCCGACGATCTCCAGGGACACGAGTCCGTGCACCCGGTACCAGGTGGACAGGGCCAGCCGGAGCGCCGCCGGAGCCGCCTCCGCCGGAGTGCTGAGGGACCTGCCCCAGCGGACCAGATCCTGGTCGAGCGCTGATCCCTCGGCAGCGCCGCCCGCGTCGGCAGAGCCCGTGCCAGTGCCGGATGCGATCTCCTGGATGGTCGTGACCAGGGCGAGCATGCTCTGGCTGATCGCGCCGACGCTCTCCAGGGGGTCCACCGCCTCACGCCGGCTGCCGGTGAAGAGCATCGAGTACCGGCGCGGATGGTCCAGGGCCCAGCGGCGCCAGGCACCGGTGATGGCGGCCAACCGGTCCGCCGGGGACCGGTCCTGCGCCTGTCGTACCGCGATCTCGACGGCGGTGCCCAGGTCGGCGTACCCGGCCAGGACCAGGGCGTCGAGCAGCGCCTCGCGGGAGGCAAAGTAGTGGTAGAGCGCGGGCGGCGTCATGCCTACCGCCTTGCCGACCGAGGCGAGCGACAGGCCGTGCGCACCGCCGTCGTCGACGAGCCCCAGTGCCGCCTCGACGATCTCGTCGACGGTCTGCCGCCGGAGCCGTTCGCGCCGGGTCAGGGGCCGGGTGTCGTCGTCGTCCTCTGGCATGTCGCGAGCCTAGTGCTAATGGCGAGTGCCGACACGGCGCCCACCTGGCACGATGTCGCCCATGACGGCTGAAAGCGCGCATGTGGACGCGGCACCTAGCCGGGTCTGGTTCGTGACGGGCGCGAGCCGTGGGCTCGGCCGTGCCATCGCCACGGCGGCCCTGGAGCGCGGCGACCGGGTGGCGGCGACGGCGCGCGACGTCGCCGCGCTGGACGACCTGGTGGCCGAGCACGGGGACGCCGTCGTACCGCTGCGGCTGGACGTGACCGACCCGGCCCAGGCTGCCGCCGCGGTGCGGGCTGCGGCCGAACGGCTCGGCCGCATCGACGTGGTCGTGAACAACGCGGGCCACGGGCTGTTCGGGTACGTCGAGGAGATCACGCCCGAACAGCTGCGCGAACAGCTCGACGTCAACCTCTTCGGCGTGCTGCACGTGACCCAGGCGGCGCTCCCGGTGCTGCGCGCGCAGGGTTCGGGGCACGTGGTGCAGGTGTCCAGCTCCAGCGGCGTCGCCGCCTGGCCGGGGCTCGGGGGTTACAGCGCGTCCAAGTGGGCGCTGGAGGGGCTGTCCGAGGCGCTCGCCCAGGAGGTGGCCGGGTTCGGGATCCGGGTCACGCTCGTCGAGCCAGGGCCCGTGGACACCGCATGGCGGGGGGAGTCGGCGGTGCGGGCGGAGCCGCTGCCCGCGTACGACGCGCTGCGGGCAGCCGCGTGGCATCCGCCCGGCTCGTCGTCCCCGGCGGACGTCGCCCGTGTGGTCCTCGCCGTCGTCGACGCGGACGAGCCGCCACTGCGGATCCTGGTGGGCGACCTGGCGGCGGACGCCGTCCTGCCCCTGACCGAGGACCGGCTGGCGGGCTGGCGGCGCTGGGAGGACCTGGGCCGCTCCGCGGGCTGACGGCCCGACGGACAGCCCGACCACGGCCGGCGGCATGGCAGCACAACCGCACCAGGCCAACCGGCTCCTGACCGGATCAGCCGGCTGAGGGCGCCCGCCAGCCCGGCAGGAGGCGTTCCAGGGCGTCGGCCAGCGAGATGGAGTCGCCGTCCTTGCCTCCCGCGCCGAGCAGCAGGGGCGGACGGCGCGGCTCCGGCCGCACCCCGCGCACCCGGTCGAGCAGCCCGATGGGTGCGGTGAGCACGTAGAAGTCGCCGTCGGCGCTGATGCCGGACGTGCGGTCGACGCGCAGGTACCAGCCCCGCAGCGGCGTGCGAGCGGTGCCGCGGCCGCCGTACCCCTGCACCTGCAGGGGCTCGGGCGGGAGCCCGGTGTTCCGGGCAGCGGCCACGAACTCCCGCAGCAGGGCCTCGGCGCGGGTGTGCTCGGCGTCCTGCCGCGCCTGCAGGCGTTCGGCCTGCAGGCGGACCGCTTCCGCTCGCTGCTGGGACCACTCGTCGTCGCGCATGGCAGGAAGTGTGTCAGAGCAGCCGCAGCGGCGTGCGGTACTCCGGGACGACTACCTCGGTGCCCGGCGACAGCCGCCCGATCTGCTCCGTGAGGCGGGCCATGCGCACCTTTGTGCTCTCGCCGGCGTGCGGCGGGTTGGTCAGCGGCGACTCGAAGTCGTCCCAGTGCACAAGGACCACCTGGCCGGGGTTGTCCAGCGCGGCCAGGAGGCGGCCCGCGTAGTCGGCGGTGACGTCGGTGCTCGGCACCGGCAGTGCCACCGTGTCGACGCGCAGCCCGCGCAGCGCCCGGTCGTCGTAGTCGCTGCCCCCGAGCAGCAGCACCGACCGGCCCTGCGGCGAGCGCAGCAGGTACGACAGCGTGTCGCCCTCCGGCAGGTCGGCGATGGTCCGCGGTTTGGCGGGCACCGTCGTGTGCAGACCGGGGAAGAGGAGTGCGCCGGACGCGGTGCGGCTGTGCAGGGAGGGCACTACCCGCAGGACCAGGTCCCCGAGGTGCATCTCCTCGCCGCCGCGCACCACCGCGAGCTGCTTCTGCGGCACGCCCATGGCGAGCGCCAGGTGATACCCCGTGAGGGTCGTGAACACCGTGGCCCCGCGGGTGCGGGCCAGGTGCGGCACGTCCGAGAAGTGGTCCCAGTGCGTGTGCGTCACCAGGATCGAGTCGACGGCGCCCTCGGGCGTCCCCGGCGCGCCGAGGGCCGCGTCCAGCGCTGCCGGGTCGACGCGCAGGCGCGTGGTCGCGCTGAACTTCCCGGCGGCGAGCCCGGTGTCGAACCGCGTCACGTACGGGTCGAGCAGGACCGTCGTCGTGGGCGTGCGGATCTGCCAGCCCGAGGTGCCGAGCCAGGCGAACGAGGCAGAGCCAGCTGCGGCCGGAGCCTGCCGGGCGGGCGTGGCGGCGGACGCCGGAGCCGCGGGTGTTCCGGTACCGAGGGCCTCGGCGCCGGTCACACCGCCCAGCACGCCGAGGGCCGCCCCGGCACCGGTCAGCAGGGTGCGGCGGCTGAGCGCGCGCTCCGAGGTCGTGGGGTTCGTCATGCGGCACACCCTCGCGGGAGCCCGCGACGAGAGTCAAAGAGTCTTGCGGACGTGACCCGAGACGTTTTTGATATGGCCCGCGGCTAGGCTCCCGGCGTGGACCTCCTGAAGCATCTCGGCTTCTTCAAGGCAGTCGCCGACGTCCGGCACTTCGGCAACGCGGCCGCCGACCTCGGTATGACGCAGCCGCCGCTGTCGCAGGGCATCCGCCGGCTGGAGCGCCACCTCGGGGTGCGGCTCTTCGACCGGGACGCGCGCGGCGTGCGGATCACCGCGGCCGGACGCCGGCTCCTGCCCGCCGCGCGCGACCTGCTCGACGCCGCCGACGACCTCGTGTCCACCGCCCGCGACCTCGCCCTGCCCGAGCAGGTTCGCCTCGGCATCGCCGCCGACCTGGAGGACGGCGTCCCGCACCTGCTCCGTGCGCTCACGGCCGAGGCTCAGGCCCGGACCGCGCCGCCGCCGCCGACGTCGTCGGCCGAGCCTGTCGAGACCTCCAGGGCCGCCAGAACCTCCGTCGCGCCCACGGTCGCGGGCAGCGTCGAGCTGGTCGACCTCCTGCGGGACGGACTGCTCGACGTCGCCGTCGTGCGGCACCCGGGTGTGCTCGACGGGCTGACGGCGGGCCCCGTGCTCGTGGTGCCGACCCGACTGGTCCAGGCGCCGCTGGTCCCGGCCGACGTGCGCCTGCCCGTCGCCGTCCCGCCCCGGCACCACCAGCCGCCCGCACACGACCAGCTCGTCGATGCGCTGCGGCGCGCGGGGCACAGCGGCGACGTGGTCGAGGCGCGGGACACGGCCCAGCGCCAGGCTCTGGTCGCTGCCGGCCTGGCGGCAGGTCTCCTCCCGGCGTTCCCGGACGCCTCGGGGACCTCGGGAGCGGCGCCGAACGGTCCGGCGGGACCGCCGCTCCGGCTGCGGGTAGCCCTGCCGCTCGCGGCGCAGCGACGGCCGGAGATCGACCACGAGGCGGTAGCCGAGGCGATCCGCGCGGCGCTGAGCCCGGCGTCCGACCCGGCACCTGACCCGACATCGGATCCAGCACGCCGCCCACCGCGCGGCGACGCCGGATGAGCGCTCACGACCCGGCGGTGACCGCCGCGCTCCGGGCGGTGGCGCGCGACGCCGGCGTCACCGCCCGCATCCACGCGACACGCCTGGCCGGCCCGCCCGGTACCGTCGCGCTCGACGACACCGAGCCGGTCGCGATCGCCTCCCTCTACAAGCTGCCGCTCGCGCTCGTCTGGGCGGACCTCGTGACGGCGGGGCGCCTCGCCGCGGACGCGCCGGTGCGGCTTCCGGTGTCGTCCCGCATGCCCGGCCCGACCGGCGTGGCGATGCTGCTCGACGACGTGGTGCTGACCGCGCGCGACGTCGTGCGCCTCATGCTCGCCGTGTCCGACAACGCCTGCGGTGACGCGCTGCTGGCGCTCGTGGGGCGCGAGCGCGCGCACGAGCGGCTGGGGGAGCTGGGCCTGCCGGCGACCCTGGTGCGGCAGGGCTCCGCCGACGAGACGCGGGCGCTCCTGCGGGACACCGGCACCACAACCTGGGCCGGCGCACAGCGGGCACTGGCCGACCCGGACCACGCGGCCGAGACGAGCCAGTACGACCCGGCGCTCGCGAGCGCCGCCACCGCTGCCGAGCTCGGGCAGGTGCTGCGCCTCCTGTGGTCGTGTCGCGGCCCGGCGTACGACCTGGTGCGGGACGCGCTCGCGCACCAGGCGTGGCGGCACCGGGTCGGCAGCGGGTTCCCGCACGACGACGTGGTGCTGCACGGCAAGACCGGGACCCTCGGCAGGCTGCGCCACGAGGCGGCAGTGGTCGGGTTCCCGCACGAGCACCCGGTGGGCGTCGTCGTGCTGACCTGGGCGGCCCGGCCGGAACGGCACCTGCCGGGCGTGGACGCCGCGGTCGGGGAGCTGGCCCGCCTCGCGACGGGACCGCTGCGGATGCCCGACGACGAGGCAGGGTGACGAGACCGGCGGACGAGCAGGGTCGGGACAACCCACCGCCCAGGACGGAGGCCAGCCGGATTCTCCCGGAGCCGCGTCCTGACCAGCATGTACTTATGACCGAAACCAAGCTCCGCACACTGTCAGCGGCCGCCTTCGCGCTCGCCGTCCTCGCCGGGATCGCCGAGGGCGCCGTCTCCGTCGCGGCCATCCACGCCCAGGAGGGCATCGACGGCGACCTCGTCACCCAGATGGCCTTCCGTGGCCTGATCTTCGCCGCGGCGCTCGCGTGCGCCTGGTACCTGGCGGCCGGACGCCGTTGGGCCTGGTGGGCGCTCCTGGCCGGCCTCGGCGTGCTCGGCCTGGCCTCGATGGTGGTGCCCATGGCGGCCGACCTCGCCGGCGGCGCGAGCTGGTACTACACGCTCGGGGGCGACGTGTCCCCGCTGATGCCAGCGATCCGCGCGCTGCACATCGCCTTCGTGGTGGCCGGCGTCGTGACCATGCTGCAGCCGCGGGTGCGGCTGAGCCTGGACGGCGCCGGACGCCCGGACCGCACCGCGGCGGCCTGAGCGCCCGGGCACCCTGGTCAGCAGGGGCCGGCGGGGACAGATTCAGGGCCGGCGGAGGAACTCGCTCACCGCGGCGAGGAACTCCTCCGGCGCCTCGTCGTGCACCATGTGGCCCACGCGGATCTCGGCGAGCCGCCCGTCGGCGACACCCGCCGCGAAGTCCACGAGGTCCGCCTGGTCGACGTTGCTCGCCGGGCCGCCCGCCACGACCAGGACAGGGACGTCGATCCGTAGCCCGGCGGCCCACCACGCCGGGTCGGGCTCGCTGCGCTCGGCGCGCAGCGCGTTGACCAGCGGCCAGTCGAACGGCACCGGGTGGTCTGGCTTCTCGAACGGCTCGAACGCGGGCCCGCCCGGGCGGACCGGGGTGGCGTCCTCCAGGACGAGGCGCGTCACGCGCCCGGGGGAGCCGTCGGTAAGGAGCGTGGTCACCAGTGCGGCGGTCGCGGCGCCCATCGAGTGCCCGACGACGGTGACCGCGGCAGGCGCCGGTGCCAGCGCGTCGCAGAACGCGACGGCGTCGGCGGCCAGGAGCTCGTAGCCATACGTGCCCGGACGGTCGCTGTCGCCGTGGCCCCGCGCGTCGGGCGCGAGGACCCGGTAGCCGAGGGCCGCGAGGTCGTCCAGCAGGGGGTCCCAGGAGAGCGAGCTCTCGCCGAGAGCGTGCAGGAGGAGCAGCGGGGGCGCCGCGGGATCGCCCGCCTCACGGTAGGCGAGGCGCAGCCCGCCGACGTCTACATGGTGGACCGGGTGAAAAGTTGCGAGGGTCATCCGCGCAAGTATGCCCACCTTGCGCGGGTCCGTGCGACGAACCGCACGGACCCGCGCCGGCTCCTGGCTGGTAAGACTGGCTGGTCAGACGGTCAGGACGGTCAGTGGTGGTGCTCGCCCGCCGTCACCGGCGTCGCGCCCGGACGGGTCCACTGGACGGCGGGCCGCCCGCCGTTCCAGCTGTTCCCGGCGCCGTCCTCGTCGGCACGCCAGAACCAGCCCGGCACCTTGCCCTCGGGCCAGCCCTCGGGGTAGTCCTGCCAGGCCTCCTTGCGGCCCCGTGCCGTCATGTCGAGCAGGGCGAGCGCCGGCATGGTCGCCTCGGCCCCGCGTCCCGTGACGGAGCTGGTGAGGAACACCCGGTCGCCCTTGCGCAGGAAGCACAGCCAGGTGCCGAACTCGCCGCCACTCACCGTCTCGTCGTCGGAGTCGAAGACCGAGTACCAGTCCTGCGGGTACCCCATGAACTCGACGAACGGCGCGAGCTCGGCATACGGCGCCTTCGCGAACACCGCGAACGACACACCCCGCGCCTTCAGGTACGCCGGGTCCTGCACCGCCCAGTAGGTCATGGTGCAGCCAGGGCACTGGTTCTCGAACGGTTCGCCCAGGTGCCACATGTGCTTGTAGACGACCAGCTCCTCGCGACCCTCGAACAGGTCCAGCAGGGTGGTCGGCCCCGCCGGGCCGACGACGACCGCCGCACCGTCAACCTCGGTCATCGGCAGCCGGCGCCGGGCCGCGGCGATCGCGTCACCCTCACGGGTGTGCGCCTTCTCGCGCACCAGCAGCTCGTCGCGCGCTACCTGCCAGGCGTCCCGGTCGACGACTGGCGGGACGGCGGCCGTACCGGCCTGCTCGGTGTGGCTCTCGTGCGTTGCGGTCATGACGTCTCCTCGTTGGCCGTGATGTCGGGTCCCACTCCCGGGAGTACTGACGACCGGCCGCACAAGAGTTCATCGGTCGGTCGCCCACCACTTCGACGAACGACACCGGCGCGGATCGACACCGAGCCGAGAGACCCTGACCAGACCCGCTGCTACCGCAGCGCCGCCGAGACGATCTCCAGCGCCTCGGCCCGGCCGATGCCGAGCGCGCGGACCGTCTCCGCGTACGTGGAGGCCGCGCCCTGGGCGAGGGCCAGGCGCTGGTCGCCCGCCGCGCTCACGAAGGTTCCGGCCCTGCCGCGGGTCTCGACCAGGCCCGCAGCCTCCAGCTCGCGGTACGCGCGGGCCACCGTGTTGACGGCGATGCCGAGCTCCGCCGCGAGCGCCCGCACCGTAGGCAGGCGCGTGCCGACGGGCAGGGTCCGGTCCGCCATCTGCTGCGCGAGCGTGGTGCGCACCTGCTCGAACGGCGGAACGGGGGAGTCGGCATCGATGCTGATCACGGCACCCACAGTACAAGTGGTGGGCGTTCAGCACGGCGCGTTCGCGGTTAGTCTCACATCCATGAGCGACGCCTACCCGCGACCCGAACCCACCGAGCAGCGCACCCCCGAAGCGATCCCGCTCGGCACCGCGCCCCGGCCCGCCGACGCCGCAGATCTTGTCGCCCGCGTCCGGGTGGCGCTCGCGGAAGCGCTGGGCGGCCGGGCGGTCGGGCTCGAGCGGGCCGCCGTCGACGCGGTCCTCGACGGCGCCGACGTCGCGTCCGCCGACATCGACCTGACGGGCGTCGTCGTCAGCGCCGACGGCGCCCCCGGACCCGGACAGGCGGGTGGCGCCGCCGACGCCGCGAAGCAGTGGCGCCCCGAGGTGGTCCGGCGCGAGCCGGGCACGCTGCGCCGTCTCCGCGTGGACGCGCACCGGCTCGTCGCGGTGGACCTGCCGATCGACATCACCGCCGAGGTGGAGGGGCTGCGGTTCGACTGGGTCGAGGACTCCGACGGCCGCGTCGGCATCCAGCCGGTGGAGCCGAGTGAGGCGCACCCGGTGGCGGGCCACGCGCGCGTCGCGGTCGACAAGGCGGGCCTGGTCGCGACGGCCCGCGGGCTGCTCACGGTGGTGCTGCTGCAGCAGGGCATCACGCTGACCGCGCTGGACGTCGACCTGGTGTCGCGCGGCCCGCGTGCGGCGGCGCTCCGGGTCGACGCCGCGATCAAGAAGGGCATGTTCCTCTCGGCCCGGGTGCAGGCCACCGCGTCGGTCAGCGTCGACGAGAACATGGTGCTCGCGGTCCGCGACGTGCAGCTCGCGAGCGGCAACCCGATAGTGGCCGCGCTGCTGGGCACCATCAGGGGCCGGGTGCAGGCCGCGACGAGCCGGGACATCGACCTCGCCGAGCAGCTGCCCGACGGCGTCCGGCTGGCCGACGTGCGCCTCGACGTCGGCCAGGAGCTCGTGGTGAGCGCCAGGCTGGCCTGACGTCGTCAGGCCTACCGGTCCGCCTTGATCATGCGGTTGCGCATGCGTTTCGGCTCTACGGCATGCGCAACCGCATGGTCGAAGCGGACCTCAGGCGCTCGCGTCAGCTGGCCTGAGCCTCAACTTGAGGTTGAAGGTTGGCTAACTCTCAACTTCGACTCGAACCTCAGCGCGCCGTCGCGGGCGTTCAGGCTTGCGGCGCTCGGGGCTCGCCGAGGACGATGCCGCGGCCGGCGTAGAAGCGGTCCAGGTCGGACCAGCTGACGCGGGCGTACTCCTGCGATCTCCCAGGGAACCCGGACGGGTCGTGAATCACTACGTGCTCCTCGTCGGCGCCGACGGCGAGCACCAGGTGCCCACCCCGGCGGGGCGGAGCCGGGTCGAGCACGCGGAGAGTCCGGTAGACCGACAGCATCACCAGATTCCCGGCGGCGACGTGCTGGGTGATCTGGTCGATCGGAAGGTCCGGGTAGACGTCGGCGACGAGGCCCCACCGGGCCCGCACGTAGGCGGCGAACGGGGCGTAGATGAGGCCGTCGAGACCACCGTCGTCGCGGTGGACGTAGGCGCCGACCGCTACGCAGTCGGCGGCGAGCCGCATCGGGGTCGGAACGTCCAGGTGCCAGTACCCCAGGGCCATGCGCAGGCACGCCACGCCGCACAGCTGATCGGCCCACCACTCGTACTCCTCGGGGGTGCTCGCCCCGTAGTCGGCCCATCGCGGATCGTCGGCGGCGCGCATGGTGCCGCCGACGATCGCGGGCACGAGCTCGGGAGAGGCCCACTGCGAGTAGTACGGGACCTGGTGTCGGACGGCGGGTGAGGCGGTGTCGGTCACGGCGCCATTCTCGCGCGTCAGACGCTCAGGTCACCCCGGTGACCTGAGCGTCTGACACCTGACACGAGCCGGCCGCTGGATCAGTACGGGTTGTTCACGTAGGCACGGTCCAGCGCCTCCGGGATGCGGAAGTAGTTCGCCGCGAGCCCCGCCGGGTCGGTGGCCAGTGCGCCACGGCCCGGGCCGTCGTTGCCGTCGTCCCAGCCCCACGGCGCGTTCGCCGAGTTCTGCGAGCAGGAGATCCCGCCGTCGCCGCAGCTGCCGGAGCCGTCGCCCGCGAAGGTGCCGTGGCTCGCGAACAGCGATGTGTTGGTGCGCTGCGACCAGAGCCCGCCCGGCGCGTGCACGTCCACCAGGCGGTAGGAGACGTCGCGGTCGTCCGGGTGCTCGGGCACCTCGGCGCGGCCCGCCGGGTAGTAGATGACGCCGTCGCCCCGGATGTCGTAGCCCGGGCGGGCCTTGAGACCGTGCCCCTTGGCCTCCTGGGCGGTGACGGGATGAGCCAGCCCGTCGTGCGGGCTGGTCGCCGTCTGCAGGGTGCCGTCGATGTTCTCGGCGCCGGCGCCCCAGGTGCTGCCCGACGGCGTGTACGAGAAGAAGTCGGTGTGCGCCACGGTGACGGCCCCGCGCAGGACGCCGTACGCCGAGCCGTCCTTCTGGACGGCGACCATGACGCCCTCGGCGTCGTTCTCGTGCTCCGTGTCGAAGATCGAGTCGGACCAGTCCCGCGGGTGGAAGAACATGTAGGTGACGAACCAGTGGGTGCCCGTCTCGAGCACCGAGTAGTAGGCGGTGGCGGCCAGCGTGTGGCTGCCGGTGTTCTCCCAGTTGTTGCGGGCGTGGAGGTCGCCGTCGAAGTCGTAGGCCGCGATGTAGTCCGAGCGACCGCCCAGGGCGTTGGTGCCGGTCTGGTCGACGTCCTGGTAGTGGATCGGCGCCCAGCGCTGCGCCAGGTCGGCGTCGCTCGCCGCGGAGAGCTCCGCGGGCGCCGGCGTAGTCGCCGTCGTACCCGCCGCCGCGGATCCCGCGGCCGTGACGCCCAGGGCTACCGCTGCCGCCGTCGTACCGATCGCGAGCTTGAGTGTTCGTGCAGGTCCAGGCATGTTTTCCCTCGTCCCGATCAGCAGGTGGTGACCTTCCCGCCGAAGACTTCACCCGCGGCATTGCCGACGAGCGAAGTGCGCATGGCAAACGGATGACTACTTGTCTCGCAAGGGCCCGTACCGGACTTTTCGGTACAGGCCGCCGCGCATGCGATACGTTTCGATCGACGACGACGTACCGTGCGCCTCTGGCGCGTCGAGAACCGAGAACCATGACAGTCACGACGACCACCCTGGCCGAACGCCTGACCGACCTGGCCGACCTGACGCCGCTGACCGAGACCACGAGGAGCCCCGACCCAGCGGCGGTGTACGAGCGGCTGCGCGCGAGGTGGGGCAACGTCGCCCCGGTGCTCCTGGAGGGCGACGTGCGGGCCTGGCTCGTGCTGGGGCACCGGGAGCTCGCCACGCTGCTGCGCAACGAGAGCCTGTACTCGCGCGACTCCCGCAACTGGAGCCTGGTCGCGGCCGGCCATCTGGACCCGCGCAGCGGCGTCGGCGCGGTCCTCGCCCCGCGGGACAGCGTCTACTACGTCGACGGGACGCGGCACCGGCACCTGCGCCGTCTTGTCGACGACGCGTTCGAGAGGTTCGACGAGCGCCGCCTCGCCGTGACCGTGCGGCAGTGGTGCGAGAGCACGCTGGACCGGGTGGTGGCCAAGGGCGAGGCCGATCTGGTCAGCGAGTACGCGTGGGCCGTGCCGCTGCTGGCGATGTCCACGATGTTCGGGCTCGACGCGGAGGAGGCGCGGGCGATGCTGGGCCACGCGCGCCGGATCTTCCGCGCCAGGGGTGCCGAGGGTGCCGAGGCGCTCATCGCGCAGAAGCGCCTCGTCGTCGACCTCGTGGCCCGGCGCCGGGAGCAGCCGTCGGACGACATGACCTCGGCGATCCTGCGCCACCCGAGCGAGCCCTCCGACGAGGACGTGCAGAGCGCGGTCTCCACGATGCTCGTCCTGGGCAGCGAGTTCGAGGTCGCGTGGATCACGCAGGCGCTCCGGATGCGGCTGACGGACCCGCGGTTCGACGGGCGGTCGGGCGGCATGCTGTCGGCGTCGGACACGCTGGAGGCGGTGCTCGGCTCCATCCCACCCGCGAGCAACACCGGGCCGCGCTTCGCGATGGCCGACACGACGCTGGGCGGTCGCAGGATCGCGGCGGGCGACGCCCTCGTGCCCGGCATCCTCGGCGCCAGCGCGGAGTCGCGTGGCGCGTCGGGGGACGACCTCTGGCTCGAGCCCGGCAACCTCGCCTACCTCACCTGGGGCGCGGGCCCGCACGCGTGCCCCGTGCGGCGCCCGGCCAGGGTGATCGCGCAGGTGGCGGTCGAGGTGGCGCTCCGCCGGCTCGGCGGGGTGACGCTCACGGTCCCCTTGGACTCGCTGCCCGTCACGGGAACCCTGTGGTCGTCCATGCCGTGGCAGCTCCCGGTGCGGTTCGAGGTGCCCCGCTAGCGCTTGGCCTGCTTGGCCTGCTTGGCCTGCTTGGCCTGGGGCGCCCACCCGTCGGCGCCGGCCAGGTAGTCGTCGATCTCGTGGTCTGCGGCCTGGGCGTCGGACAGCTGCGGCCGGTGCTCGTTCACCACGGCGCCCGGTCCGTGGTTGTCGTGCTCGGCGTTGCTGCCCGCGGCCCAGTCGTAGCCCGACATCGTGGTCCACGGGTCGGTCTTGAGGTAGGTGCCGAGCTGCGTGTCGCGGACGACGGCGCGCGGGTTGTTGTCCGGGGCGCTGGACGGGTGCCAGGGCCGGCCGAGGTAGTAGGAGCCGTCCCGCGCGTCGGACACTATGGCGCTGTCGATGACGAGGAACCCGCGGGCGAACCCGGCAGAGGTGCTCGGCGCCAGCACGTAGCCGCTCGGGTCCGAGGCTCGGGGCAGGGCGTTGATCGTGGTGTCGTCCAGGACGGCGGTGGCGCGCCCGAAGATGAAGTCGACGTCGCCCTCCACGTAGCTGTCGTGCACGTACACGCGTCCCGGTGTGGTCGCCGAGGGGGAGTCCAGGTAGAGCGTGTCCTGGTTGCCGAGGAACCGGACGTTGTCGAACTCGACCCGGTCGGCGGCGGTCTTCACGGCGACGGCCTGGTGGCCGCTGAACTCCGGGTGCGCGGCCTCGTCGAACGCGTTCTCGAAGGTCACGGCCTCGGCGCGGAAGTCGGCGCCCTGGACCGTCACCGACGCGCTGCCGCTCGTGCCCCACGTGCCGCCGCCGGGCTTCGGGGTGCCCGCGGCGCGGTCGTCGGTGATGACGACGTCCTCCGGATCGCCGGTGGAGCCCAGGAACGAGAGCCGCTGGTGCGCCGAGTCGATCACCACACGTCCCGCGTACCGGCCGGGCTCGAAGACGATCTCCACCCGCCCCGCGAAGTCCGTGGGCGCCAGGTCCACGGCCTCCTGGGCGCCGGTGGCGTCCCCGCTGCTGTCGGCCGCCACGACTATGCGGACGACGTCGTCGGCGGGTGACGGCTCGCACGCCGACGCCGCGCCGCCGCCCAGCAGCGGCGCCAGCGCGAGCGTGGGGGAGAGGACCAGGGCGAGCGCGGGCAGGGCGAGAGGTGCGGGCATCGTTGCCTCCAGGGCTGTTGCGTTCCTGTACTGAGAAACCGGTTTCTCGGTACAGGAAAGCACAGCGCGGGTGACAGGACAAGGCTTCGAGTTCATTACAGTGCATTGGACATGAGGTACATTCCGCCTAAAAGCCATGGTGCGCGATCTGTCGCGCCCAGAACCCCAGGGGAGCCATGACAGTCACGACGACCACCCAGTCGGAGCGCCTGATCGATCTGGACGACCTGACGCCGCTCATCGAGACCACCACCAGCGCCGACCCGGCGCAGGTCTACGAACGGCTGCGCGCGCGGTGGGGCAACGTGGCCCCCGTGCTGCTGGAGCCCGGCGTGCCGGCCTGGCTGGTGCTCGGACACCGCGAGCTGGTCACCGTGCTGCGCAACGAGAGCCTCTTCGCGCGGGACTCGCGCAACTGGAGCCTGCTCGTCGACGGCACGGTCCGCCCGGACAGCGGCGTCGGCGGCGTCCTCGCCCCGCGCGACGGGATCTACTACGTGGACGGCGTCCGGCACCGCCACCTGCGCCGTCTCGTCGACGACGCGTTCGAGAGCGTCGACGAGCACCGGCTCGCGACGATCGTCGAGCAGTGGTGCGGGATCGCGCTGGACCGGCTGCTGGCCAAGGGTGAGGGCGACCTCGTGGGCGACTACGCGCGCGCCGTCCCGATCCTGGTGCTGTCCACCATGTTCGGTCTCGACGCCCCGCAGTCCCGCGACATGCTCGGCCACGCCCAGCGCGTGTTCCAGGCCAAGGGTGCGGCTGGCCGCGAGTCGCTCAACGCGCAGCGGGCGCTGATCGCCGACCTGATCGCCAGCCGCCGCGCGGAACCGTCGGACGACCTGACCTCGGCGATCCTGAACCACCCCAGCGCCCCCACCGACCTGGACGCGCAGAGCGCCGTCTCGGCGACCCTGATCCTGGGCAGCGAGTTCGAGGTCGCGTGGATCACCCAGGCCCTGCGCATGCGGCTCACCGACCCCCGGTTCGACGGGCGGGCCGGAGGGCTGCTGTCCGCGCCCGACACCCTGACCGCTGTGCTCGGCTCGGCGCCTCCCGCACCCAACGCCGCGCCCCGCTTCGCGCTCGCGGACACGACGCTCGGCGGCCGGAAGATCCTGGCCGGCGACGCGGTAGTGCCGGGCATCCTCGGCGCGAGCGCGGAATCGCGCGCCACCGGCGACGACATCTGGATGGAGTCGGGCAACCTCTCCTACCTCACGTGGGGCGCCGGCCCGCACGCCTGCCCCGCCCGCCGGCCCGCCACGGTGATCGCGCAGGTGGCGGTGGGCGCCGCCTTGCGCCGCCTCGGCGGCGTCACGCTGACGGTCCCGCCCGAGGAGCTGCGCTCCGCCGGGACGCTGTGGTCGTCGGTGCCCCGGGAGCTCCCGGTCCGCTTCGAGGAGCAGCGCCCGGCGCGGTGACGTCCCAAAGCCGCAGGCTTCCCGGGTGGGGCCTCTATGCTTCCCGGGTGCAGCTGACCCGGCCCGACCTCGCGCGGATCCTCGACCGGTCGGCTGCCAGGCGGCCGACCGCCGAGCTCGCCTGGCTCGACGCGCCACCCGCGAGAGCGCGCGTGCTGCGCGAACGGGTGGTGCTCGGCCCCGACGCGTCGCTGACCGCCACCGCCGACGCGCTCTTCGGCTGGCAGATCCACCGCGGCGCGGGGCTCGTCATCGTCCCGTCCGGTCACGCCGACGTCGGCGTGACGGTGGTGCAGGCCGTGCGGGCAGGGCCGCTCTGGTTCGCCGCGCCGTGCCGGGTCGTCGACGTCGTCCGGACGCCCGACGAGACGGGCTTCACCTACGCGACGCTGCCCGACCACCCGGAGACGGGTGTCGAGTCGTTCCGCGTGCTGCGCGACGGCGACCGGCTCGTCTTCGAGATCCACGCGGTGGCCCGGCACGACTTCTGGGGCTCCCGGATCCTGCCGCGGATCGCCCACCGGGTCCAGGACCGGGTGACACGCGGCTACCTGGACGCCGCCCGGCTCAGCGCGGGAACTCGGCCAGGAAGTCGGTGACCAGCGCCGTCATCTCGTCCGGACGTTCGAGGTTCGGCAGGTGGCCGGCCCAGCCGAGCTGAGTGTGCTTCGCACCAGGGATGTGCCCGGCGAGGTGGTTCGCGACGGCGCGGAAGTGGTCGAGGTCCTGGCCGCCCGAGACGACGAGGGTGTGGGCGGTGATCGACTCCAGGTCGATCTCGGGCCCAGCCTCCTGGTGGATGGCGTCCCCGGCGCCGAGCTGAACCTCGAACGCGTGCCGCTGCATCGTGCGCAGCAGCTCACGGGCGTCGTCGTCGGCGTCGGGCCCGAGCCAGGTGGCGACGTTCAGCTCGGTGGCGCCGTCGACGTCGCCCGCCTCGAGCAGCGCGTCCTCGCGCCGCCCGAACCGCTGCAGGGAGCGGGTGGCGGGCAGGGCGAAGGCCGAGTTCAGCAGGACGAGGTGGGACACGAGGTCCGGCCACTCGGAGGCGAGCTGGAGCGCCACGTTCCCGCCCGCCGACGCCCCGACGATCGCCACCGGGCGCTCGCCGAGCGAGCTGAGCAGCGTCCGCACGTCGCCCGCGTTGTCGAACGGTTCGCTGGTCAGCGGCGTGGTGCCGTAACCGCGCAGGTCGCACCGGATCACGCGGTGGTGCAGGGCGAGGGAGGGTCGCTGCGGGTCCCACATCCGGGAGTCGGCGACGCCGGCGTGCAGGAGCAGGACGGCGGGCCCGGCGCCCGTGACGTCGTGGCTGAGAATCATCCGCCGACCGTAACGGTGGCGGCGCTGAGCTGGCCAACGCATTCGATGGACTCCGGTGTGGGCGACGGGTAAGATCGAACACATGTACGAATCAACGGAAGGTCAGGCGCCCGGCCGGCCAGGCGCGCAGGCGGTGGGCTCGCCGGTCGACGCGGCGTTCGCCGCACTGCTCGACGAGCTGTTCACCGGCCCCCGGGTCACGTACTCGCCGGTCCGGGAGTCGCCCACGTACTACGGGGGTCATGCGTACGGACGTCGCCGGCACCGGCGCTTCGTGCTGCGCGCCGGTGTCGATCTCGACGATCCGCGCTGAGCTACAGCACCACCGCGAGCACCGCGGCCACCAGGGCCAGGGCGATGCCCACCCAGGCGAACGTGGTAGCGGTAGCCGCCTTCTTGGTGGCGGCGTCGGCCGCCTCGCGGGCAGCGTGTGCCGACGTCGTCGCGGCGTCCGCGGCAGCCTGAGCGGCTGAGGCGACGGCGCGCGCCGAGTCGAGGTCGGTGCGCAGCGCGCCGGTCGTCGAGGTGAGCTCGTCGATCTGCTCCCGCAGCCGCGCGGCCTCCTCGCGGGCAGTGCCGGCGGACTGCTCGATCGCGGTGGCGAGCTCGCCTGCCGCGGTCTCGCGCGCCTGCTCGATCGCCTGGGTGAGGGCCTGCTCCTGCGCCTTCGCCTGTGCGACGCTCTCCTTGGCGATGAGCTCGCGCAGGTCCGTGGCCTGTTCCTTGAGGTTGACGGTCAGCTCGGCGCGGACCTCCTCCGGGGTCAGGGGCTTGTCCGGCTTGGCGAGGTAGGCGTCCGCCCAGGTGCGGCGTGACCTGCTCGGCCGGCCGGACTGCGCGCCGTCGTCGGCGGCAGGCTTCTCTTCGTCGCTGAGGCGGTCGAGAGCCTCAGCCGCGGCCTTGACCGCCGGCGGGGTCTCGACCGGCACCTTGGCGCCCTTTGCCGCCTTGGGCGCCGCGGCCGCCGCCACGGGTGCGGAGTAGTCCGCGTCCTCGCTGTCGTTCGACGCGGACTCGGGAATCTTGATGGGCTTGGTCAACAGTGCCCGGAGGCGGTCCATCCGCTCGGCCTTCTCGCCGCCCTCGCTCGGAGGCGCGTCGCTGTCGCTGCTCATGGGCAAAAGGTACTGCTCTGCCCGTTCTAGGTCGACCACCTCGACGGGCGCGGCGTCTTACCTGTGCCGATGCTTGACGTCGGGCGGCTCCCGCGAGAATCGACGCGGCGAGCAGTGCCACAAGACTGTCGGGACCTTCGCTGCGGCACGGGGGACCTTCGTCCCTGCCACGCGCGGACCTTGCGGAGAGACGTTGGAGCTGTCTCCCCGTACCCCTCGAGCAACTGAACCCAGGCAGGAAGCAGCCATGCGTGCACTAGTGGTCTACGAGTCCATGTTCGGTAGCACGGAAGCCGTCGCCCAGGCGGTCGCAGGAGGGGTCCAGGAATTCATGGCGGTCGACATCGTGGAGGTGGGCGCGGCACCCGACGCCGTGCCCGACGAGGTCACCCTGCTGGTGGTCGGCGGGCCGACCCATGCGTTCGGCATGTCGCGTCCGGCGACCCGGATCGATGCCGCTCGTCAGGCGCCCGCGATCATCTCGCTGGAGCGCGGTATCCGTGAGTGGCTCAAGGGCCTCCCGGTCCGGACGAGCGCGACCCAGGCCACCGCGTTCGACACCCGCGTGACGTCGCGCGTCACGGGTTCCGCCGCACGTGCGGCGAGCCGCCGGCTGGACCGGCTGGGCTACCTTCTCGTCGCGGTTCCCGAGGGCTTCCGGGTCACCGGTGTCAAAGGGCCCCTGGTCGACGGTGAGCTCGACCGGGCGCGGGCCTGGGGCATGGCCCTGGGTGTCGCGGTGGCCGCACGTCAGGCCAGCCGGTCATGAGCGCCGTCCACGAGGCGTGCCCTGGAGCTGAGCCGACGGTCGAGCAGTAGCACGCCGGCACAGGTGACGAGGGCTAGCTGTGTCTTCAACGTGTGCTGGACACCTCTTCGAAGGACGCGAGCAGGTCGGGTGGTGGCCGACGGCGGATCGTCACCGTCGAGGTGAGATGCGCACTGTCGCGAGACACGAGGCCGAGCTGACAGCGAAGAGCGCCGACGCGCCGTACTTCTGACGTTAGGCGGCGTCGACCGCAGGTCCGCTCGCCGTGAGCGACGACCATGCCAAGTTCAACTTCCTGGGCGCCCGGACCGGCGGGCCCGGCCGAGAGATGCAGCGAGAACGTCTCGTGGAGTGCGGTTAGCACGGCTGCGGTCGAGGGGCTCATCGCGCTTCCGCTCCCGCGGTCGCCGTCCAGGAGGCGAGTATGCGCAGCGCCTCGTCGGACGGCGATCCGGCCTCGGCCGTCAACACCATCAGCCGCTGGCCGCTGCCGTCGGGGCTGGACCACGTGTCGCAGTCGAGGGTGAGGTCACCGACGAGTGTCGGTGAGCAGGTCGAGCAGACGCCGCATCGCCGGGCGCAGAGTCTGGCGCGTGCGGCGACGGCGCGGGCGGGCATCGGCCTTGTCGGCGACCTCGTAGAGGTAGCGCTGCGGGTCCTCGTCGAGGCGCAAGGCCGCCTCGATTGCCGTCACGGCCACCGCATTGACTAGTCCAGGATGCTCACCGAAGGCGTCATACTCGGCCATGGCAACCCGTGGGGTCATCCGGGCACTCGCACCCGCCGACTTGAGCGCGGGATCTGATCAATCCTGGTAGTAGGTCACTTCGGAGCGCACGGTGGCGCCGTGCATGCGATGCAGCCGACGTAGTTCCCAGATCGCGATGAGGATGCCGATGAGCGGCACCGGTACGGTCAAGAGGTACCAGCCGAGCTCGCCGCCGCCAGAGAATGTGAAGTAGGTCGCCGCGAGGTCGCCGGACTCGGCGAAGTCGAGATCGAAGATCTCGAATCCGAGGAGGCCGAAGGCGAGGTAGGTGCCGAAGACGCCGATGGCGATGAGCGCGCGCATCGTCGGGTGCCCGTCGATGGCTCGGAAGTAGTTGGTGGCGATCGATCCGGAACCCGAGAGCACGATCCAGCCCATATAGAAGAGCAGGCCGATCAACATCCCCTGCAGCACGCAGGCTGCTATCCCCAGCGGCAGCAGCGCCAGGCCGGCCAGGATCTTCAGTGGCCACCAGTCCTCGGGGAGGAGGAAACTGGCGAGGGCAGCCGCCGCGAGGGCGTCGACCAGCAGAAGCGGGAGAAGCACTTTCAATGGCGTCATGATCATCCAGCGCGCCGGGGCGAACGCGATCTGGGCGCACTGGTACACCGCCTTTCGGTTCCCGGGCCGCGCTACCACGAGCAGGAAGATCGTGACGATCCACATCACGACGAGCACCAGGAGGAACGCGATCAGGCCATCGGCCATGGTCTCCAGCGGGCCCAGGACGGCCCAGTTCTCGACGGTGCGCTCGGCTGCGTCCCGGGGTAGGGCACTGAAATACCAGAGGGCGAGGAAGATCAGCATGCCGCCGGTGCCGCGCAACCCGGCGACGGTCTCCATCGTCCGGTCCCTCTGCCCGTCGAAGAAGCTGTAAGTGGGTTGGACCATCTCGGTCCAGCCGTCCCGCGCCAGCTGGAACCCGACGCCCATACCCTCGAACCAGGCTTTGACAACTTCGAGCATGACAGGAGCTCTCCTCGCACGGTTCGGATATCCCGGGACGGTGTCGCATCAGCGAGTGGCATCGAACGTTATTGAGCCAGCCGACCGGGCACAACGGAGTCCGGGGTGAACCAGCGGGTGAACTGACGCGGCGAGCGCTGGTGTCGATGCGGGTGAGAAGAGCGGTGGCCCGTCCCGGCAGTGTTCCCAACGGTGAAGGTAGGTCTTCGCGTCGGGGGTCGGCCTTCGGGGGCTGACGTCGTCGGGGACTCGGACAGGCGGGCTACTTGGACACGACGTGCCGGAGCGTTACAGAGGCGTCGCGCCCGATCTTGTAGGTGCCACCGGTCGTCGTCACCGTGATGTGCACTGCCTCGATCTCGCCGGCCTCGGATCCATCGGCGAGTATCAGCGTTCTGCCTGCGTGATGAGCGGCCAGCGACACACTCTTGATCTCCTTTGTGATCACTGTCCCGGGATGGCTTGGCGAGGGCTTGGTCCAGTTCTCGATGTCCGGAG
Source organism: Promicromonospora sp. NPDC023805 (assembly GCF_040639635.1). Taxonomy (NCBI): domain Bacteria; kingdom Bacillati; phylum Actinomycetota; class Actinomycetes; order Micrococcales; family Promicromonosporaceae; genus Promicromonospora; species Promicromonospora sp. NPDC023805. Next base: position 2,719 of record NZ_JBFAAH010000033.1, on the reverse strand, counting down.
CGCACTTCTCACAGCGGCGACGAGTGCGGGGCAGTGCCTCGAGCTCGTGCCGGTGGTACAGCGTCGGGCCGGGCCGGATGGTTGCGTTGTACTCCCCGGCGCCGAATCGTTCGAGGAGCGCCCGCCAGGCCGACATGCGATCGAACCGCTCGCGCACGATCGAGCAGTTGAGGGTGTGCACGACGGCCGATCTGAACTGCGCGTATGTCTTGCCGTCCGCGACCGCCCGGTCAAGCTCGGACTGCTCCCCTTGGATCATTTGTTCGCCCGTGTTCAGCCACTCCCGGTCAGCCTCGTCCTGGGCTGCGAGTGCTTCGTCCTCGGCGCCGCGAGCTAATGAACCCATCACCAATTGGCTGTAGGGAAAGACCGTCTGCTCTGTCTCGTCGGACATCAGCTCGCCTCTTTTGTTGTTTAGGGCGAATCCTTGCATCTATTGGCGGCGCGCCGGTGATAACACGTAGTGATCGACGGTGGTAACGTCCTCGTCTCTGTCGTCTGGATTTCGGCGCCGGCCGCGGGCTAGCAGGCGGCGGAAAGGTCCTCCGTCACCGGGAACGGCTGTCCGGTGCCGTCGTCCTGACGCCCGAGGGCCTGGCCTCGGGGGAGGGGCTGATGCCGTGCAGGTGATCGAGGATCCGGTGCTCGTTGCGCAGCCAGCCCGCGGTCTCTTGGGTAGTCGCTCCTTTGACAGACGCGGCGCTGCGATCGCTGAACGTGACGCCGAGCCGGTCCGCAGCCGACAACCCGAACTCAGGTGCGCGCCAGGCCACAGGGCTCTGTCCAGAGGCAGTGCCTAGCGTGCCGCTGGGCATCTGAGATCAGTGCCCACATCCTCGTGCTCGTTGGCAAGCTCGGTGTTGTTACTGGCCGTGGACGCCGTCGCCCGCGACATTGCATATCGACGACTGCTCCCTGAGAGCATTGAGCCGTCGAGGGTTAATCGCCGAGCAAGAACGCAGGGCAAAGCTCTGCGTGATCCCGAAGCGCGTGCTCACTTCCGTCGAAGAAGATTATGGTCCACTCGTCGATGTCAGCGCGGCTGATGACTCGCCCAGGCTCCCACTGGCCGGGCTTCCATCGGGCGGCGAAGATCCGCGTTCCGACGGGGTAGGGGTCGTTGGCCTCCAAGAAGTCAAGGGTGAGCTGGTCGGTGTCACGCGGCCCGACATGCGTCTTGTCGATGCGTTGTTTGTTCGGGCTCGACCGCAGCCCACATCTGCGCCAGAGCGGAGACATAGTCGACGCCGCTGCGTTCAGGCAGAGCTGGCCGCGACGCGGAGCCCATCAGCCGGCTCGCTTGAGGCGGCTCGTCCCTGTACCCGTGGGCTGGACAGGGCGGGGGAGCAGCGCAGGGAAGGGCTGGAGGCGCTGCGCGGACGACGGTTTCACCACTGCCGCCCATGGAGAGACGTCCTGGGGTAGGTCCGGGTCGGCAGGCCGCGCGTTCGCTGGCATCCGTTCCACAACGTATGCCCCCGTATGCCCCATATACCCACGGTTGCATTCAAACGGCAGCAGTGCCGCGCCCAGATCGGCCGCCGGGGTGGGCGGGATTCCTCAGCGCGAAATCCACGGGTCCACGCACGACGCGGCCGATTCCTTCCACACCCGGGTAACTTGCGGCCCGCGACGGGGTGAACTAGCCCCGGGTACTGGCCTGCGGTATCCGACCCTCATAGCCGGGCCTCCCTGTAGGTACCGCGAGTTCCCACCTGTTTGAGGAGCCGGACATGACTACGAGCATCGCCCCGCCGACCGGTCCGGCTCGAAGAAGGATGATCGCGGTCGCCGTGGGCATTCTGTTCTTCGTGCAGATGGCCACCGCCATGGTGGGCACGTCGTTGATCCAGGCTTTTGTGGACGGCGACACCGAGAGGGCGCCCCTGACGGTCGGTGTCCTGCTCATGATGTGTTCCGGCCTTGCTGTCGTAGGCATCGGCCTCCTGATGTACCCGGTCCTGAAGGCCGTCGACCAACGGCTGGCCATCTGGTATCCGGTGCTCAGGATCACCGAGTTCACGGTGTCCGCGGCTTGCGGTGTCTACCTCCTGACCCAGTTGGAGGTGGTCCCGAACCACCTGCTGTGGGTATACATCCCGACGGGTGTCGGTGGCGTGATCCTCAGCTATCTGCTGTTCGTCTCGAGTCTGGTTCCTCGACCCGTCGCAGTACTCGGCTTGGTCGGGTACGGCCTGTTCTCCCTCGGAGTTCCGTTGGACCTCCTCGGCGTCCTGAACATGAACGAAGGGCTCGGCATGCTGATACTCCTCCCCGGATTCCTGTTCGAGCTCGTCGTGCTGCCGCTCTGGTTGATCACGAAGGGATTCAGCTCTCGGTCGCACGCAACGGACTCCACGTCACCGCTGGCGGCAACGAGCTGACCGACCCGCGAGAGCTCCCATGGTGTCGCCCCTCGGTGTGGCGCTCGCACTAGAGCCCGGCCGGGCGCTCTGGGGGCGGTCGTAGGGGTGATGTTCTGCGGCAAGGTCGAGCCACGTCGCTGCGGACCGTGCATCGAGATGCTCGTTCGCGATGACGGCAGCCTGGGCCAGAAGGTCGGACATGCCGTACAACGTAACGGGACTCTCGTAGCCTCGGCTGAGACCCGCACAAGACCCGTACTAGGGCCTGTTTGGGATTGTGGTCCTGACCTGCTGGTTCGGCATGATGCGGGGTCGTGAGCGATGCGCGACGCCATGACCTGTCCGACGAGATG
>NZ_JBFAAH010000032.1:0-63100 GCF_040639635.1 Promicromonospora sp. NPDC023805 | reverse complement strand
CCCCTCCACCGACCTGCCGCCAAGCTCGGCGGGCCGTTTTCCTCCCCGGGCCTGGGCCCCCCCCCCCCCCCCACTTCTATCTCGCCAGAGCTCTACTTCGGCGTATTCGCGTTCAGCGGGTGAACCCGGCTCGTCCGGTCTAAATTAGGCCGCGTGTCTGGGACGTTTACCGTGGTCAGGACCCTTGGCCGATCGGATGCCGCGCACGACATCCTCGGGGAGCTGCCGGAATGGTTCGGCATTGACCGGTTTACGCACGAGTACGTAGAGGCGGCGGCCAAGTTCCCCAACTATGTGGCGGTCGCCGCGCCCGAAGCCGCGCCTCCCGGAGCCGCGCCCGGCGCCCCGGCGCCCGCGATCGGGGCCGACGGCGGCAAGATCCCGTCCGAGGACGTGCTCGGCGTGCTGCTCGTCGACCAGCGATACCCGACGTCCGCGGAGGTGCACCTGCTCGCCGTCCGGCGCAAGCACCACCGCGGGGGCATCGGGCGCACCCTCATGCGGCGCGTGGAGGACGACCTCCGGGCCCAGGGTGTGCGCCTGCTGAGCGTGAAGACGTTCGGGCCTTCGGCGTCCGACCCGGACTTCGACCGGACCCGCGCCTTCTACACGGCCTGCGGCTTCCATCCGGTCGAGGAGTTTCCCGACCTCTGGGCCGACAACCCCTGCATGCTCATGGTCAAGGCGCTGTGACGGGAGCGCCCCGGGCGGAACCCCGGCCGGGGCGCGGGCATCGTCAGCGCGCCGACGGGACCCCGAACAGCGCCTCCGAGGCGCCAGGCACGACGGCGGCGACGACGCCGCCGAGGCTGCGCTCGAGGTAGCCGACGAGCTCCTCGTCGCCGAGGTCGGAGTTGATGCCGCCGTCGACCAGCGCCTGCTCGGCGAGGGCCACCCAGGAACGGACCGCGATGCGCAGGAGCTCCGACTCGGGCACCCCCAGCTCCAGGAGGACGGCGAGGGCGCGCTCCGTCTGCTCCCGCCGCGCGTCCTCGATGACCGCGCGGACCTCCTCGTCACCGCTCGCCGCACCACGGACCAGCGAGTAGAAGGTCGGGCCGTGCTCCCGTACGTAGGCGACGAGCCGGGTCAGCGTGCTGGTCAGGCGCTCGGCCGGCGGAAGCTCCGCGAGGGGCTCGGAGGCGTGCAGCATCGAGTCCCGCGCGCGGCGCACGATCTCGTGGTGCAGGCCGTTCTTGGAGCCGAAGTAGTAGTAGACGAGACCCGTCGAGACACCGGCTTCGGCGGCGATCTCCTCGACGGTCACGTCGGCCAGGGGTCGGTCCGCAAGAGTGGCCACTCCCAGTGCCACGAGCTGGTTGCGGCGTTCCTCCGGGCGAAGTCGGGTGCGACGGGCTGTTGCCATGGTTCGAGCATATCCGGCATGCTTTGCGGCGCTCTCAGCAGACAATTGACGCTTACTCAGTAATCGCGCTAACGTCGCGACGGGACGACGGCGTAGTCGTCCTCACATTGGCATCGAGGGGAACACCAATGAAGCTCAGCAAGCTCACGGGGTCGCGCAAGGGGCGCGTGGCTCTGGCAGTCATCCCGGTCGCGATCGCCGCCAGCTTTCTGCTCGGTGGGGTTGCTCAGGGCGCGGTGCCCGTCTCGTTCGCGATCTCCGGCAGCCAGTTCAAGATCGGCGCCGACCAGCTCGTGGGCACCGGCTTCTCGCAGTACGCGGGCGTGGCGACCGCCTCCGACGGTACGGAGCACCCCGCCGCCATCGCGAACATCAAGGACGCGAAGCTCTACAACCTGTGCCAGTCGGTAGTGCAGGACACGCCGCTCGGCAAGGTCGGCCTCCTCATCTCGGCGGGCACCGCCAAGGACAAGCCCGCGCTCGCGACCGATCTGCAGATCGGCATGAACGACCTGTCGGGTACCGCGGTCTTCAAGAACATCCGGATCGGCGTCGACGCCTCCACCGTCAACACGACCAAGAAGGGTGACGCCGGCGACTTCGCCATGGACTCCGACTCGATCGACATCGACGGTCTCCAGCAGGTGTCGTGGAGCACGCAGGCCGCCGTCTTCCAGCTGACGGACCTCAGCCTCAAGATCACGGACGGCACCGAGTGCTTCTAGGTCCGGGTGACGGCCCGGCCGACGCCGGCCGCCCCGGACTTCGCACGAAGCTTGCTGACTGGCGCCGGGACTTCCGTCCCTGGCGCAAGCAGCGGCCGTTCGTCGGGGGTGTGCTGGTAGCGCTCGCTGGTCTCGAGATGCTTCTGTCCGGCCCGATCAAGCTGGACCAGCTCGGGATGAACGTCGTGCTGCAGTTCGGGGTCGAGGGCTCCCAGGCGACGATCCTCCCGCTCGCGCTGATCCTGCTGGGGATCCTGTCGATCGCGCAGCCCGTGCACCGGATCTTCTACGGCGTGATCGCACTGGTGATCTCCGTCTACTCGATCGCAGGAGTGAACCTCGGCGGCTGGGTCGTGGGGTTCCTGCTCGGGGTGATCGGCGGCGTCATCGTCGTGTCCTGGGCGCCTCCGGAGGAGGACGCCGAGGCGGATGCAGAGGCCGACGGCACGGCAGACCCCGCCGAGCCGCGCGCCGCGGACGACGCTCCGGACGCGGACGAGGCAGCGGAGGCGGGGGACGCGAAGGCGGAGGACGACGCACCGGCGGCCGGGCCCGCCCCGGACACGGAGGCGATCCCGCGCGCGGACTCGCTCAGCACAGCGCTGCGCGCACTGTCCCAGAAGTCCGCCGCGGTAGTGGTGGCGGGCGCGATGGCGGTCGGTGGCATGAGCATGCCCGCGTCGACGTCGGACGCCCAGACCAAGCAGGACGACTCGTTCTGGTGCGTGGTCTTCGGTGCGTGTGACGAAGACCCGGCGGACCCGTCGGCCACGCCCACCCCGTCGCCGAGCGGCTCCGACCCGGGCACTTCCGACCCGGGAGACGGCGGGACCGATGACCCGGTCGGCGACGCGGTGGACGACGTCACGGGCGGCGGATCCGGCCCGGCCGACGGCGACACCGGCTCAGGCGACCCGGCTGACGGCGGCACCGGCGCGGGCGACGACAAGCCCGAGTGCGAGGAGCCGACGCAGGACGGCGAGGTGCCGCCCGAGGCGGGGGACAGCGCGCCGTCCGATCCCTGCGGCGAGGTCGACCCGCAGGAGACCATCGAGGAAGCGCTCCATACCGAGCTCGGCACCTGCGTCAAGGTGAGCTTCGGCGGCAAGTACGACCTGAACGTCGACCTGCCGGGCCAGTGCGGGGCCAAGGAGGATGGTTCGGTCTTCTCCGTCCCCGCCGACCTGGAGAGCCGGGACCTGACCATCCCGCTCACCGGCATCAACGGCATCGGCCTGGCGAACGTGCCGGTCAAGGGCGCCGGCGAGCGGCGGGACGCGATCAAGATCTCGGCCGACAAGGTCGTCGTCGACGGCTTCTGGCTCAAGTCGTACGCCTACGACCACGGCACGACGGCGGGCACGGACACCCGGGCGAACTTCGTCTCGCTCGAGGGTGACGCGCACATGTACGTGTCGTCGATCCACGCGAACCTGCCCGACGGCCAGGACCTCCTGGAGGTGGCCACGAAGGTGCTCGAGGGCGCCTCGCTCATCGAGATCCTGCTGACCGCCACGGACGCACGGATGGGTTTCCTCGGCGCGACGTCGAACGTCCAGGTGTGGGACGGCTTCCGCGAGCAGGTCTGGGGCGACAAGACGGACCCGATCGGAAGCGGCCCAACGGCCGGCACCCCCTGATCCGTTGAGTGCTGGATATTTGTCCTCTCGAACCGTTTCGAGAGGACAAATATCCAGCACTCAACGGGCTAAGGGGTCGCGCCCAGGGCGTAGCGCATCGGTTCTAGCTTCGCCTCCGATTCCGCCAGTTCTGCCTGGGGGTCAGACGCCGCTACTATGCCGCAGCCCGCGAAGAGGCGGATGTGGTGCCGGTCCGTCGTCGAGATCTCGGCGGACCGCAGGGCGATGCCCCACTCGCCGTCGCCGTCGGCGCCCACCCAGCCCACCGGCCCGGCGTACCGGGCCCGGTCCAGGCCCTCGATCTCCCGGATGAGGCTGCGCGCGGCGGTGGTCGGCGTACCGCAGACGGCGGCGCTCGGGTGCAGCGCCGCCGCCAGCGAGAGCGACGACGGCCGCAGGCCCGACGCCGGGCTCTGGTCGGTCAGCACGCCCGTCACGTCGGTGGCCAGGTGCATGACGTTCGGCAGGTGCAGCACGAACGGCGCCTCCGGCACGTTCATCGAGGAGCAGAACGGCTCCAGCGCGGCGGCCACGGAACGCACCGCGAACTCGTGCTCCTCCAGGTCCTTCGACGAGCGGGCCAGCTTGGCGGCGTGCAGCAGGTCGGCGTCGGCGGGGACCGCCGGCGAGCCGGGTCCGTGCTCGCGGCTGATGGTGCCCGCCAGCACGCGCGACGCCACCAGACCCTTCTCGCTGCGGACCAGGAGCTCCGGCGTCGCGCCGACCATGCCGTCCACGCTGAACGCCCAGCAGGCGTCGTAAGCGGACGCGAGCCGGCCGAGCAGGTGGCGTGTGTCGACCGGGTGCTCTGCCGTGGCGACGACGTCGCGCGCGAGCACCACCTTCTCCAGCTCGCCGGTCTGGATCCGGGCCACGCCCTCGGCGACCACGGCCGGCCAGTCCGCCGCGCCCACGGCGCCGTCGGCCAGGACCACCTTGCCCGGATCGGTGACGGGCTGGTGCGGGTAGGCGGACAGCAGCTCCTCACCCACGGGCGCGGAGCGGTCGCCCACGAGGGAGATCGTGGTCGTCCAGGCCCGGTCGCCCTTCCGGCCGACGACGACGCGCGGCACGATCAGCACCCCGCTCGCGCGTGTGGGGTCCTCGGACTCGTCGCCCGGGGTGACGTCGTCGAACGCGAAGCTGCCGAACGCGACCAGTCCGCTCCCGGGCAGGGCCACGTCGTCGTGCACGACGGCGCGGTCGAGCACCTGGCGCCAGGCGTCGTCGGCGTCGGCGAAGCGGCCGGGGCCGAACGTCTCGAACCGCAGCGCCTCGCCCCAGCCCACGAGCCCGTCGCCGTGCCGCACCCAGGCGAGCGCGTTGGTGTCGGGGAGGCGGTCGACGAGCGCGGTCGGCGTATCGGGCAGGTCGTCGACCGCGACGGTGCGGACCACGAGCTGGGGACCGCCGGGCGCGCCGCGCGGCGACTCGTCGGACGGGGGCGGCGCATCGGTGACCCAGGTGCCGGACACGGAGAAGCCGGTGGGTGCACCGGGGGTGCGTCCGGCAGGCGAGACGATCATCTTCCTCAGGATAGGTCGGCGGACGGATCGGCCCCACATCCCGTGGGAGACGTCACACAGGGCAGGGTGGGCGGACGGCGGGTTCGGGATGCCGCGGCGCCGTCCGGGGTCGTGAAACGATGGCTGCATGTCCCGCGCAAGCCTGGAAAAGAAGCCGGCCGAGGTCGCGTCGATGTTCGACGGGATCGCCGCCCGCTACGACCTGACCAACGACCTGATCTCCCTGGGTCAGGACCGGCGCTGGCGTCGCCTCACGGTCGACGCGGTCGCCGCGATGCCCGGCGAGCGCGTGCTCGACCTCGCCGCGGGTACCGGGACCAGCAGCGAACCCTTCGCCGCCGACGGCGCGTTCGTGGTCCCGTCCGACTTCTCGATCGGCATGCTGCAGGTCGGCAAGGAGCGTCGGCCGGACCTGCCGTTCGTCGCAGGGGACGCGATGCGGCTGCCGTTCGCCGACGCGTCCTTCGACGCGGTGACCATCAGCTTCGGCCTGCGGAACGTGGCGGACACGGACGTGGCGCTGCGCGAGATGCTGCGCGTCGTCCGGCCCGGTGGTCGCGTGGTGATCTGCGAGTTCTCCACGCCGACGTGGAAGCCGTTCCGGGTGGTCTACCAGGAGTACCTGATGCGCGCGCTGCCCGTGGTGGCGAACCTCGTGACCCGCGAGAAGGGCTCGTACGACTACCTCGCCGAGTCCATCCGCACCTGGCACACCCAGGTCGAGCTGGCCCACCTGATGCTCGAGGCCGGCTGGGAGCACGCGGCCTACCGCAACGTGTCCGGCGGCATCGTCGCGCTGCACCGGGCGGTCCGCCCGGTCTGACCCCCTCTGGGACGCAGTCCGGCACCCCGGCAAAGTAAGGGGAACCTTCCTACACAATCCCCCCTAAGTGTGGCTAGGGTGTCGGTGTTGTGACAGGGTTCACAAGGGCTTGTCACGAAGCCCGGTCGAACCCCGCACGGCGAGGTCAGCAACGACCAGCTGCGGGTTCCCAACGGGGGTGAACGTGCGAACTGCAAGACGCGACGACGCGGATGTCATCGTGGTGGGCGCCGGTCCGGCCGGCTCGTCCACGGCGCACTGGTGCGCGGCCGCGGGTCTCGATGTGCTGCTCCTGGAAAAGGGCGAGTTTCCGCGGGACAAGATCTGCGGCGACGGCCTGACGCCGCGTGCCGTGGCCGAGCTGGTCCGCATGGGCGTCCCCACCCGCGAGGACGACGGCTGGATCCGCAACCGCGGCCTGCGCGTCCACGGCGGTGGCCGCTCCTACGAGCTCGACTGGCCGAGCCTCACGACCTACCCCGGCTACGGCATGGCGAAGTCCCGCATGACGCTGGACCAGACCCTTGCCCAGCATGCGCAGGCGAGCGGCGCCAAGCTCCTGCAGCGCACCAAGGTCACCGGCCCGCTCCGGGACGACGACGGCGGCCGCGTGGTCGGCGTGACCGTCCAGCCGCTCGACACCCGGGGCCGCGCCGAAGGCCCGGTCAAGGAGCTCCGCGCCCCGGTGGTCGTGGCGGCCGACGGCGTCAGCTCACGCTTCTCGCTCGCGATCGGGCGGGAGCGCCGCGACGACCGGCCCATGGGGACCGCCGTCCGCGCCTACTACCGCACGCCGCGCCACGACGACCCGTTCATGGAGTCGCACCTCGAGCTGTGGGACGGCGAGCCGGGCAAGAGCGACCTGCTGCCGGGTTACGGCTGGATCTTCCCGCTCGGCGACGGCACGGTGAACGTGGGCCTCGGCAGCGTGCACTCCACGCCCGCGCGCCAGTCAAAGGCGGGTATCGACTACCGGCGTCTCATGGAGACCTGGCTGGCCAAGAGCGCGCCGGAGGGCTGGGACCTGGTGCACGAGCCGGAGCGCGGCCCGATCCGCGGCGCTGCGCTGCCCATGGGCTACAACCGCGGCCCGCTGTACGCGGACGGTGTGCTCCTGGCCGGCGACTCCGCCGGCATGGTGAGCCCGTTCAACGGCGAGGGCATCGCCTACGGGCTGCAGGCCGGCCGGGTCGCCGCGGAGGCGATCAGCCAGGCGCGCCACAAGAGCACCGACGGGGCCCGCGAGGCCACGCTCGGCACGTACGCGGACCGGATGCGCGACGATCTCGGCGGCTACTACACGTTGGGCCGCTGGTTCGTGCGGCTCATCGAGCACCCGGAGATCATGCGGCTCTGCGTCCGCTACGGGCTGCCCCGCAAGGTGGTCATGCAGTTCACGCTCAAGCTCCTGTCCGACTGCTACGAACCGCAGGGCGGCGACTGGGTGGACCGCGTCATCGCGGGTCTGACCAGGGTGGTACCCCGCTCATGAGCAGCCGCACGCAGCGCATCACGCATCCGAAGGGCAAGTCGTCCACGAAGGGCACAGCATGAACCCCTACGTACCGATCCTGATCCTCATGGCGATCGGCGCCGTCCTGGCGCTCGGTGGTGTCGCCGCGAGCGCGATCATCGGTCCCAAGCGTTACAACCGCGCCAAGCTCGACTCCTACGAGTGCGGCATCGAGCCGACGCCGCACGCTGTGGGCGGCGGGCGGCTGCCGATCAAGTACTACCTGGTGGCGATGACATTCATCGTCTTCGACATCGAGGTGGTCTTCCTCTACCCGTGGGCCGTGGACTTCACGACGCTCGCGACGTTCGGGCTGGTGGCGATGCTGGCGTTCCTGGCGTTGATCACCGTGCCGTTCGTCTACGAGTGGCGCCGTGGCGGTTTCGACTGGGTCTGAGCAGGCTGACGACTTTCATGTGCGGCGCCTGACGGCGTCGTGCAGCGACGCCGGGCGGGTCCCGGCAGCAAGGAGGAGACATGGGTGTCGAGGAAGCGCCGTCAGGTTTCCTGCTGACGACGATCGAGGATCTCGCCGGGTACCTGCGCAAGGCTTCGGTGTGGCCGGTCACGTTCGGCCTGGCCTGCTGCGCCATCGAGATGATGGCGGCGGGTGCGTCGCGGTTCGACCTCTCGCGGTTCGGCATGGAGGTCTTCCGTGCGTCGCCGCGGCAGGCCGACCTGATGATCGTGGCGGGACGCGTGAGCCAGAAGATGGCCCCGGTGGTGCGCCAGGTGTACGACCAGATGAGCGAGCCCAAGTGGGTGCTCTCGATGGGTGTGTGCGCGTCGTCGGGCGGGATGTTCAACAACTACGCGATCGTCCAGGGCGTGGACCACGTGATCCCTGTCGACATCTACCTGCCCGGCTGTCCGCCGCGGCCGGAGATGCTGATCAACGCGATCCTCGGGCTGCACGACCAGATCCAGAAGGCGCCGCTGGGCGTGAACCGCATCGAGGCCGCGCGGGCCGCCGAGGCGGCCGCCATGGAGGCCACGCCGACCTTCGAGATGAAGGGTCTGCTGCGATGAGCGACGTCACGCCCGGCGGCGACCAGAAGGCCGTGGCCGGAAGTGCGGTCCAGCCGCCCGAGGGCGCCGCCACGCTCGAGCTCGTCGAGGTCAAGCGCGGCATGTTCGGCGCGGGCGGTTCCGGCGACACCTCCGGGTACGGCGGCCTGATCACCCCGATCGCGATGCCCGCGGCATCGGCCCGGCCGTACGGGAGCTGGTTCGACCAGGTGGTCGACGTCCTGACCGAGGTGCTGACCGACGCCGGTGTGGCGCCGGAGCAGGCGATCGAGAAGGTCGTCGTGGAACTGCACGGCGCCGCGAGCGCCGACGCCCAGCAGGCGGAGCTGACGATCGACGTCGCCCGCGAGCACATCGTCGCCGTCTGCCAGGCGCTGCGGGACGACCAGGACCTGCGGTTCGAGCTGTCGCTCGGCGTGAGCGGCGTGCACTACCCGCACGACGCCGGCCGGGAGCTGCACGCGGTCTACCACCTGGCCTCGATCACGCACTCGCGCCGCCTGCGGCTCGAGGTCGCCGCACCGGACGACGACCCGCACATCCCGTCGACCACCTCCGTGTACCCGTCCAACGACTGGCACGAGCGCGAGACGTTCGACTTCTTCGGGATCGTCTTCGACGGCCACCCCGCCCTGACCCGCATCGAGATGCCGGACGACTGGGTGGGCCACCCGCAGCGCAAGGACTACCCGCTCGGCGGCATCCCCGTCGAGTACAAGGGGGCCACCGTGCCCCCGCCGGACACGAGGAGGAGCTACTCATGAGCGCTCCCACTGCTGCTCCGCACGCCACCCGGCCGGCGGGCAACGATGACATGTCGTCAACGGTCCGCGCCTTCGAGGCCTATGGCGACGGCGACTGGGACGACATCGCGCGCGAGGCGATCGGCGAGGAGCGGATCGTCGTCAACATGGGTCCGCAGCACCCGTCGACGCACGGTGTGCTGCGCCTGATGCTGGAGATCGACGGCGAGACCGTCACCGAGGCCCGCGCAGGCATCGGCTACCTGCACACGGGCATCGAGAAGAACATGGAGTACCGGACGTGGACGCAGGGCACCACGTTCTGCACCCGCATGGACTACGTGGCGCCCCTGTTCCAGGAGGCCGCGTACTGCCTGGCGGTGGAGAAGCTCCTCGGCATCACCGACGACGTGCCTGAGCGTGCCTCCGTGATCCGCGTGCTGATGATGGAGCTCAACCGGATCGCCTCGCACCTGGTCTGTCTCGGCACCGGCGGCAACGAGATGGGCGCCACCACCGTGATGACCGTCGGGTTCACCGCCCGCGAGGAGATCCTGCGCCTGTTCGAGGCGGTCACCGGTCTGCGCATGAACCACGCGTACATCCGCCCCGGCGGGGTCGCGGTGGACACGCCAGAGGGGTTCACCACCCAGGCCCGCGCGGCCCTGAAGAACGTCCGCGGCTACCTCAAGCAGCTGACCGACCTCATGCTCGCCAACCCGATCTTCAAGGCGCGCCTGACCGACGTCGGCGTCCTGAACCTGACCGGCTGCATGGCGCTCGCGATCACCGGCCCCGTGCTGCGCTCCACCGGACTGCCGTACGACGTCCGCAAGGACAACCCGTACTGCGGCTACGAGACGTACGACTTCGACGTCCCGACCGCGAAGGGCGCCGACTGCTACGACCGCGTGGTGCTCCGCATCGAGGAGTGCTACCAGTCGCTCAAGATCGTCGAGCAGGCCATGGAGCGGCTCGACCGTACGGAGGGCGAGCCGGTGATGGTGGCCGACAAGAAGATCGCCTGGCCCGCCCAGCTCGCCGTCGGCGGCGACGGCCAGGGCAACTCCCTTGAGCACATCAAGAAGATCATGGGCACCTCCATGGAGGCCCTGATCCACCACTTCAAGCTGGTCACCGAGGGCTTCCGCGTCCCCGTCGGCCAGGCCTGGCAGACCGTGGAGCACCCGCGCGGGGAGCTCGGCGTGCACGTCGTGTCCGACGGCGGCACCCGCCCCTACCGCGCGCACTTCCGCGACCCCTCGTTCAACAACCTCCAGGGCGTGTCCGTGATGTGCGAGGGCGGCCAGGTGGCCGACGTCGTCGTCGCCGTCGCCTCCCTGGACCCCGTGCTGGGAGGTGTGGACCGATGACCGCAGAACCCGTGGACACCAGGACCCGCTACGACGCTGCGACCCTGGCCACGCTGACCACCGACGCCACGGCGATCATGGCGCGCTACCCGGACCCCCGCTCGGGCCTGCTGCCGATGCTGCACCTCGTGCAGTCGATCGACGGCTACGTGAGCCGGGACGGCATCCTGTTCTGCGCCGAGATGCTCGGCATCACGGCCGCCGAGGTCTCCGCCGTCGCGACCTTCTACACCCAGTACAAGCGGCACCCCAACGGCACCTACACCGTCGGCGTGTGCACCAACACGCTGTGCGCGGTCATGGGCGGCGACGCGATCTTCGACGAGCTGAGCGAGCACCTCGGCGTCGGCCACGACGAGACCACCGACGACGGCGCGATCACTCTCGAACGCGTCGAGTGCAACGCCGCCTGCGACTACGCGCCCGTCGTGATGGTGAACTGGGAGTTCTTCGACAACCAGACGCCCGAGACGGCGACGGCGCTCGCGGACAAGCTGCGCCTCGGCGAGGACGTCGCCCCCACTCGGGGCGCCGCGTCGGTGTGCTCGTTCAAGCAGATGAGCCGGGTCCTGGCGGGGTTCAACGACGGCCGCGCCGACGAGGGTGTCGGCGCGGGTGCGCCGACTCTTGCCGGACTGCGGATCGCCCGCGAGAACGACTGGAGGGCGCCGGACGGTGCCCCCGGGACGACCGACCGGCCGGGCGAGACGATCACCGGCGAGCCGGGCTCGTCCGCCGAGCGTCAGCCCGTGACGCCGTCGGACACCCAGGTCGGCAAGGACAAGAAGCCAGGGGAGGACGCGAAGTGACTTCCATCGCGACGCTGACACCGGTACTCACCGACACGTGGGACAAGGACCGGTCCTGGCGCCTGGCCACGTATGAGCGCGCCGGCGGCTACGCGGGCCTCAAGAAGGCCCTGAAGACGGCGCCCGCCGACCTGGTGCAGGCGGTCAAGGACTCCGGCCTGCGCGGCCGCGGCGGTGCGGGCTTCCCCACGGGCATGAAGTGGGGCTTCCTGCCTCAGCCCGACGGCGGTCCGCGCTACCTGGTCGTCAACGCGGACGAGTCCGAGCCGGGTACCTGCAAGGACATCCCGCTCATGCTCGCCAGCCCGCAGCACCTGATCGAGGGCGTTGCGATCACCAGCTATGCGATCGGCTGCGACCACGCGTTCATCTACGTGCGCGGCGAGGTGCTGCACGTCTACCGGCGGCTGCTGAACGCCGTCGAGGAGGCGTACAAGGCGGGCTACCTGGGCAAGAACATCCAAGGCTCGGGCTTCAACCTCGACGTCACGGTGCACGCAGGGGCGGGCGCCTACATCTGCGGCGAGGAGACGGCGCTGCTCGACTCGCTGGAGGGCCTGCGCGGCCAGCCGCGGCTCAAGCCGCCGTTCCCCGCCGTCGCCGGCCTGTACGCGCGGCCCACGGTGGTGAACAACGTGGAGTCCATCGCATCGGTCCCCGCGATCATCGCAAAGGGCGCCGACTGGTTCTCCTCGATGGGCACCGAGAAGTCCCAGGGGCACGGCCTGTTCTCCCTCTCGGGGCACGTCACCACGCCCGGCCAGTACGAGGCGCCGCTCGGCATCACGCTGCGGGAGCTGCTCGACCTGGCGGGCGGCGTCCGCGAGGGGCACGAGCTGAAGTTCTGGACCCCGGGCGGGTCGTCGACGCCGATCTTCACCGCCGACCACCTCGACGTCCCGCTCGACTACGAGTCGGTGGGCGCCGCTGGGTCGATGCTCGGCACGCGTGCGCTGCAGATCTTCGACGAGACGGTGTGCGTGGTCCGGGCGACGAGCCGCTGGACCGACTTCTACGCGCACGAGTCGTGCGGCAAGTGCACCCCGTGCCGCGAGGGCACCTACTGGCTCAAGCAGGTGCTGCACCGCATCGAGGGCGGCGAGGGCCAGGACGGCGACCTCGAGCTGCTGCTCGACCTGTGCGACAACATCCTGGGCAAGGCGTTCTGCGCGCTGGGCGACGGCGCCGTCTCGCCGATCACCTCCAGCATCAAGCTGTTCCGCGAGGAGTACCAGGCGCACATCGACGGCCACGGCTGCCCGTTCGACCCGAGCAAGTCGGCACTCTTCCCGTACACCCCCAAGACACGGACGACGGCTGCCCTCGCGGGCGCCGGCGCCGGAGGTCACCGATGACCGTCACCACGAACAACCCGAAGACCGAGGCCGCACCGGTCGAGCTGGTCACCTTCACCATCGACGGCACGGAGGTCAGCGTCCCGAAGGGCACGCTGATCATCCGGGCCGCGGAGCAGGCGGGGATCCAGATCCCGCGGTTCTGCGACCACCCGCTCCTGGCGCCCGCCGGCGCCTGCCGGCAGTGCCTCGTCGAGGTCTCCATGCCGGACCGCGAGGGCAATGTGCGGCCCATGCCGAAGCCGCAGGCCTCGTGCACCATGACCGTCGCGCCCGGCATGATCGTCAAGACGCAGCACACCTCCGCCGTCGCGGACAAGGCGCAGCAGGGGGTCATGGAGCTGCTGCTCATGAACCACCCGCTGGACTGCCCGGTCTGCGACAAGGGTGGCGAGTGCCCCCTGCAGAACCAGGCGATGTCGAACGGCCGCACCGACACGCGGTTCGTCGACGTCAAGCGCACCTTCCCCAAGCCGATCGCGCTGTCCACGCAGATCCTGCTCGACCGCGAGCGCTGCGTGCTGTGCCAGCGCTGCACCCGGTTCAGCGAGGAGATCGCGGGCGACGCGTTCATCGCGCTGCAGGACCGCGGCGCGCACCAGCAGATCGGCCGGTTCGACGAGGGCGTGCTCGGGTTCGCGGGCGAGCCCGTAGGCCCCGTGGACCGCCCGGTCGGGGAGGCCACCACCGACACGTCCGGACGGCCGTTCTCGTCCTACTACTCAGGCAACACCGTGCAGATCTGCCCGGTGGGCGCGCTGACCGGGGCGGGTTACCGCTTCCGGTCGCGCCCGTTCGACCTGGTCAGCACCGAGAGCATCGCCGAGCACGACTCCTGCGGCTCCGCGATCCGCATCGACCACCGTCGCGGCCAGGTGCTGCGCCGGCTCTCGGGCGAGGACCCGGTGGTCAACGAGGAGTGGATCACCGACAAGGACCGCTTCGCGTTCACCTGGCAGTCGGCAGCGGACCGCATCACCACGCCGCTGGTCCGGGAGGACGGGAAGCTTCGTCCCGCGTCCTGGGTGGAGGCCCTGGAGATCGCGGCTGCGGGCCTGGCGAGGGCCAGGCAGAGCGGCGGCGTCGGCGTGCTGCCGGGCGGCCGGCTCACCGTCGAGGACGCCTTCGCCTGGTCACGCTTCGCCCGTACGGCGCTCGGTACCAACGACGTCGACCAGCGTTCGCGCGTGCACTCCGCCGAGGAGGCCGCATTCCTGGCGCACGTCGTCGCCGGGTCGGGCGTGGGCGTCACGTTCGGCGACCTCGAGAAGGCGCCAGCGGTTCTGCTCGTCGGCCTGGAGGCCGAGGAGGAAGCGGGCATCACGTTCCTGCGGCTGCGCAAGGGTGCCATGGGTAAGGCGAGGACGAAGGTCTTCTCCGTGGCCCCGTACGCGACGCGCGGGCTGACCCGCCTGAACGGCACGCTCCTGCCTGCCGCACCCGGCACCGAGGCCGAGTGGCTGACGAGCCTGACCACCACCCTGGGCGGCGGCCTGTCCCCGGCGGACGCACCGACGTCCGACATCGACACCAGCGCCCTGGCCCAGCCGGGTGCCGTGATCCTCGTGGGCGAACGCCTTGCGGGCTCGCGCGGCGCGTACGCGGCCGTCGTCGGCCTCGCCGAGGCGACGGGCGCGCGGCTCGCGTGGATCCCGCGCCGTGCGGGCGAGCGCGGCGGCGTCGAGGCCGGCCTGCTGCCCGGCCTGCTGCCGGGCGGTCGCCCGGTGGCGGACGCCGCCGCACGCGCCCAGGTCGCCGAGGCCTGGGGCGCCGAGGTCCCGGAGACCCCGGGCCGCGACACCTCGGGCATCCTCGCGGCGCTCGCGGACGGCACGCTGGGCGGCGCGATCGTCGGCGGCGTCGAGCTCGCCGACCTGCCCGACCCGGCTGCCGCACGCGCGGCGCTCGAAGCGACATCGGCGCGCGGCGGGTTCGTCGTGAGCCTCGAGGTACGTGCCTCGGAGGTGACCGAGCGGGCCGACGTCGTACTGCCCGTCGCGCCGCCCGTGGAGCGCGCCGGCTCGTACTGGAACTGGGAGGGCCGTGTGCGGTCCTTCGGCGCCGCGCTCGAGTCGAGCGCCCTGCCCGACCACCGCGTGCTGCACGTGCTGGCCCAGCACCTGGGTGTGGACCTGCAGGCGGCCTCACCGGCCGAGGCCCACCTCTCCATCGCCATGACGCAGCACAGCGCCTGGACCGGCGACCGCCTGACGGTCCAGGGCGGCGCACCGACCGCACCGCCCGCCGTCGGCTTCGGACAGGCGGTGCTCGCCACCTGGCGGCTCCAGCTCGACGTGGGTCGCGGCCAGGACGGCGAGCAGTTCCTCGCCGGCACGGCCAAGCAGGCGGTCGCCCGCATGTCCGCCGCCACCGCTGCGGGCTTCGGTGTGGCCGACGGCGACCGGGTCGCCGTGAGCACGAAGCGCGGCGCCGTCGAGGTCCCCGCAGCGGTCACCGACGGGATGGTCGACGGCGTCGTGTGGCTGCCGCTCAACAGTGCCACCTGCCGTGTGCACGACACGCTCGGCGCGTCGGCCGGCGACCTCGTCACCGTCACGGTGGCCGCCGCCGTCCCAGATCGCTCGGAAGGAACCGCCCGATGAACCCGGTGATCCTGGCCGCGGCCGCACCCGGCGTGAGCGCCGACTTCTCGCAGGAGACCATCTGGGCCTCCATCGTGAAGGCAGTGCTGATCGTGGTGTTCCTGCTGACCAGCGTGCTCTTCGCCATCTGGTTCGAGCGCAAGGTCGTCGCGCGCATGCAGGTGCGCCCCGGACCCAACTGGCACGGGCCGTTCGGCCTGCTGCAGTCGCTCGCGGACGCCATGAAGCTCCTGCTCAAGGAGGACCTGACCGTCACGCGGGCCGACCGGTTCGTGTACCTGCTGGCGCCGATGATCTCGGTGTTCTGCTCGCTGCTGGTGTTCGCCGTCATCCCGTTCGGGCCGAGCGTGTCGTTCTTCTGGACCGACTGGACCACCCCGGCGCAGCTCACCGACTTCCCCGTCGCGGTGCTGTACGTGCTGGCCGCCGCGTCGCTCGGCGTCTACGGCATCGTGCTGGGCGGCTGGGCCTCCGGGTCGACCTACCCGCTGCTCGGCGCCGTCCGCTCCACGGCCCAGGTGATCAGCTACGAGCTCGCGATGGGCCTGTCGCTGGTCAGCGTGTTCATCATGGCGGGGTCGATGTCGACGTCGCAGATCGTGGACAGCCAGACGCAGATCTGGTGGTTCATCCCGCTGGCGCCCGCGTTCGTGATCTACGTGATCTCGATGATCGGCGAGACCAACCGCCTGCCGTTCGACCTCCCCGAGGCCGAGGGCGAGCTGGTGTCGGGCTACATGACCGAGTACTCGTCGATGAAGTTCGCCTGGTTCTTCCTGGCGGAGTACATCAACATGCTCAACGTCTCGGCGGTCTGCGTCACGCTCTTCCTGGGCGGCTGGCGCGCACCGGTGCCCGACGCGTTCCTTGGCGGTGCCCTCAACGAGGGCTGGCTGCCCGTCATCTGGTTCCTCGCGAAGCTCTGGGCGGTCATGTTCTTCTTCGTGTGGGTGCGCGGCACGCTGCTGCGCCTGCGCTACGACCAGTTCATGGTGTTCGGCTGGAAGGTCCTCATCCCGGTCGCGCTCGCCTGGGTGGTCGTGCTCGCCGTCGTGCAGTGGCTGCAGCGCATCCAGGGCGTCACCTTCCAGCAGTTCATCCCGGTGATCGTCGGGGCCGCCATCGTCTTCATAGCGGTCATGTGGTTCTGGCCCGAGAAGAAGGAAGCGCCACCGGGCGCCGGCAAGAGTGGCGGCGCCGAGAAGGAGCCCGTCGACGCCTTCGCCGGCGGGTTCCCGGTGCCGCCGCTGCCCGGCGAGAAGCTGCCCCCGTCCAAGCGGTTCGGAAAGGAGGTCCACGGTGAGTGAGCGACAGGCGAGTGAGTACCAGCCCCTGCGACCCCAGCCGGGGCCCATCGGGGAGATGTTCGCCCCGGTCGCGGGCTTCGGCGTGACGCTGTCGTCGATGTTCAAGCCCACGGTCACTGAGCAGTACCCGCGCGAGAAGGTGCCCACCCAGCGCCGGTTCCACGGCCGGCACCAGCTCAACCGGTACGCCGACGGGCTGGAGAAGTGCATCGGCTGCGAGCTGTGCGCCTGGGCGTGCCCGGCGGACGCGATCTACGTGGAGGGCGCGTCCAACGCGGCCCTGCCGCAGAACGCGGGCCTGGACGTGAACGCGGACGACTCGCACGGGGCCCACATGAGCCCCGGCGAGCGGTACGGCGCCGTCTACCAGATCAACTACCTGCGCTGCATCTTCTGCGGGCTGTGCATCGAGGCCTGCCCCACACGCGCGCTGACGATGACCAACGACTTCGAGCTGGCCGGCAAGACGCGCGCCGGCATGATCTTCGAGAAGCAGGACCTCCTGGCCCCGCTCTCCGAGGGCATGCTGGCCGCGCCGCACCCGATGGTCGAGGGCAGCACGGACACGAACTACTACAGCGGTGACGTCCTGGGCCCGACGGCGGCGCAGGTCGACTGGGTCCGGGAGCAGCGGCCGGACGACCCGACGCTGGACGCGGCGGAGGCAGTGGTGACGGGCAAGGCCCCGGCGCCCACGCCGAGGCAGCACGAGCTGCGCCCGGACGAGGGTCCCGGCGTGGCCGAGAAGTCCGCCGGTGCGGCGGCCGTCGGTTCCGTGCGGTCCGACGCCGGGGTCGACCCCGCCGAGACCATCGACGAATCCGGCGCGCACACGGGCGCCCACCTGACCGGTGGGCCCCGTGGCACGGAGGTGAACGCGTGACCCCCACCGGCCTCGAGATCTCGGGCGGCGAGACGGTCCTCTTCTGGGCGATCGCGCCCCTCATGGTCCTCGCCGCCCTCGGCCTGCTGTTCGTGAAGCGGGCGGTGCACGCGGCGATGTGCCTCGTGTTCGTCATGGTCAGCATGGCGATCCTGTACATCGCGCAGGAGGCGCCGTTCCTCGGCGTCGTCCAGGTGGTGGTGTACACGGGCGCCGTGATGATGCTGTTCCTGTTCGTGCTGATGCTCGTCGGCGTCGACGCGTCCGACTCGCTCACGGAGACGATCAGGGGCCAGCGCTGGATCGGCCTGCTCATCGGCATCGGCCTCGCGGCGATCCTCGGCGGGGTCGTGGCGAACGCGACGTTCCCGCCCGCCGTCGGCCTGAACGGCGGCGACCCGGGTGGGGTCGCCAACCCGCAGGCACTGGCGCGTGTGCTGTTCGGCGACTACGTGCTGGCCATGGAGGCGGTGGGCGTCCTGCTCGTGACCGCAGCGGTCGGCGCGCTGGTGCTGACGCACCGGCGCCGGCTCGCGCCGAAGCAGACGCAGGCCTCGGTGGCCGAGGCGCGGATCAAGGCGCTGCCCGACGGCGTGGTCCTCACCCCGCTGCCGCCGCCCGGCGTCTACGCCCGGTCCAACGCCATGGACACGCCAGCGCTCGGCCCGGACGGCGAGCAGGTGCCGCAGTCGGTGTCGCGCGTGCTGCGTATCCGCGGGCAGGAGCGGCCGGCGCCGCACACACCGGAGGTCGAGGCCTGATGGACATCACCAACTACGTGGTCCTGGCTGCCGTGCTCTTCGCCATCGGGGCGACGACCGTGCTGCTGCGCCGCAACGCGATAGTCGTGTTCATGGGCGTGGAGCTCATGCTCAACGCGACGAATCTCGCGTTCGTCACCTTCGCCAGGCTGCACGGTGACCTGACGGGCCAGGTACTCGCCTTCTTCGTCATGGTCGTCGCCGCGGCCGAGGTCGTCGTAGGCCTCGCCATCATCGTGACGATATTCCGCACCCGCCGCTCGGCTTCTGTCGACGACGTCAACCTTCTGAAGGGCTGAGGGGGAGACAGTGAACGACGTGATCGGGCTTGCCCCCTGGCTGGTCGGCTTTCCGCTGATCGGCGCAGCGATTCTGCTGCTGGGTGGCAAGGCCACCGACCGCTGGGGCCACTGGCTCGGGGTGCTGGCCTCGGCCGCCGCCGCCGCCGTGGGCTTCATCCTGATGTTCCGCATGATCGGCACGGTGCCCGAGGAGCGCTCCGTCGACCACCACCTGTGGACGTGGTTGTCCGCGGGCGGCCTGGACGTCGACCTCGGTATCCGGCTGGACCCGCTGTCCATGACCTTCGTGATGCTCGTGACCTTCGTGGGCACGCTCATCCACGTGTACTCGGTCGCCTACATGGACCACGACCCGCACCGGCGCCGGTTCTTCGGCTACCTGAACCTGTTCGTCGCGGCGATGCTGACGCTGGTCCTCGCCGACTCCTACCTCCTGCTCTTTGTGGGCTGGGAGGGCGTGGGCCTGGCGTCCTACCTGCTCATCGGGTTCTGGGACACGGGGCGGCCCTCCGCCCGGGAGAACGCGGTGGCGGCGAAGAAGGCGTTCGTCATGAACCGGATCGGCGACATGGGGCTCATCGCCGCCATGGCGCTGCTCTTCGCGAACACCGGTGCACTGGACTTCGGGACCACCCTGTCCGACGACGCCGTCGGCTCGCTCTCCCAGGGCACCGCCACCGCGATCGGCCTGTGCCTCCTGCTCGCCGCGTGCGGCAAGTCGGCGCAGTTCCCGCTGCAGGCCTGGCTGGGTGACGCGATGGCCGGCCCGACGCCGGTGTCCGCGCTCATCCACGCCGCCACGATGGTCACCGCCGGCGTCTACCTCATGGTGCGCTCCGGCCCGATCCTCGAGGCCGCCCCGACGGCGCAGCTCGTCGTGGTGATCGTCGGCGCGGTGACCCTGCTGTTCGGTGCGGTGGTGGGTACCGCGAAGGACGACATCAAGAAGGCGCTGGCCGCCTCCACGATGTCCCAGATCGGCTACATGATGCTCGCCGCGGGCCTCGGCCCGGCTGGGTACGCGTTCGCGATCTTCCACCTCCTCACGCACGGCTTCTTCAAGGCGGGGCTCTTCCTCGGCGCCGGCTCGGTGATGCACGCCATGGACGACCAGACCGACATGCGGCGCTTCGGCGGCCTGTCGCGGTTCCTGCCCATCACGTGGATCACCATGGGTCTCGGCTGGCTCGCGATCCTCGGTATCCCGCCGTTCTCCGGCTTCTGGTCGAAGGACGGGATCATCGAGGCGGCCTTCATGCCCGTCGAGGGCCAGCCGTGGCGGGCCTGGGTGTTCGGCACCGTCGCGGTGCTCGGCGCCGGGATCACCGCGTTCTACATGACCCGCCTGTTCTTCATGACGTTCGGCGGACGCCGTCCGCGCTGGACGGAGAACCAGCACCCGCACGAGGGCTCGCCGCTGATGTGGTGGCCCCTGGTGTTCCTCGGTGTCGGCTCGGCCGCGCTGGGCCTGGTGCTCGGCATGGGCGGCACGTTTGTCACCTGGCTGGAGCCGGTGGTCGGGCACGCCGAGCACCACGAGCCGGTGCTCCCGGTGCCGGTGATCATCGGAGCAACCTTGACGGTAGTGGTGCTCGGGGCGCTGCTGGCGTTCCGGATGTACGCGATGGGCCTCGTGCCGGAGGAGGCGCCGCGCGGCTCCGTCCTGACCCGGGCGGCCCGCAGGGACCTGTACCAGGACGCCGCCAACGAGACGCTGGTGCTGAAGCCGGCGCACGGGGTGGCCCGCCTGGTCCAGGTAGGCGACCGTGACGTCGTCGACCGCGGCTGGAGCCTCCTGCCCCAGACCGTGTCGTGGTTCGGCGCGGTGTTCCGGAAGGCGCAGAGCGGCTACGTCCGCTCGTACGCGGCGGGCATGGCGGGTGGCGTCCTCGTGATCGCCGCGGTCGTATGGCTCGTGTCCGGCCTCGGTGGTGCCCAGTGATCGGAGGAGAGATGTTTCCCTGGCTGACCGCGCTCATCGCGTGGCCGCTGGTCGGCGCGGCCCTGGTGGGTCTGAGCGCGCTCGGCCGCTCCCGCACTGGCCCGGCGAGCGCCGGCATCGGGCTCGCCCGGCCGATCGCGCTCGTGTTCTCGCTGGTCGAGGTGGCGCTGCTCGTCGGCACGTTCGTCGCCTTCGACCCGGGCGCCGCCGCCGAGCACCAGCTCGGCGCGACCTACGCGTGGATCCCGCAGATCGGCGTCTCGTACGCAGTGGCCGTCGACGGTGTCGGCCTGCTGCTCGTCGCGCTGGCAGTGGTGCTCGTGCCGCTGGTGCTGCTTGCCGCCTGGAAGGAGCAGGGGCGCGACGAGGTGCGCCTGCGCAGGTTCGTCGGCCTCGTGCTGCTGCTCGAGGCGTTCATGGTCGCGGTGTTCTGCGCCCGTGACGTGTTCCTGTTCTACGTGCTGTTCGAGGCCATGCTGATCCCTGCCTATTTCCTGATCGGCGGGTTCGGGCAGGGTGCCGGACGGCGCAAGGCGGCCGTCAAGTTCCTGATGTTCAGCCTGGGCGGCGGGCTCATCATGCTCGCAGCGGTCATCGCGCTGTACTTCCTTGGCGTCGGCGCCGGCGTGGACCCGAGCCGGGCGTTCCTCGTGGACGAGCTCGTCGCGGTCGACCTCGGCACCACCGCCGAACGCTTGATGTTCGTCGGGTTCTTCATCGCCTTCGCGATCAAGGCGCCGATGGTCCCGGTGCACAGCTGGCTGCCCGACGTCGCGGGGAACGCCACCCCTGGCACGTCCACCCTCCTGATCTGTGTCCTGGACAAGGTCGGCACCTTCGGGATGCTGACCCTCTGCCTCCCGCTGTTCCCGGAGGCGTCCCGCTGGGCCGCGCCGTTCGTGATCGCGCTCGCCGTGATCTCGGTGCTGTACGGCGCGATCATGGCGATCATGCAGACCGACCTGCTGCGGCTGGTCGGCTGGACGTCGGTGAGCCACTTCGGCTTCATCATCCTGGGCATCTTCACCTTCACGCCGCTGGGGACCGCCGGGTCGAGCTTCATGATGCTCAACCACGGCCTCGCCACCGGCGCGCTGTTCCTGGTGGCCGGGTTCCTCGTGTCCCGGCACCCGGAGAAGTCGCAGAAGATCGCGGACTACGGCGGCCTGCGGTCGGTCACCCCGGTGCTCGCCGGGACGTTCCTGGTGGCAGGGCTCGCGACGCTGTCGCTGCCCGGCCTGGCGACGTTCGTCAGCGAGATCATGGTGCTGATCGGCGCGTTCAACGGGACTCCGGACGGCTCGGCGGCCTGGGCGATCGCGGCGATCCCCGGCGTGGTCCTCGCCGCGGTCTACGTGCTGCTGACCTACCAGAAGATCTTCACTGGAGCACCGGCCGCGGGGCTCGAGGCCCTGCCCGACCTCGGAAGGCGTGAGCGCATCGTCGCGGCACCGCTCGTCGTCGGACTGCTGGTGCTCGGACTTGTACCGGGCCTGGCCCTGACCTACGTGAACGCGCCGGCCGAGCAGTCGGTGGCCCTCACGACGGTCGACGAACCGGCGGATGCCGCCACGCAGATGGGGAGCGACAAGTGACCGAGTTCGTGGCACCCGAGATCGACTGGCTCGCCCTCGCACCGCTCCTCGTGGTGCTGGGCGCGGGCGTGGTCGGCGTGCTCGTCGAGGCGTTCGTGCCTGCAAAGGCCCGCCGTGTGACCCAGATAGTGCTGACCCTCGCCGCGCTGGCGGGCGGGTTCGTGTTCATCGCGATCCTCTGGCCGCAGATTGTGGTGCAGCCCGTGCAGGTGGTCGGGGGCAGCCTGACCCTCACACCCTTCGCGCTCGGCGCGCAGGGCATCATCGCCGTGCTGGCCTTCCTGGGTGTGCTCGTGGTGGCCGACCGTACGGCCACCGGACAGGACGCTTTCGCGCCCGCGGCCTCGGCGGTGCCCGGCACCTCGTACGAGGACCTGGCCCGCCGCTCCGGCCTCGAGCAGACCGAGATCTACCCGCTGCTGCTGTTCGCGACGGGCGGCATGATGCTCTTCGCCTCCACCGACGACCTGATAGTCATGTTCATCGCGCTGGAGGTGCTGTCGCTCCCGCTGTACGTCCTGTGCGCGACGGCGCGCCGGCGTCGGCTCCTGTCGCAGGAGGCAGCGGCCAAGTACTTCCTGCTTGGCGCGTTCGCCTCGGCGCTGTTCATCTTCGGCGTCGCGCTGATCTACGGGTTCGCCGGCACGGTGCGCCTGCTGGAGATCGCGCAGAAGGTGCAGCAGGGCGGCCTGCCGCTGGAGGGGATGACGGTACTGCTCGTCGCCGGCGTCCTGCTCGTCGTGGTCGGCCTGCTGTTCAAGGTCGGCGCAGTGCCGTTCCACGCGTGGACGCCCGACGTCTACACCGGTGCGCCCACCCCGATCACCGGCTTCATGGCCGCGTGCACCAAGGTGGCGGCAGTGGCCGCGCTCGTAGAGGTGCTGTACCGGATCTCGATCGGCGTGCAGGCGGTGGACCCGCAGATCATGCGGCAGCTGCAGATAGTGATCGTCGTGGTCGCGGTCCTGACGATGGCCGTCGGCACGGTCATCGGGTCCGTCCAGACCGACGTCAAGCGCCTGCTGGCCTACTCGTCGATCGCGCACGCGGGCTTCCTGCTGGTGGGCATCGCGGGCTTCAACTCGCAGGTGCAGTCGTCAACGCTCTTCTACCTGCTCGCCTACGGCATCGCCACGATCGGCGCGTTCGGCGTGGTCACGCTGGTGCGTGAGCGCCGGATCACGCCGGGGTCCGGCGAGGACAACGGCCCGGTCGGCGACGACGGCGTGGTGCTCGGCGAGGCGACGGAGATCGCGCAGTGGGCAGGGCTGGGCCGCAAGGCCCCGTGGCTCACCGCCGCCTTCGCACTCTTCCTGCTGTCGATGGCGGGCATCCCGCTCACTGCCGGGTTCATCGCCAAGTTCGGCGCGTTCACCGGTGCCACGACGGGCGGCCTGTGGTGGCTCGCGGTCCTCGGTGTGCTCGCCTCCGTGGTCGCCGTCGCGTTCTACCTGCGGCTCCTGGTGGTCATGGTGTTCCAGCGGGCGGAGGACGAGCCCGCGGAGTCGCAGGTCGCGCTCGTCGAGACCGCGCCAGGAGCCGAGCCCGGCGAGGCCGAGGTCTCGACCAGCGGTAGCGCGGTGACCGGCGGAACCGCGGCGGCCACCCTGACCAAGGTCCAGGTCACGACCGCGCAGCGCGTCGTGGTGACAGTGGTCCGGTCCCGTGGACCGGCCGCCGTGGCCATCGCCGTGTGCGCGATCGCGACAGTGATTCTTGGCGTTTTCCCGTCCCCGGTTCTCTCTCTGGTGGAACAGGCAAGTAAGTTCGTGCCGTGACCTCCGCACCGCTGCCGCCCCAGACGACGACGGGTACCTCCGCGTCGGCTTCTCCGGCCGCTCCGTCGAACCTGCCCGATCCGACCGCGCTCGGCCTGCCGATCTCCGACCCGGAGCTGGCCTCCCGCCTCGCGGAGCGGCTGACGGGGGTCGACGACGCGCTCCTCGAGGCCGTCGCCAGCGCGGACAAGCTGGCCGACGGCGCCTCGCGGCACCTCATCGACGCGGGCGGCAAGCGGTTCCGTCCCCTGCTCACCCTGCTGACGGGTGAGCTGGGTGACGGCGCCGCGCCCGGCGTCGTCGACGCCGCGGTGGTGGTCGAGCTGACGCAGGTCGCCTCGCTGTACCACGACGACGTCATGGACTCCGCGCCCATGCGGCGCGGGGCGCCGTCGGCCCACATGGTGTGGGGCAACTCGGTGGCGATCCTCGTCGGCGACATGCTGTTCGCGCGGGCGTCCGCGCGTGTCGCGGAGCTCGGCCCCGAGGCCGTGATCCTGCAGTCCAGGACGTTCGAGCGGATGTGCCTGGGCCAGCTGCACGAGACCATGGGCCCCGACGACGGCGAGGACCAGGTGGCTCACTACCTCCAGGTGCTGTCGGACAAGACGGCGTCGCTGCTGTCGGCGTCGGCCCGCCTGGGCGCGATGATCGCCGGAGCGCCGAAGGAGCAGATCGAGGCCGTTGGCGCGTACGGCGAGAAGGTGGGCGTCGCCTTCCAGCTCGCCGACGACGTGCTCGACGTCGCCTCGTCCGGTGAGACCTCCGGCAAGACGCCGGGGACCGACCTGCGCGAGCACGTGCCGACCATGCCCGTGCTGCTGCTGCGCCAGCACGTCGCGTCGGACGCCGCCACGGATGACGACCGGGACCTGCTCGCCACGCTCGACGGTGACCTGTCGTCCGACGAGGCGCTGAACGCCGCGCTGGAACGCCTGCGCGCGCACGCCGTCCTGGCGGAGACGCGGGACCTCGCGGTCCAGTGGGCGCGCGCCGCCTCGACCGAGCTGGCGCCGCTGCCGGAGGGTCCGGTCAAGGAGTCCCTTGAGCAGTTCGCCCAGGTACTGGCGGACCGGGCGGTTTGACAAGGGGTTTCGCCTGAGCCCGAAAGTGACCATGCAGTTGCTGCCAGGATCGCGCCTGGTCTGGCGGCAACTGCATGGTCCTTGGCTTGTACCAGAGCGCAATATCGCTGACATGTAGCAGACAGACTCGTACAATCTGGGCGGGTGGCATGGGTAGTCCTGCCCACCGAAAATCAACGACGATTCACCCACCACCCCGGTAGGGTGCTTCCGTTGTGCCTGTGTGGTAACCGGGCGAACAAGACTTCGCTGGAGTGATGAAAGAGGAGGACGCATGAGCTTTGCCTCACGCGTGTACGAGAACCGCAGGTCAGCCGCTTCGATCGGCGTGGTAACCCTCTTCGCCGGAGGGCTCCTGGGCTTCGCACTCCTCTACGACGGCGAGGCCACGGCCGACGTCGAGCTCAACGACTCCGGTGTCTGGGTGACCCAGACGTCGTCCGGCCAGCTCGGCCGGTTCAACTACGACGCGAAGGCGCTGGACGGCGTCCTGCTGGCCAGCTCGGCGAGCTTTGACGTGGAGCAGGACGCGCAGCGGGTGCTCCTGGACAGCTCGAGCGACTCGTCCGCCAGCCCCGTGAACCCGGCCCAGCTCGTCCTGGACGGCTCGATGGAGCTGCCGCCCGGCGCGCAGGTCGCCTCGGGCGGCGCCACGACTGCGGTGTACGACGAGGACGGGGGCCGGCTCTGGGTCCTCCCGTTCGACGGCGCCGTCGGGTTCGACAAGGAGGACCTCAAGCCGACGCTCAAGGTCGGCAAGGGCGGCCGGCTCGCGGTCGGCAAGGAAGGCACCGTGTTCCTCGCGGTGCCGGCTGACGCCAAGCTCTACACGGTGCCGACCGGCGGGCAGGGCGGGCCCGGGGACAGCACGGAGTCCAGCCTCCCCGTGGGGCCCGACGCCAAGGTCGAGGTCACCGCCGTCGGCGACGAGCCGGTGGTGCTCGACCAGTCGAGCGGAAACCTCGTGCTGCCGGGCGGCGAGACCGTCAAGGTGGAGAACGGCGCCGAGGGCAGGCTCCAGCAGCCGTCCGCGAAGACCGACAACGTGGTGCTGGCTACCCCGAACGGCCTCGTCACGCAGCCTCTCGGCGGCGGGGACGCGACGACGCGTGCGGCGCGGGGTGTGCCGTCGGCGCCCGTGCAGCTCGAGGGGTGCACCTATGGTGCCTGGGACTCCGGCCAGGTCATCCGGGACTGCGCAGGCACCGACAACGACGTCGACCAGGTGCTCCAGGGCGTGGCCGTCGGCACGAGCCTGGTCTACCGCGTGAACCGCGACGTCATCGTGCTCAACGACATCGCGGGTGGCACCCTGTGGATGGCCTCCGACCTGTTCGAGAAGGTCAACGACTGGGACATCGTCATGCCCGAGGACGGCGAGGGCAAGAAGACGGAGTCCGAGGAGGCCACACCGCAGCTGGTCGACAACTTCGTCGCCGACCGGAACAAGGTGAACCGGCCGCCCAAGGCCAAGGAGGACTCGTTCGGCGTGCGGCCCGGCCGCACCACGGTGCTCAACGTGCTGGGCAACGACGCGGACCCCGACGGCGACGTGATGACGGTGTCGGTCACGGGCGAGCCGAACGGCGTCGTCGGCGTCGACCGCGTGCTCGACGGCGCAGCCCTGCAGGCCAACGTCCCGGCGGACGCGTCAGGGACCACTACCTTCAAGTACGAGGTGAACGACGGGCGCAAGGGCACGGCCACGGCATCGGTAGCCGTCAAGGTGGTGCCGCTGGAGGAGAACAACCCGCCGCAGCAGATGGGTGAGCCCGTGCTCACGGTGGGTCAGGAAGGCACGGCGAGCATCAAGGTGCTGCCGTACTTCAAGGACCCCGACGGCGACGACCTGTTCCTGTCCAGCGCCGCCACCGCCGACCCTCTCGACGAGGTGCGGGCCCGCCCGGACGGCACCATCGAGTTCCGCGACGGTGGCGGCATGACGGGTCGCAAGGTCGTGGACATCACGGTCTCGGACTCGGGCAACCTGCCGTTCCAGGGCAAGCTGCTCATCCAGGTCGTGGCGAGCAACGTGGCGCCGGTTCCGGTGCAGGACCACGTGAAGGTGCTCGTCGGCGAGCCCGTCACGGTGGAGCCGCTCAGGAACGACTACGACCCGAACGGCGACAAGCTGCGCCTGACGAGTGTCGCCGAGGCCAAGGGCGCGACGATCACGCCCAACTACGCGGCGGGCGTCTTCCGCTTCGTGAGTGACAAGCCCGGCTCCTACGACGTGACGTACCAGATCACCGACGGCCCCAAGCCGACGATGGGACTGGTCCGGGTCGATGTCGAGAACCCACCGGACGACGACCGCCGGCCCGTGGCGGTCACGGACCAGGTGCTGCTGTCGACCGGCGGCACGGCGCTCGTCGACGTGCTCGCCAACGACACCGACCCCGCGGGCGGGGTGCTCGTGGTGCAGGGCGTGGACGTCCCGGACAACGCCCCGGTGAAGGTCGCGGTGCTGAACCACCAGATCCTGAAGATCTCGGAGATCAAGCGGCTCAACGCACCCGTGACGTTCAACTACACCGTCGCGAACGGGACCGGCACCACCACCGGCCAGGTGCGCGTCGTGTCGATCCCGGCTCCCGAGCAGCTCCGGCCACCGGAGGCAGGACCTGACGACGCGATCGTCCACGCGGGCGACGTGGTCACCATCCCGGTGCTGAAGAACGACGCACACCCCGACGGGCTGGAGCTGAAGCTCACCGACGAGCTGAAGGAATCGCCCCCGGCGTCGGCCGGCGAGGCCTTCGTCTCGGAGGACACCGTGCGGTTCAAGGCCGGCAAGGAGGCGGGTACGTACCACGCCGTCTACGAGGTGTCGGACGTGAACGGCCAGAAGGACTCCGCACAGGTCACCATCACGGTGCTGGACAAGCCGGAGAACGCCTCCCCGCAGCTGCCCGACATCACGGCGCGCGTGCTGAGCGGCGGTACCACCCGCATTCCACTGAAGCTGGACGGCAGCGACCCCGACGGCGACTACGTCACGCTGAGCGCCATCTCCGCCGCGGCCGGCAAGGGCACGGCGCGGATCGTCGACGGGTTCGTCGACTACACCGCCGGCGCGCAGAGCACCGGGCTGGACACCTTCTCCTACGAGGTCACGGACACGCGGGGCGCGGTGGGCAAGGGTCTGGTGCGGGTGGGCATCGTGCCGAAGCCCGCCAGCAACCAGCCGCCGCAGGCCGCGGACGACGAGACCATGGTGCGGCCGGACCGTACGGTCGCGATCCGCGCGCTCGAGAACGACACCGACCCGGACGGCGACGAGATCGGCCTGGTGTCCAAGGGCTTCGAGGGCACAGGTGACCTGAAGCCCAAGGTCGTGGAGGACGACGTCGTCGTCACCGCGCCGAGCAAGGAGGGTTCCCACTCCTTCTACTACGGCATCCAGGACAGCTTCAAGGCTCCTGCGGGCGGGGCCATCACGGTGAACGTGAAGAGCGACGCGCCGCTGCTGCGCCCCGTCGCCTATGACGACGTGGTGACCTCGGACGACGTGCAAGGCGACTCGAGCGTGACCGTCGACGTGCTGGCCAACGACGTCGACCCGGACGGTGTGGCGGCCGAGCTCGAGGTGGCGGTCGACTCGCCTGCGGAGGGCGTGCGCGTTACCGAGAAGGGTCTGCTCGAGGTGGAGCTCACCGAGAGCACCCAGGTGATCACCTACACGGTCACCGACATGGACGGTCTCAAGGCCAAGGCGTTCGTGCGCGTCCCGGGTGACCAGGAACGCCCTCACCTCAAGCCGGGTCTGGAGCCGCTCAAGGCCACCAGCGGCGAGCCGCTCACCATCGAGCTCGAGGACTACGTGGTGGTGCGCGAGGACCACAAGGTACGCATCACCGAAGGGGAGTCGGTCAAGGGGATCGAGGGCAAGGCGGAGGCCCCTGACAAGGACACGATCGTCTACACGTCGGCCGCCGACTACGCCGGTGCGGCGTCGGTCAGCTTCGAGGTGACCGACGGTGTCGACGCAGAGGACCCCGAAGGGCTCTCCGCCGTCCTCACCCTGCCCATCGACGTCACCCCGTCGACGAACATGCCGCCGAAGATCACCGGTACGCCGGTGCTCGAGGTGGCGGAGGGCGAGGAGAGCTCGGTAGACCTCTCCCGCTACGTCAAGGACCCCGACAAGGACCCGCTGGACTTCCAGGTCAAGGGCAACAACGGCATCACCCCGACGGTATCGGGCACCGCGGTGTCGGCAATGGTCGACCCGTCGGTGTCGAAGGGCACGTTCCACCAGCTGCCCATGACGGTGTCCGACGGCAAGAACCCGCCGGTGAGCGGCGAGCTGACGGTGAAGGTGGTCGGCTCGACCCGCGATCTCGTCCAGACCACTGACGACGTGGTGATCGACGCGCACCAGGGCGAGGCGACGACCATCCCGGTGCTCGCCAACGACACGAACCCGTTCCCCGGCAAGGAACTCACCCTGGTGGGTTCCGCGACGGTCGAGACCGGGTCCGGCGAGGCGTCGTACAGCGGCAACCAGCTGGTGGTGACGCCCGGCGAGGACTTCACCGGAGCGATGGTCGTGCGCTACACGGTGCAGGACGCGACGCAGGACCCGGATCGCGAGGTCGACGGCATAGCGAAGCTGACGGTGCTGGGCAAGCCGGAGGCGCCCCGGGCGCCGCGGGTGGAGGAGGTGCGTTCCGAGACCGTGGTGCTGAGCTGGGAGCAGCCCAACAACAACGGTGCCGACATCACGAGCTACATGCTGCGGACCGACGGCGGTCAGGAGCACGAGTGCGCCACGACCACCTGCACGTTCGACGGGCTGAAGAACAACGTGAAGTACAAGTTCACGGTCACGGCGACCAACGAGGTGGGCGAGTCCGAGCCGTCCCCGGCATCCCGTGAGGCGCGTCCTGACGAGAAGCCCGACCAGCCGAGCCCGCCGACGCTCAAGTTCGGCGACAAGTTCCTCACGGTGACGTGGAAGAACCAGACGTACTCGGACCGGTCGCCGATCGAGTGCGTGAACCTGGAGATCAGCCCGGCCCCGACCGACGGCGTGACCCAGAAGACCTGCCAGCAGGGCAACCAGCTCGTGTGGAGGGGCCTGGAGAACGGAGTCGCCTACACGGTGCGGGTGCAGGCCAAGAACGAGGCCCCGGACCCGTCGGACTGGAGCGAGCCGTCCGCACCGGAGACCCCGGCGGGGAAGCCCGATACTCCGGTGAACCTCGATGCGCAGCGCACGGATGACCTGGGCGGCGAACGGATCGACGTCAGATGGACCCCTGGGGCCAACAACGGCGACGCGATCAGGAAGTACTACGTCGACGTGTACCAGGATGGTTCGAAGGTCAGGACGGTCACGACGGCGGAGTCGCCCATCAACATCGCGGACCTGAACCCGGAGTCGTCCTACACGTTCACCGTGCAGGCCCAGAACAAGGCAGGCCGGTCGCCGGTCAGCGCGCAGTCGAACAGCGAGGTGCCGTACGGCCAGCCGTCGATCCCGTCCAACGTGCGGGCGAGCAATCCTGCCGACCATCGTGCGACCGTGACCTGGAGTGCGATCCCGGCCGACCAGTTCCGCGGGCCGGCGCATCGGTACGAGGTGTCGGCGAACGGTGGCGGCAATCCGAGTGCCGGCAACAACACGTCGTACGTCTACGAGGGCCTGAACAACGGAACGTCGTACACGTTCCAGGTACGGGCCTGCAACCAGTACATGTGCTCGGACTGGTCGTCCGCGTCGAACGCAGAGGTCCCGTACGGCCCGGTGCCGACGCCGACGATCAGCGCCGACGGCGGTGACCGGCAGGTCACGTTCACGTGGGACGGAACGCGCACCAATGGGCGGAACATCAAGTCGGTCGTTGTCTCGGGCGCGATCGACAGCCGTGCGCCGAACGGAACTCAGTCGAAGACCGGAATCGGCTACAGCCAGACCGAGCGTGCATGCGTCGAGGTGACGGACGAGGCGAACCAGACGGCGAGCGCCTGTGCTGAAGCGACGTCGGACCCGAGGCCCAACCCCACGGCGACGGTCACCCACGGCAGCCGCATCGACAATAACCAGTGCAGCCACTCGTCCTGCGCCTACTACTACGTCAACTTCACGGACTTCACGCCGGGTAACCACGACGTGGCCTGCTGGGCGGGAGACACGCCCGAGGTCAGTGGCTGGCACGACATCGTCACGCACGGTCGGTCCTGGGGCAGCAGCGACGTCAGGTCGTACAACTTCGGGGACGGCTCCGGCGGGGTACAGCTCAGGTGCTTCTTCGGCCACCCCGGGGTACCAGTGCGAGTCCTGATCGACGGCCAGGAGTACGGCGTCACGAACTGGTGGAACGGATAGCATTCGGCCGCCGCCCCGTCGGCGGCCACCCGGCCTGACCGGCCGCCGCGCAGACGGCGGCCGGTCACGCGATGATCGATGCGGTTCCACCCAGCAATTTCACCCAGCGAACGAGCAGCAACGAGCAGTAGGGAACATGAGATGACCACGATGACCCCCGAGCAGGCGGCCTGGTTCGCCCAGACCTTCGAGCGGCTCGTCGGCAACGTAGGCCAGGCAGTCCTGGGTAAGGCACCGGTCGTGCGTCTGGCACTGACCTGCATGCTCGCCGAGGGCCACCTCCTGCTGGAGGACGCCCCCGGTACCGGCAAGACCATGCTCGCCCGCTCGATCGCGGCGTCGGTGCAGGGCTCGCACAACCGCATCCAGTTCACGCCGGACCTGCTGCCGTCGGACGTCACCGGTGTGACGATCTACGACCAGAACACCCACAAGTTCGACTTCCACGCGGGTCCGATCTTCGCCTCGATCGTCCTGGCGGACGAGATCAACCGTGCCTCGCCGAAGACCCAGTCCGCCCTCCTGGAGGTCATGGAGGAGGGCCGGGTCACCGTCGACGGTGTCGCGCACGGAACCGGCCGCCCGTTCATGGTGCTCGCCACCCAGAACCCGATCGAGCAGGCCGGTACCTACCGTCTGCCCGAGGCACAGCTCGACCGCTTCCTCATGAAGACCTCTGTGGGCTACCCGGACCACGCCTCCACCGTCGAGATCCTGTCCGGTGCCGCGCTGAAGGACCGCAGCTCCGCGCTGCAGCCCATCATCACCACCAAGGCCGTCACGGAGATGGCCGACCTGGCCGCGAACGTGCACACCGACACCGCGGTGCTCGAGTACGTGTCCCGCCTCGCCGAGGAGACGCGCAACGCGCACGAGGTGCGCGTCGGCGTCTCCGTCCGTGGCGCACTGGCCCTGGTGCGCTGCGCCAAGGTGTGGGCCGCCGCGCACGGCCGCAACTACGTGCTGCCCGACGACATCAAGGAGCTGGCCCAGCCGGTCTGGTGCCACCGCTTCGTGCTCGACCCGGAGGCCGAGTTCGCGGGCGCGCGCCCCGAAGCCGTGCTCTCCCGGATCATGGCCGACGTCGCGGCACCGCAGGAGCGGGCCTCGGCATGAGTGCGACCGGCATCTCACCAGGCCCCGCGTACGGGAAGCGGCAGGAGAGTCCGCGCGGACTGCTCGCGGCCGGCCGCGCCCAGGTGCTGCGTGGCCGGCGTGGCTGGGTGACCGTCGCCGCCGCCGCCCGCTCCCGGGCGGCGGCGGTGGGGCGAGTGGTCGCTCCCGTCCGCCGTACGTTCAGCACGTTCGGGATCGCGGTGACCCTCGTGACCGTCGCTGCCTGGATCGCAGGCCTCGCGCTCGACTGGCTCGAGCTGGTGGTCGCCGCGGTGCTGCTCAGCGTGACGCTCGTGTGTGCGATCGTGTTCGTGCTCGGCAGGTTCAAGTACGACGTGGTGCTTGACCTCGCGCAGGCCCGGGTGACGGTCGGCGACCGCGCCGTCGGACGCCTCGACGTGCGCAACGCGTCCAACCGCTCCTTGCTGCCCTCCGTGATGGAGCTGCCGGTGGGCACCGGGACCGCGGCGTTCCCGGTGCCGCGCCTGCGGGGCGGCGGCACGCACGAGGAGATCTTCACCATCCCGACCCGGCGCCGCAGCGTGATCACGGTGGGTCCGGTCAAGTCGGTGCGTGCCGACCCGCTCGGACTGCTGCGCCGCGAGATGACGTGGACGGACGAGCAGGAAGTCTTCGTGCACCCGCGTGTCAAGAACCTCACCGGCTCCTCGACGGGCTTCCTCAAGGACCTCGAGGGCCGGGTCACCAACGACATCACGAGCTCGGACGTGAACTTCCACGCCCTGCGCGACTACGTGCCGGGCGACGACCGGCGGCACATCCACTGGAAGACGACGGCGCGCACCGGCCAGCTCATGGTCCGGGTCTTCGAGGAGACCCGGCGTTCGCACCTCGCGGTGCTGCTGTCCACGCGCGCCGAGGACTACGCGCACGAGGACGAGTTCGAGCTCGCCGTGAGCGTCTGCGGCTCCCTGGGCCTGCAGGCCATCAAGGAGGACCGCGGCGTGACCGTGCTCGTCAACGAGGCGACGCTGCACGGGGACCACCGCACCCGGCTCATGGACGACCTGTCCCGCATCGAGCTCGAGTCCCGCAAGACGAAGCTGGTGGACCTCGCCCGTTCTGCAGGGATGGCCGCCACCGACTTCTCGGTGATCGCGTTCATCGTCGGCAGCATGGTGACGCCCACCGAGCTGCGCTCGGCCTCCGCACGTGTCCCCGCCGGGGTGCAGGTCATGGCCATCCAGTGCGTACCCGGCGCTTCCCTCGGCCGGCACTCCATCGCCGAGATGGGCGTGCTCACGCTGGGCCGCCTCGCCGACCTACCCCTTGCGCTGAAGAAGATGAGCGACGGATGAGCAACGAGAACACCCGCGGCAACGCCCCGGTCGGCGCAGGCGCCGATCGGGGCCGATCGCCGTACAACACCGGTTCCGGATTCCGCACGGGCACGGGCCGCGGCACCACGCGCCGCAAGGAGGCGGACCGCCCGCGCGCGCTGACCCGCTTCGCTCTGATCGACCTGGCGGCGATGAGCCTGATGTTCGGTGCCGTCATCGTCGGGTTCGGGCCCGTCTGGGGCTCGCTCGGCTACCTGCTGCCCGCCGTCGGCGGCGCCTTCGTCGGGCTGGCGGTGGCCTGGGTGGGTGCCTGGCGCCGCTTCCCCGCGGTAGTGGTGACCGCCCTCGCGGTGGTCGGCTACTTCCTGTTCGGCGCAGCCTTCGCGGTGCCGCACACCGCGATCCTCGGCGTGGTCCCGTCCCTGGAGTCCCTGCGTGAGCTGATGCTCGGCTCCGTGGAGGGCTGGAAGCGGTTCATCACCACCGCGGCGCCCATGCAGTCGTTCCCCGACCTCGGGGTCATCCCCTTCCTGCTCATGCTGCTCGTCGCGCTGATCGCCGGCACCATCGCCTGGCGCGCGAAGCATGCGGTGTGGGCGGTGGTCCCGGTGCTGGCCGGCCTCGTCGGCGTGATCCTGCTGGGCACGGTCGACGTCTCGCTGCCCGTGGTGCAGGGCCTCGTGATCACCATCGTGGCTCTCCTCTGGGGCGCGGTGCGCGTCATGGAGGCACGTGTCGGCACGCACTCGATCACCACGGAGTCCAGCCAGGAGGCCACACGCAGGCTGCGCTGGTACCGGGTTCGTACGGGCGCCACGATCCTGGCCGTCGCGGCCCTCGCCGCCGGCTTCACCGGGCCGATGCTCACGTCGAGCCAGAACCGCGCGGTGCTCCGCGAGACGGTGGTCCCGCCGTTCGACATCCACGAGTACACGAGCCCCCTCGTCGGCTTCCGGTACTACAAGAAGGAGGTCCGCGACCAGGAGATGTTCACGATCAGTGAGCTTCCCGAGAACGGTCGCATCACGATGGCCGCGCTCGACCAGTACGACGGCGTCGTCTACGACGCCGCCGGCGGCGGCGGCAAGACCGGCGTCTACACGCGCGTCGGCGACGAGATCGCCAGCACGGCGAAGGGCACGCCCACGTCGATAGACGTCACGGTCACGGGTTACCGCGGTGTCTGGGTTCCCGAGGTGGGCAGCCTCACGGGCGTCAGCTGGAAGGGCGCCAACGCGGAGGCCCAGACGGAGGGCAGCTACTACAACTCGGAAACTCACACGGCGATCACCACCGCGGGTATCCGGCCGGGCGACTCGTACACCTTGAACACCCGGGTGGTCGAGGAGCCGAGCGAGGAGACACTGAAGAAGAGCAAGATCAACCTCGACTTCGAGCTCCCACCGCTCGACCCGAGCGAGCTGCCGCAGGAGCTGTCGCTCAAGGTGACGCAGTTCACGGGCGCGGAGACCGACCCGGCCGCCAAGCTGTTCCAGATCCGTAACGGGCTGCAGGCGGACGGGGCCCTGTCCAGCGGGCTCGAGAACGAGCCCGCGTCCCGCCCTGGGCACTCCGCGGAGCGCCTCAACACGCTCCTCGCGGAAGAGGACATGGTGGGCGACGACGAGCAGTTCGCCGTGGCGCTCGCCCTCATGGCGCGGCAGGCAGGCATCCCGGCCCGTGTGGTCATGGGCTTCTACCCCGACAAGCAGAGCGAGTACGAGGAGGGCAAGCCCTGGACCGTGCTCGGCAGGGACGCGC
Organism: Promicromonospora sp. NPDC023805; assembly: GCF_040639635.1. Taxonomy (NCBI): domain Bacteria; kingdom Bacillati; phylum Actinomycetota; class Actinomycetes; order Micrococcales; family Promicromonosporaceae; genus Promicromonospora; species Promicromonospora sp. NPDC023805. Next base: position 27,430 of record NZ_JBFAAH010000032.1, on the reverse strand, counting down.
ACGCCTGGGTCGAGGTGCCGTTCACGGAGTACGGCTGGGTGCCGATCGAGGCGGTTCCGGAGGAGAAGCCTCAGGTGCAGCCCCAGCCGGAGAGCAAGGAGGAGCCCAAGCCCCCGGTGCTCCAGGATCCGGAGCCGCCGGAGGAGCCGGAGCACGCGAAGGCCGGAAGCGTCGAGGACGATGACAAGGAAGAGGCCGAGAACGAGGGCTTCGACTGGGGTCTGCTCGGCATGATCCTGCTGGCCGTCGGCATCCCGCTCCTGGTGATCGCGGGCCCGATCGTCGCGATCCTTGCCTACAAGGCTCGGCGTCGGACCGCGCGGCGCAACGCCGAGCAGCCCGCAGACCGGATCAGCGGTGGCTGGTACGAGGTGGTCGACGTCGTCACCGACCTCGGGACGTCCCTGCCGCGTGGGGCGACCAGGCGGGAGAGCGCCGGCGTGATCGCCGGAGCGCACGCCGTTCCGTCGACCCTCATGCTCGCGCACCGCGCGGACGCGACGGTGTTCGGGATCGACGAGCCCACGCCTGCCGAGGTCGAGGCGTTCTGGGCCGGGGTCGACGAGCTCGTCGGCGGGCTACGCTCCACCGTGGGCACACGACAGCGGGTGCGAGCGGCCCTGTCGCTACGCTCCGTCTGGACACGTGTCGCCGAACGACGTCGGGCCCAGGCGGTGGCCCGGGCGACCGGCACGACGAAGGAGAACTGATGACGGCCGTGGTCTGCGCCGGGTGCGGGGTAAGTCAGCAGGAGGGCGCGCCCTTCTGTGCTGCGTGCGGGCGCGCGTTCCCCCGTACCGGCCTGCCCGTGGTGGAGCCGCAGCAGACTCCCCGCGGGCAGGTGCAGCAGGCCGCCGCGGCCGCGCAGGCCCGGCAGGGCAGTGCTTCGGGAGGGGTGCCGCTCGTGACGAGCCGGCCGCCGATCACCACGGAGGTAGAGGTGTACACGGCCACCCAGATCCCGAGCGCGGGCATGGCGCCGCAGCAGCAGCTGGAGGCGCCCTACGCGCGCGTCGGCAAGCGATTCCTGGCTCTGCTGATCGACGGCGCGATCGCCGGTGTGCTCGGCGGGATCGTCGCGGGGATCGGTCTGCTGTTCATCGAGACCCCGGACCCGCTGGCGGTGCTGTCCCAGGAGCAGCAGGCCGAGATGTTCGCCCAGCTCATGCGGCTCTACCTGATCGCAGGAGCAGTGGCGTTCGCGTTCATGCTGTCCATGTGGATCTGGGAGTCACGGACCGGCCGTACCGTCGGCAACTCCGCGATGGGCCTGCGGACGTTCTCCGCCGACGACCGCGGGCCGCTCGGGTTCGGCCGCGAGCTGATCCGGGTGCTCATGCTCGGTGTCATCTCGCTGATCCCGGTGGCCGGACCGGTCATCGTGCACCTGACCCCCCTGTGGGACAAGGGTGACAAGGTCCAGGGCTGGCACGACAAGGTCGCGCGCTCCGTGGTGGTCGATCTTCGGGCGCCGAAGATCGCGGTGACCACGGGGCTCGCCCCGATCGGCCCTGGCCCCCGCGCGCCGGGAAGGCCCGCGCTGCGGACGGCCACACCGTCGGCGCCGGTTCAGCAGACCGCCCGGCAGATGCCTTCGCAGGCGCCGTCGGCACCGCAGCATCCGGGGACGCCGCCCGTCGCGGCTCCCGACCCGTGGTCGTTCCCGCAGGCGCCCGTGGCTCCGGCTGCCGGCGGCGGCATCATCACCGGCATACCCGGGAGCGCGCCCGGCGCGCCCCCGGTCGCACAGCCGGTCCAGCAGCCACAGCCGGTCCAGCACCAGCAGCCGGTCCAGCAGCAGCACCCGGTCCAGCAGCAGCACCCGGTCCAGCCGGTCCAGCCGGTCCAGCACCAGCAGCCGCTGGAGCCGGCCTGGCCGTCCAAGACCTGGCCGACCCCGTCGGAGCCTGCCGCACCGCCGGTGCGGCAGCCTGTCGCGCCGCCGACCAGGCACGAGCTCCCGCCCCAGCAGCACCCGGAGTCCCGCCCCACCCGCCCGGTCAGCTTCCCGGGGGACGGCGCGGCCCAGGCGCCCGCGCAGGCCGAGGAGTCGTGGGAGGCCACCCGGATGCAGGCGCCGAGCCTGGTGCCCGCAGCGGTCGTGACGGTGGTCCTGGAGCTCGAGTCCGGTGCCCGGCACGTGATCGACGGACCCGCACTGGTGGGCCGTAACCCGCAGGCCGCCGACGGTTCGCCGACGATCCTCGTGCGGGTCGACGACCCGACGAGGTCGGTGTCGAAGAACCACGCAGAGATGGGTGTCGACCCCGCGGGGCTCTGGCTGACGGACCGTGGCTCCACGAACGGCACGGTCGTCTCGGCCCCCGGCCGCTCACCGCAGGTCGCGGAGCCCGGCGCGCGCGTGCGCGTGCCGATGGGTTCGACCATCCACGTAGGTGACCGCCGGATCGTCGTGCACCCCGCCGAGCCGAAGGCATGACGCAGCAGGATCAGGGGCTGACGACGGTCTGGGGCGCTGCCTCGCACCAGGGACGTCGCCGGACCCTGAACGAGGACGGATATCTGGCCACGGGCCGGGTGTTCTTCGTCGCCGACGGCATGGGCGGCCACGAGGCGGGGGAGGTGGCGAGCGCCGAGGCGCTGGCCGCCCTCAGCGCGCTCACCGAGGTGGACCAGGTGGAGCCCGCGCTCGTCGAGGCGTACCTCGAGCTGGCGCAGAAGCGCATCCGCGCGATCGAGACCGACTCGGGCAACGCCCCGGGGACCACGCTCACCGGCGTCCTCCTCGACGAGCGCGAGGACGTGCCCTACTGGCTGTTCGTGAACGTCGGCGACTCCCGCACCTACATGCTGTCCGGTGGTGTGCTCGCGCAGGTCAGCGTCGACCACTCCGAGGTGCAGGAACTCGTCGACGCGGGCACGATCACCATGGACGAGGCCCGTCGCCACCCGCGGCGGAACGTGATCACCCGGGCGCTCGGTGCCCAGGAGGGGGTGCGAGCGGACTTCCGGTACATTCCGGTGGCGCTGCACGACCGGGTGCTGGTCTGCTCGGACGGGCTCACGGGTGAGCTGACGGACGACCAGATCACTACGATCCTGCTGGAGCAGCCAGATCCGGAGCGTGCCGCCGCGTTCCTGGTGGACGCCGCGATCCAGGCAGGGGGCCGGGACAACATCACGGTGGTCGTGATCGACGTGACGGGCGTGGACCACGAGACCTTGGGGTCCTCGACAGCACCACGGCCGGGGACAGAGCCCGACGAGGACACCCTGCCGCGGGAAGAGCACGAAGCAAGAAGCCAGGGGGTCTGACATGACGGTGCACTACAGCGAGGGTTCCGCGCGGGCAGTGGTCCGGAACGGCACGGTAGTCGTGCTGCCCGGGCCGGCGCCCGCCGACGTCGTCGACGCTCTTTGGACCGCGCTCGACAGGGCGGACGGCGGCGTCGCGGCTACCCTCGGCGTGCTCGCAGCGGGCGGTCTGGCGGAGACGCCCCCGTTCGCCGTGGTCTCGCTCTCGGGCAGCGACCCGGTGACGGCGGCGCACGTCGCCGTGCGCGGGACCGGTGTGAAGGTGGTCGTGACCGCCGAGGGCGGCGGCGCGCCCGTCGAGGTGACGGGTGCGGGCGTCGTCACGTGGTCGGAGCGGGTGGTGGACGCCCCGATGTCGTTCGCGATCACCACCGACGAGCCGCCCGCGGACACGGAGTACCCGGTGCAGGCGGCGGTGGTGCGCGCGAGCGCCCTGCGTCGCACGCTCGTGGACGCTCCGGCAGCTCCCGACGCGCTGGTCGCGCCCGCGGAGGAGAAGCCAGGAGCCGTCACGTTCCCGGGCTTCTCGACCCGTGCCGGCAGCTCGCCGGTCCGCACCGATCGACAGGTGTCCGGCGAGACCATGGTGCCGGGGGCGCTGGACGTCCCGATGATCGGCGCCGGATCCGTCCCCTCGTCCGCGAGCCCGTCGGCCCAGCCTGCCGAGCCCGTCGAGACGGCGTCCGCGCCGGTGCTGGAGTCGGTCCCGATGCTCGGGCTCGGTGTGGTCCCTGGTCCCGACGCGCCTGCCGCTGCCCGCGGCGAGGTCGACGAGTCCACGCAGTTCGGTGGTGACGACGACTACGGCCACCTCTTCGGTGACACGGTGATGCGCCGGGTCGAGGACGCCGCGGTGCGACAGGGCGAGGACGAGGAGGAGCACGAGGAGAAGGCCGCTCCTGCGCCTGTCCCGCCCCCGCCGCTCGCCCCCGCCGAACCCGAACCCGTGGCGCTGGAGCCGGTCGATCCTGGCGACGGGCTGATCTCGGGTGTGCCCGGCGGATGGACGCCGCCGGTGCTCGTGCCGGAGCCGCCCGCGGGCGTCACCCCCGGTGCCGCGCAGCGGGCCGCCTCTGTGGGGGAGCCCGCGGCGGAGGCCCTTGCTGAGGTCACCGACCACGACGGCGAGACCATGATGTCCGTGGACATCGCCGCGCTCCGCAAGGACGCGAGCCCGGTCCCCAAGTTCTCCGCGGCCATCGTGCCGGGCGCCCAGCAGATCCTCGGTCTGCCGTGTCCGCAGGGGCACCCCAACCCGCCCACTGCCGACCGCTGCCGCACCTGCGGCGCGGACCTGGACGGCGACGCGGAGCTGGTGTCCCGTCCCGCGCTCGGTCAGATGATCGTGACGGGCGGTGTGCAGCAGGTACCCGGACGTCCGCAGGTGGTCGAGCTGGACCGCCCGGTCGTCGTCGGGCGCCGTCCGCGCACCAACAACGCGTCGGCGGACCGCACACCGCGCCTGGTCACGGTGGCGAGCCCCGACCAGGACATCTCGCGGTCGCACGTCGAGATCACCCTCGAGGAGTGGCACGTGCTGGTCGCGGACCTCGCGACGACGAACGGCACGACCCTGCTGCGGGCGGGCCAGGCACCCAGGCGGTTGCACCCGAACGAGAAGGTGATCGTGGTCGAGGGCGACGTGGTGGACCTCGGCGACGGCGCCACCCTGACGTTCGAGGGCATCTGGTGACCGTTCCGCACGCAGTACTGGTTCCGCACGCAATACAGCTGGTGCCGTGCCACATCATGAGGGAGACAAGTGAGTAGCAAGCGCGCCCCGTCGGCGCCGCCCCACATCGCGGGGTTCGAGTACAAGAAGCTGATCGGTTCCGGTGGCTTCTCGGACGTGTTCCTGTACGAGCAGCAGCGCCCGAAGCGCCTGGTCGCCGTCAAGGTGCTCCTCAAGGAGCACGCGAGCGACTCCCAGCGGGTGGCGTTCGACTCCGAGGCCGACCTGATGGCGATCCTGGGCAACCACCCCTCGATCGTGACCATGTACGAGGCGAGCGTCGCGGACGACGGCCGCCCCTACCTGGCCATGGAGTACTGCTCGCGCCCCAACCTGGGCGCGCGGTACCGCTCGGAACGCTTCTCGCTGGCCGAGGCACTGCGCACCACCATCCAGATCGCCGGCGCGGTCGAGACCGCGCACCGGCTCGGGATCCTGCACCGTGACCTGAAGCCGGCCAACATCCTGGTGACGCAGTTCGGGCACCCGGTGCTCACCGACTTCGGCATCTCCTCCACCTTCGAGCAGGCCTCGGTCGCCGAGGGCATGTCGATCCCGTGGTCGCCGCCGGAGTCGTTCGGCGACCCGCCGGTCGCCGGGACGACGACGGACGTGTGGGCCCTGGCCGCCACCTGCTACACGCTGCTGGCGGGTCGCACGCCGTTCGAGGTGCCCGGCGGGTCCAACACGTCGGCGGACCTTGTCGCGCGCGTCGAGCAGGCACCGTTGCCCCCGATCGGGCGCAACGACGTGCCGCCGTCGCTGGAGCAGGTGCTGCGCATCGCGATGGCGAAGCAGGCCTCCTCGCGCTACCCGTCGGTGCTCGCGTTCGCGCGGGCGCTGCAGCAGGTCCAGGTGGGCCTGGCCCGCGACATGACGCCCATTGACCTCCTTGACGAGACCGGTGCGGTCGCCGAGGAGGAGGGGGACGACGACGGTACGCGGCTGAAGAACGTCACGGCCATCGACCCCGGACAGCGGCCCGAACCGGCGACGCCGTCGGTCGGTGGCGTGCGCACGGCGTCGGGCACCTTCGCGCCGCCCGCGCGCGAGACCTCCGGGTGGGGTCCGCAGCAGGGCGGCACGGCGAGCCGGCGGACGACCGTCCCCGCGGCCTTCGACGTGCCCGTGGCCACTCCCGGTTGGGAGGCCCCGCCCGTCGAGGAGACGGTCCACCGCACCAGGCTGCCCGAGGCGCAGGCGACCCAGGAGCCGGAGGCCGAGCCGGAGGATCCGCCGTCGCGCTCGGGGATGATCTGGCTGGCCGTCGGCGCGGTGGTCCTGGTCGTAGCGGTCGTCGTCGGCTGGATGGTCCTGAACGGCACCGTCGACGAGCCTGACCCGGAAGACACGGCGACCGTCGCGACCGGCGGCGACCCGCCGCCGGATCCCCTGTTCGGCTACGTGCCCCCGGTCCAGGACCTGAAGGGCAAGGTCGTCGGCGACGAGGCAGTCTTCACCTGGAAGGCGCCGAAGGACCTCGTCGAGGGCGACAAGTACGGGTTTCGCGTGCTGTCGGTCACGGAGACGAACCCGCTCCAGCCCGTCGAGACGGGCACCTCCGCGACCGTCCCGCTCGCCGAGGGCGAGCAGACGTGCATCGAGGTGTTCGTCGACCGTGCTGGAAAGCCGTCGAATCCCGTGAAGGCCTGCGCCCCAGCAGGCTGAACGAATTCCGGCCGACCGGCCGACTGACCGGTCGGCCGACCAACGAGGAGGAGAGGGGGAGACGTGGGCGAGCTCATGCTGGAGTTCTGCGGCGAGTGGTTCGATCCTGCGCAGGCGGAGAACGGCTTCGACATCGGCCGCGAGGGTGAGCTCGCGATCGACGACAACCCCTACCTCCACCGGCGCTTCCTACGGGTGACGCACGAGGACAAGATCTGGTGGCTCTCCAACGTGGGGTCGCTGATCTCGGCGACCGTGTGCGACTCGGGCGGTGGCGTGCAGTCCTGGCTGCCACCCGGGCACCGACTGCCGCTGGTGTTTCCCACCACCTCCATCGTCTTCACGGCCGGGCCGACCACCTACGAGATCACTGCCCAGCTCACGGACGCCCCGTACCACGAGGTCCGCTCGGAGGACCCCGACAGCGGCGCCACGACCATCGGCGCCATCAGCTTCACCACCAGCCAGAAACAGCTCATCGTGGTGCTCGCGGAGCCCATGCTGCGGCGCGAGGGCACCGGTTTGAGCGAGATCCCGTCCAGCGCGGACGCGGCTCGCCGCCTGGGCTGGGCCACCACACGCTTCAATCGCAAGCTCGACAACGTCTGCGAGAAGCTCGACCGGATCGGCGTGAAGGGGCTACGTGGTGGCCCCGGGCTGCTCGCCACCAACCGCCGCGCGCGGCTCGTGGAGTACGCGGTCGCCTCCCGCCTTGTCACCCCCGCAGATCTACCCCTCCTTGACCTGAAGGACGACGCCTGACGTGCGCATCAAGCTGACGTTGAACAGACCCGACGAGTCCGCGGTGAACGTCGCGGTCACCGCCGACGCCACCGCCACCGTGCGGGACGTGGCAGAGGCCCTCTTCTCCGGCGACCCCACCCGGGGCGGTGCTGCCGCACCCGAGAACCTCACCCTGCAGGTCGTCGGGGACGGCTCGACCAGCTTCACGAGCGGCCGGGTGCTGACCCCGTCGAACGACCTGGTCCAGGCGGGCCTGCGGTCGGGCTCCGTGGTGTCGATAGTCCGGGTCTCCGAGCAGTTCGTGAACCCCGGACAGGACCGCGGTACGGCGGTGGCGCAGCTCCGCGTCATGGACGGGCCGGACGCGGGACGCGAGTTCCCGCTGCCGGTCGGCACGTCGTACATCGGTCGCGACCGGGGCATGGACATCCGTCTCCAGGACGGGCAGGTCTCCAAGCGGCACGCCCGCATAGTCGTCGGAGAGGCCATCGAGGTGCACGACCTCGCCTCCGCGAACGGCCTCGTCATGGGCGGCAAGCGGATGACGCGCGCCGTGCTGACGTCGTCGGACACCGTGACGATCGGTGAGACCACGCTGTCCGTCGTGGCCCTGCACCGCTCCACGAGCATGGCCCCGACCAGCCCCGTGGTCGAGTTCAACCGGTCCCCGCGCGTGGTCACCCGCTTCGGCGAGGTCAAGATCAAGGCGCCCAAGCCGCCGCGGCCGCCGCAGCCGCAGCGCCTCCCGTGGCTCATGATGCTCGCGCCGATGGCGATGGGCGCGGTCATGTTCTCGTTCACCCGCAATCCGATCTCGCTCATGTTCATGTTCATGAGCCCGGTGATGATGATCGGGATGTACTTCGACCGGAAGGTCAACGCGCGCAAGGAGTTCGAGAAGGCGTCCGAGCAGTTCGACGAGCAGGTGGCCGCCACGGCGGAGCGCATCGACCGCACGCACGCCGTCGAACGAGCGGTCCGGCTCGCGGAGGCGCCGTCGCTCGCGGAGTCGCTCGACGCCGTCCGCCGCCTCGGCGGGCTCATGTGGACGCACCGCCCGGAGCACAAAGCGTTCCTCACCGTGCGGTTCGGCCTCGGGTCGGGGCCCGCGCGCACCGGGTTCGACGAACCACGCGAGAACGACGCGATCCCCGAGCACTGGGAGAAGGTGCTGCAGCTCCAGGACCGGTGCGCGACCATCCATGACGTCCCCATGGGTGCCGGGTTCCGGTTCGGCGGCAACGTCGGCATCGCAGGACCCAGCGGTGTCGTGGAGCCCGTCGGTCGGTCGGTCCTGCTCCAGCTGGTCGCGCTCCACTCGCCCGCCGAGATGGTCGTCACCGCGCTCACCTCTGCCCGGTCGCGCCAGGACTGGGAGTGGCTGGAGTGGCTGCCCCACACCGGCTCACCCCACAGCCCCCTCGGGGCGTCCGACCACCTGGCCGACGATCCCGCCTCCTGCGTCTCCCTGCTGACGCGGCTCGAGGAGCTCGTCGAGGCGCGGGGGGTCAGCCTCGACGGCCCGGCACCCCTGGTGGGGGAGCGGGACGGGGACAAGGACCGCACGGACGAGCCGCCCAAGGCCGTGCTGCCGTCCGTCGTCGTGCTCGTGGAGGACGACGCGCCGGTGGAGCGCTCCCGGCTGGTGCGCCTCGTCGAGCACGGTGCCGCGGCGAGCGTGCACGTGGTGTGGATCGCGCCCACCGTCGAGCAGCTTCCCGCCGCCTGCCGCACCTTCGTGCTGCTGGACTCCACCGCCCAGGAGAACGGCGCCATGACCGGCGAGGTGCACTACGGCCAGCTGGCCTACCCCGTGCGCTGCGACGTCGCCGACCTGCACACCGCACGTGAGGTGGCCAGGATCCTGTCCCCGGTGGTCGACGTCGGCGCGCCCACCGACGACGAGTCCGACCTGCCCCGCGCAGTCTCCTACCTGGCGCTCGCGGGCATCGAGCTCGGCAGCGACTCGAACGGCGTGGTCGAGCGGTGGAAGGAGAACCTCTCGCTCACCCCGCGCGACGGGTCCCCGCCGGTGCGCCGCAAGACACCCACCAACCTGCGCGCCCTCATCGGGCACGACGGCGTGGAGCCGTTCCACCTGGACCTGCGCACGCAGGGTCCGCACGCGCTGGTCGGCGGTACCACGGGTGCCGGAAAGTCGGAGTTCCTGCAGTCCTGGGTGCTCGGCATGGCCGCTGCGCACAGCCCCGACCGGGTCACCTTCCTGTTCGTGGACTACAAGGGTGGCGCCGCGTTCGCGGACTGTGTCCACCTGCCGCACACGGTCGGTCTGGTGACCGACCTGTCGCCGCACCTCGTGCGGCGCGCGCTGTCCTCGCTCCGGGCCGAGCTGCACTACCGCGAGCACCTGCTGAACCGGAAGAAGGCCAAGGACCTCGCGTCACTGGAGCGCACCGGTGACCCCGAGGCGCCGCCGAGCCTGATCATCGTGGTCGACGAGTTCGCCGCGCTGGTCGGCGAGGTCCCGGAGTTCGTGGACGGCGTGATCGACGTCGCCCAGCGTGGCCGGTCGCTCGGTCTGCACCTGATCCTCGCGACGCAGCGCCCCGCCGGCGTGATCAAGGACAGCCTGCGCGCGAACACCAACCTGCGTATCGCGCTGCGCATGGCCGACGAGCACGACTCCAAGGACGTGCTCGGCGACGACATGGCGGCGCACTTCTCGCCGTCGATCCCCGGCCGTGGCGCCGCGAAGACCGGCCCCGGCCGCCTCACCACGTTCCAGACCGGTTATGCCGGTGGGTGGACGACCGGCGAGCCGGAGCGGTCCTCGCTCGACGTCGAGGAGATGGACTTCGGCACCGGACGACGCTGGGAGCTGCCCGCGCCCGAGGTCGTCGACGAGCAGGACCCGGGCCCCAACGACATCGCCCGGGTGGTCTCGACGATCCGCCGCGCGGCGAGCGAGGCGGGCGTGCCTGCGCCGCGCAAGCCGTGGCTGGAGGAGCTCGCGGCCACGTACGACCTGGCGCTGCTGCCCAACCGGCGCACCGACTCACAGCTCGTCCTCGGCGTGCTGGACAACCCGCCGCAGCAGACCCAGCCGACCGTGCACTACGAGCCCGACACCGACGGCAACCTCGCGATCTACGGCACCGGCGGCACGGGCAAGAGCACGACGATGCGCACCATCGCGGTGTCCGCGGGCCTGACGCACCGGGGTGGCCCCGTGCAGGTCTACGGGATCGACTGCGGTTCGGGCGGTCTGCAGATGCTGGAGAACCTGCCCCATGTCGGCGCGATCATCGCCGGCGACGACGAGGAGCGGGTGACCCGCCTGCTGCGCAGGCTGCGCGACACGCTCGACCAGCGCGCCGACCGCTACGCCGCCGTGCGCGCGTCGACCATCGACGAGTACCGGCGCCTCGCGAACAAGCCCGACGAGCCCCGGATCATCGTGCTCGTCGACGGCATCGGAGCGTTCCGTGAGGCCTACGAGACGATCAGCGCGCGTGGCTTCTCGGTCTTCGGGACCTTCACCCAGCTCGCGACCGACGGGCGGCCCGTCGGCATCCACCTCGTCATGAGCGGTGACCGCGCGGTGTCCGTGCCGCCGTCGCTGGCCTCCACCGTGCAGAAGCGGATCATCCACCGGATGGCGAAGGAGGACGACTACGTGATGCTCAACGCACCGAAGGACGTCCTGACGCCGGCGTCGGCGCCCGGACGGGCGATCATGTACGGCCAGGAGGCGCAGATCGCCGTGCTCGGTGGTGACTCCAACGCGGCCGTGCAGTCACGCGAGCTCGCCCGGCTGGAGCAGACCATGCGCTCGGTCGGTGGTGTGCCCCAGGCGCCCGGCGTCGAGCGGCTGCCCGACTCGTTCACGCTCGACCAGCTGCCGCAGCGCACCGGGGACATGGCCACCATCGGCCTGCGGGACCTCGACATCGCTCCGATCGGCCTGCCCATGCGCGGCCCGTTCATGCTGGCCGGCCCGCCCGGGGCCGGACGCACGACGGCGTTCGTGTCGCTGGCGACCGCGCTGCGGCGGAACGGCGGCACCCGTCTGGTGTACCTGACGTCGCGGCGATCGAGCCTGTCCGCGCTGGACCTGTGGGACGTGACCGCGTCGACCCCGGAGGACATAGTGGAGTCGCTCAAGGACCTCACGACGGCCCTCGAGAGCGATCGGCTCGCCCCGGGTACTCTCACCGTGATGATCGAGAACTACACCGAGCTCACGGGCACGCCTGCGGAGAAGCCGATGGAGGCCTTCGTCAAGCTCGCGACCCGCAAGGAGCAGCTGGTCATCGGTGAGTCGGAGTCGTCCACCTGGAGCAAGGCGTTCACGCTGGCCGGAGCCTTCAAGTCCGGCCGCAACGGCCTGCTCCTCACGCCAGGGGACACCGACGGCGAGACGCTCATGAACACGCCGCTGGGCCGGATCCGTCGCAAGGACTTCCCGCCGGGCCGCGGCTTCCTCGTCACGGCAGGCCGGGCAACCAAGATCCACGTCGCCCTACCGGGGTGACGAGGGGCATGGGGAGTACTCCCCATTCCACCGCGTCACGGACCGTGAAATAGTTCGTGACGTCGCAGAAACGGAGGCTGTCCGAGGGGACAGCCACAGAAAAAGGAGCATGACATGGTTGCAGAGGGTGGCAACGTCTTCGGTCTTGACGTAGAGGCAGTACGGAGCCTGGCCAACACGCTCCGTACGCAGGCAGATGGCGTGCGTCAGGTCGTCACGACGATCACGAGCCAGATGTCCCAGACCCAGTGGAACGGCCAGGACGCCACGCAGTTCCAGGAGGAGTGGGACGGCACCCACGCCGCCAAGCTCAATGAGATCGCCGCGGCGCTCGAGGCCTACGGCACCACGGCGGACAACAACGCCAACACCCAGGAGAGCACTTCGTCGGCGCTCTGATCGAGCCCGAGCTCTTCCAAGCAGGAGGGTTCCCGTACACACGGGAGCCAACGTCAAGGGATGCGGGACCATCACGGTCCCGCATCCCTTGATCAGTAGGGGTTGAGCGGCCATCCGAACCTGTCGGTGGCGGAACACGAGGAGGACCACGTGAGCGGGAGCATGTCCGGCGCCGATATCGAGGCGCTGCGTCTCCTTGCCGACAAGTTCGACGAGGGTAGCGAGACGCTCGATACGGTCGCCACGGCCGTCGAGGCCGCGACCCCGCAGGAGGACGGCTGGAGCGGTCCCGACGCGGACGGCTTCAGGCAGGAGTGGACCGGCAGCCACCTGACAAAGCTCCGGGACGCGGCCGCCGCGCTCAGCGACGCCGCCCTCACGGTGCGCGCCAACGCAGACGCGCAGGAGACCACGTCGAACGAGTACAGCGGTGGCACGGGTCCTGGTGGTACGGGTCCTGGCGGCACCGAGGTCGCGGGGGCCTCCAACCGGCCGGGCAGCATCTTCGACCTGATCGAGACCGGTGTCGAGGGAGTGGGCGTCGGGCTGGCCGGACTGGCAGCGTTCAAGTACGGCCGCAACTTGATGAACCTCACGCGTGCCCTGAACACCGCGGGTGACGCTGCGGCCGCCGCAGTGCCCTTCATCCGGCAGGGGATGCTCGTCGACGGGATGGGCATCACGGGCAGGCTGGGCTCTCTGCCCGGCCTTGGCGGCGTCCCAGGGCTGACCCAGGTCGGCAGGTACGCCGGGGCCGCCGGTGGTGTTCTCGGCATCGTCGGCGGGATCGACCAGATGATCAACACCAAGTACGACGGCTGGCGCGGTGGCGTCGACCGGGTGATGGGCGGAATCGGCGTAGCCGGCGGCGTCGCGTCGGTCGGTATGTTCCTGGGTGTCGCGGCGTTCGCCAACCCCGTCGGCATCGGTATCGCCGTCGGAGCCGGCCTGGTCACCGGTGCCTGGGCGCTGGGCAACCTGGTGTATGACAACCGGGAAGCGATCTCCGCGTTCGCCTCCGACCCGATGCCGTATCTGGCTGACGGCGTGAAGGAAGTGAAGGAGTTCGCTGGCGACGCTGTCGAGGGCGTCAAGGACGTGGCCAGCGACGTCGGCGACGCGGTCGGCGATGCTGCCGGTGCCGTCGGTGACTTTGTGGGAGGCTTGTTCTGATGAGCGAGCAAAAGGCGATGCAGTTCGGACCGGACGACGTCGAGGCCGCGCGGGTCACCCTCGCGCAGGCGCGCGACGGCGAGGTCGTTGGAATCGTGATCCTCACGGACGAGGAGGTGTCCATCCTCGACGGGCTCGAGCACGAGCAGCTCGTGCCTACCCCGTGGATCGACGCCCAGGGGGAGGCCGACCGGTCCCTGATGGGTCGGGTAGCGCTCCGGTCGATGGCGTCCCGGGAGCTGGTCGTGCCCGCTGGCACGGACGAGAGCGGCAACGGCGTCATCGCGATCAAGGCACACCCGGGGATCACCGGTCCCCTCGTACTCCGGCGCTCGGCCCGGGAGATCGTCTCGGTGGAGCGGACCAGCTCTAACGGCACGGACTGGCTCTTCGCCTACGTGCACCACGAGGACGACAAGGCCGTCGTGCTCGAGGAGGAGATCTCTGGCCACGGGCATCACGTGTTCTCGGTCTACCCCGAGGCTCTGCTGGGGGAGCGGTTCGAGAAGTTCTTGGACCCCACCAGCGCAGCGCTGATGGGGACTTCCGCGAAGACCTACTCGGCTGAGGCCCTCCAGGCGGCCGTCGCCAGCCTGCCGCAGCTCAAGGAAGCGGTGGCGGTGAGCGTCGTGTCGGGCGTGGCCCGCGGGAGCGACGAACTGCTCAACGTGTCCGTCTACGCAGGACCGCACGGCGTCCACGTGCTGCGCGGTACTGAGCACGACCCAGCACGGGAGCCCGTGACGTACTCGCTGCAAGAGGTCGGTTCACGCGGCCTGCGCGCGCTGCCCGCCGAGGTGATTCCCGCATGAGCGGCCTCGGCAGGTGGAGCCTCTGGATCGGCCTGGGGCTCGTCGTCGTCGCCGTACTCTCCAGCGTGCTGAGCCTCATCCCGGTGGCGGTGATCGCAGGCATTCTGGGCCTGGTCGCGCTCAGCATGGCGGGGTATGAAGCGCTCGACAACGCGACCGACAGGGCCGAGCTCCGCCGTCGGGCAGCCAAGGTCGCTCGCGAGCGCGAGCAGGGGCACTGAGCCCCTGACGCGAGGATTCTCACAGGAACCGCCGCGTCCACCCCCTGAGCGGGGGTGAGGCGCCTTACTCAATCGGTAGAATCGTGAGCGGTCTGCGCTTCCTCGGTCTGCACTGGTGGACCTGGGGCACCCGGTCGCCGGGCTGTCGCAGCACGTGCTGCCGATGGTCCGGATCAGTGGCAACCCTGCCGACGCGGCCGGTCAGATCCCTCGACTACTCGCAGCACTGGAGCGTTCCGTATGAGTCGCGTCATCAAGTGGAGTTTTTGGATCGGCCTCGGCTTTGTCGGCGTGGCGGTGCTCGCCAGGGCACTGGACCTCATTCCGGTCACCGTGATCGCAGGACTCCTGGCACTGATCGCGCTCGGCTTCGCGGGGTACGGTGCGCTCGACGAAGCGGCCGAGAGGTCCCAGCTCCGGCGTCGTGCTGCCAAGGTTGCACGCGAGCGCGAGCAGGGGCGCTAGCCCCTGCTGGGTGCCGATCCTCACAGGAACACCACGTCCACCCCCTGAGCGGGGGTGAGGCGCGCCTTACTCAATCGGTAGAATCGTGAGCGGCCTTCGCTTCCCCTCCTGACCTCGACCGGAAGGCGCCCCTTTCGTGAGCACCACCCGACCCCTGCGTGTCGCCGTCGTCGGCGCCGGCCCTGCCGGCATCTACGCGAGCGACATCCTGTCCAAGACCGACCTCGACGTGAGCATCGACCTGTTCGAGCGCCTTCCCGCGCCGTTCGGTCTGGTGCGATACGGCGTGGCCCCGGACCACCCGCGCATCAAGCAGATCATCGTCGCGCTCCACAAGGTGCTGAGCCGTGGAGACGTGCGCCTGATCGCCAACGTGGACTACGGCGTGGACGTGAAGCTCGAGGACCTGCGCCAGTTCTATGACGCCGTCATCTTCTCGACCGGCTCCATCAAGGACGCCGAGCTGAACATCCCGGGTATCGACCTCAACGGCTCCTACGGCGCCGCTGACTTCGTGTCCTGGTACGACGGCCACCCCGACGTGCCGCGCACCTGGCCGCTGGAGGCGGAGCAGGTGGCGGTGATCGGCGCCGGCAACGTCGCCCTCGACGTGGCGCGCATCCTGGCGAAGCACGCGGACGACCTGCTGCCGACCGAGATCCCGGCCAACGTGCACGAGATCCTGAAGTCCTCGCCGGTCACCGACGTGCACGTGTTCGCACGCCGTGGCCCGGCCCAGGTCAAGTTCTCGCCGCTCGAGCTGCGCGAGCTCGGCCACGTGCCCGACGTCGACATCGTCGTGTACCCGGAGGACTTCGACTTCGACGAGGGCTCCGAGGCCGCCATCAACTCGTCGAACCAGACCAAGCAGGTAGTCAAGACCCTGGTCGACTGGACGCTCAAGGACCCGGCGCAGAACACGGCGTCGCGCCGGCTGCACCTGCACTTCCTGAACTCTCCCGCCGAGGTGCTGGGTGAGAACGGCAAGGTCGTCGGGTTCCGCACCGAGCGCACCGCGCTGCAGGGTGACGGCACCGTCAAGGGCACGGGCGAGTTCACCGACTGGCCCGTCCAGGCCGTCTACCGCGCCGTCGGCTACTTCGGTTCGTCCCTGCCGGAGATCCCGTACGACGACGTCAAGGGCGTCATCACCAACCGCGAGGGCCGGGTCGTCGACATCGACGGCAACCAGGTTCCCGGCGTGTACGCGACGGGCTGGATCAAGCGTGGTCCGGTGGGCCTCATCGGCCACACCAAGTCCGACGCGTCGGAGACCATCCGCCACCTCGTCGAGGATGTCACCGGTGTGGCCGACGGCGAGGCGCCCGGCGACCTGGACGGCGGCCGGACCGCGCCCCAGGGTGCGCCGGAGGCCATCCTGGAGTTCCTCGGCGGCAAGGGCGTCGAGTACGTCGAGTGGGCGGGCTGGGAGCTCCTGGACGCGCACGAGCGGTCGCTCGGCGAGGCCGAGGGGCGCGAGCGCGTCAAGGTCGTCCCCCGCGAGGAGATGGTGACGATCGCCAGGGCTCTGTCGAAGTAGTAGAACTGCAGCGAGACAGAACTGGGGCGGAGCGACCAAGTGGTTCGCTCCGCCCCACTTCTATCTCGCCCTAGTTCTCGCCATGGTTCGCCTTCGACGGCATTGTGGGAACCGCCGCCCGGCGCGGCACGTTCGGCTGGGAGGAAAGGAGTGCGATGCACAAGCACTACAACGGGCTGAAGACCGCTGCGCTGTTCGGTGGCATGTGGGCCGTGATCCTCGGGCTCTGGGCGCTCTTCGGGCGCGGCTCCAGCGGCATGCTGTGGATCTTCGTGCTCATCGGGCTGGGCACCACCGCGTACGGCTACTGGAACTCCGACAAGCTGGCGATCCGCGCGATGCGTGCCTACCCGGTCACTGAGCTGCAGGCGCCGGAGATGCACCGCATAGTGCGCGAGCTGTCCACGGCGGCGCGCCAGCCGATGCCTCGGCTCTACATCTCGCCCACCAAGGCGCCCAACGCGTTCGCGACGGGGCGCGACCCGAAGAATGCCGCGGTCTGCTGCACGGAGGGCATCCTCCAGCTGCTGAACGAGCGCGAGCTGCGCGGCGTCCTGGGGCACGAGCTCATGCATGTCTACAACCGCGACATCCTCACGGCGTCGGTAGCCTCCGCGATGGCGGGCCTCATTACCGCGGCGGCGCAGTTTCTGCTGTTCTTCGGCGGCGGCGACCGCCGCGAGGGCGGCAACCCGCTCGCGGCACTGGCGATGGCGATACTCGCGCCGATCGCCGCGATGCTCATCCAGATGGCGATCTCCCGCACGCGCGAGTACGACGCCGACGAGGACGGCGCCCGCCTCACGGGCGACCCCCTCGCGCTGGCCTCGGCGCTGGCCAAGCTCGAGCAGGGCACGCAGCGTGCGCCGCTGCCGCAGGACCGAGAGCTCACCAACGTGTCCCACGTGATGATCGCCAACCCCTTCCGGGGCGCGGGGATCGGCCGCCTGTTCGCCACGCACCCGCCCATGGCGGACCGGATCCGTCGCCTCGAGGCCATGGCCGGGGGCCCGTCGGGCGGTTACGGCCAGGGCGGTATCGGCGGTCCGACGTCGGGCCCGGACTGGGGCACTCCTCCCGGGATGCTCTGACATCACCTGTTCGCCGCCACGGGATGCGTTCGTCGCGCCCCCTGGCTGCGGATACGGTGGTGCCGAATCCAACTGGGCGTGCAGGGGCGCCCGGGTATGACATAGAAGGAGCACCACATGGCCGACTCGTCGTTCGACATCGTCAGCAAGGTCGACCGCCAGGAGGTCGACAACGCGCTGAACCAGGCGAGCAAAGAGATCTCGCAGCGGTACGACTTCAAGAACGTCGGCGCCTCGATCGCCTGGAGCGGCGAGAGCATAGTGATCGTCGCCAACTCGTCGGAGCGGGTGATCGCTGCCCTCGACGCCTTCGAGATCAAGCTGATCAAGCGCGGCATCTCGCTCAAGGCGCTCGACGTCGGCGAGCGGGAGCCCAAGCCGTCGGGTAAGGAGTACCGCCTCGAGGTCACCCTCAAGGAGGGGCTGGCGGGGGAGTCCGCGAAGAAGGTCACCAAGATCATCCGCGATGAGGGCCCCAAGGGTGTGAAGACCCAGATCACCGGTGACGAGGTGCGTGTGACCAGCAAGTCGCGCGACCAGCTGCAGGAGGTCATGGCCCTGCTGAAGGGCTCGGATTTGGACTTCGCGCTGCAGTTCACGAACTACCGGTGAACATGCAGGTCAGCAGCCTGTTCTGGACTGCCAGTCCGCACACAGTCCGCAAGAGCGGACGATGAGCACGGGCTAACGGGTGGTTGCCGGGATACCGGTGGCCGCCCGTTCGGTCTGCCAGGAGGTCTTCGCGGCCTTGGTCGCGGGCTGTGCGGACAGCACGGTTCGCATGAGCGACGTCGCCGCTGCTCGGGTCTTGTCCTCGGCGCTCGGCCAGAGGTGCGCATATGTGCCGAGCGTGATGGTCGGGCTGGAGTGACCCAGAGCCCGTTGGACGGTGACGACGTCGCAGTTGTCGGCGATCAGGCCCGACGCGTAGAAGTGACGCAGGTCGTGGAGCGTGTAGGCCTCCAGCCCCACCTGACGGCGCGTCGTTCGCCACGCCTGGGACGCGCTGTTGCGGTTCCAGAGTCCGCGCTGATCTCCGTTGGGGTTCCAGAAGATCCACTGCTCGTCACCACGCGGAACGAACTTCTCGATGTGGCTGGAGATCATCGTCAGCAGCTCGCGCGGCACGTGGATGGTCCGCTCCGATCCGTACTTCGGCGGCTCGATCGTTGACGTCGTTGCGGTGGAACCCTGTATCTGCCTGTTGATGGTGATCGTGCGACCGAGAAAGTTGATGTCGCTGACCTGGAGCCCGGCCGCCTCTCCGAGCCGGAGGCCAGCGAACGCGCAGACGGCGATGAACCCCGAGAAGTACTTCGGGGCGACTTCCAGCGCCTTCCGCACGCCGAGCGGTTCGGGAATCGTCATCGCCGCTTCGGCGCGCCTGCGCCGAGGAAGCTTGACGTTCGTCGCCGGGTCGATCCCGATCACGCGATCACGAGTGGCAGCCGCGAAGGCTGCTCGGACGTAGTTGAACCGCGTCGTGATCGTGGACGGCTCCAGGCCCTTCTTCCGGGTCTTGGTGGGCTGAGACATCGCCTTGACCCACTTCTCTAGATGCGAAGGCCTGATGTCCCGCATCCGAACTGATCCGAACGTGACCGACTCGAACGCGGTGGTTGCTGCTTCGGTGGTGCCGGTCGCCCAGACCTGGCGCTCAGACCAGACGCCCCACCACTGGTCGAACGTGAGTGCCCCACGCTTGGGATCGGCGTACGTACCTGTCACAACCGTGGCGGTGACTTCATCCAGCCAGTCCTGAGCGTCGGTCTTGCGATCGAAGTGGCGCGAGTGTTCCTTCTTGGCTTCGTCTCGGTAGCGGGCGCGCCACTTACCGTTCGGTCTCTTCTTGATCGACGCCATCGGTCGTTCCTTCCTGTGGGGTATCCGGGGGTTCTTGGGGGTCTTCGCGAAGTGGGAGGCCACGTTTGGCGCGCCACTGGTCGGGGATGAACCAGACCTGTTCGCGTTCGAGGATGATCTGCTTGACGCGCTCGGGATCGCTCTTGCGGGCCAGTAGCGGATCGCGCTCCCGCTCGACCTGTGATCGGGCCATGTCGGCGATGACCTCGGTGGTGTAGGTCAGGGCGCTGCTGATCTGGTTGTGGTCGGCCATGCGGTCCCAGCCCGGAAGTCGTACGCCGGTGTCGATCGCGTCGTCCAGGTTCCGGCGCTCACGTTCGAACTCGATGAGTGCTTCGGTGGCCTGCTCGGCCAGGGCAAGGGTCTGGCGGGTGCGGGCGGAGACGTCGCGTGTGGCGGTCGCCAGCTCGGGCTCCTGCAAGAGGTCTTCGATACGTATGTCGAGGGCTTCGGCTAGGTCGACGGCCTCGACAAACTTGAGCGGACGTTCCCCCTTCTCGATCGACCAGACCGTGGCCTGGGACCACTTCCAGCCACGCTTGCGCATCCAGTCCGCAAGGGCCTTTTGACTGCGGATGCCTCGATGCTTGGTGAGGTTCTGCCCGACGTGTACGTCTCGTTCGTCTGCTGCCACGCTCCAACGGTACCGGCAATTCTTGTTTACAGCCACTAGAAAATATGTTTCACTAGAATCCGAAGTTAGTTACAACTAGGGAGGCTGGTTCTTCGTGGAAACTGATCCGTTGCTGCGCACGCGGGAGGTCTCTGACCTTCTGGGCGTGCCGGAGAACACGCTGCGGTGGTGGCGGTACATCGGGAAGGGCCCGGACTGGTTCCGGCTCGGCCCGCGCCGGGTGGTCTACCGGCGCTCGAAGGTGATGGCCTGGTTGGCTGCGCAGGAGGCGGCTGGTGCCAAGCACACAGCGGCCTGACTCCTCTCGGGGCGGGCGGATGAACGGGGCTCGGACACTTCGGTGTCCGGGCCCCGTTGTCGTTGGCGGCAACGCCACCGGCCCGCACCGGCCCGCCCCGGCGATGCGCCCCGTGACGTCCGCCGACGCAGCGGAGTGGGTCATCGCCCGGGGGACCCGCCCCGCTGTCCCCTCCTACCTGGCTTACGTGACTAAGCAGCGGCACGTTGCAGCGAACTGGACACATGCAGCGTGTGCACCGAGCGACGGCAGCGGTACGAACTACGGCATGCGGCTGGCAAGTCGCAGGCGGACGACGACGTACGCGGGGTTGGTCACCTGGCAACGCAGCACACCTCAGGCAGTTGACGAGCGACGGAACCGTTGGCGTTGGTACGTTTCGGCACCGTTGGCCGGCGGCCCGCACACCTCGCCCGCACACCCCAAGGGACGGTGATCGGTCGTGGCGGTGAGCATCGTTCCGATGAGCGTCGGCAACGGCACCGAGTACCTGACCGGTTCCGTGGCCAACGCCGACTGCGACACCCCGGACCTTGGCGACGGCTTCGGCCTGGACCCGGTCACCGCGTACTACACGGCTGTGGGCACCCCACCCGGGTACTGGCTCGGAAGCGGCGTCGCGGACCTCGGCGGCGACGTACTGGTCCCGGGGGACCGCGTGACCACCACCCAGCTCCAGCGGCTCCTGGAAGCGGGCCGGGACCCGGTCACGACCGAGCCGTTGGGCAGGGCCTACCCGAAGATCGCGCCGCTGCGTGAGCGGATCGAGAACCGTGCCGCCGCCCTGGACCCGGCGCTGAGCCCGGAAGACCGGAAGGCCGCGGTGGACACGATCGTGCGGGACGAGACGCTGGCCGGAAAGCGGACAGCGGTCGCTGGGTTCGATCTGACGTTCTCCCCAGCGAAGTCGGTCTCGGTGCTGTGGGGCCTCTCGGGCCGGAACACGCAGGCGATCATCCTGGGTGCGCACCGGGCGGCGATGGCCGAGACGATCAAGTTCATCGAGGGCCATATCGCCGCGACGAGGATGGGTACCGATGCCGGGGACGGGTCGATCATGCAGGTGGACGTCTCCGGGGTGATCGCCACCGCGTACGACCACTGGGACTCGCGCGCGCACGACCCGCAGCTGCACACGCACCTGGTGATCGCGAACAAGGTCCGGGCCCTGGTCGATGGCAAGTGGCGCACGCTGGACTCGAGGGCGTTGTTCAACGCGAACGTCGCGTTCAGCGAGCACTACAACGCCGTCCTGGCCGACCGCCTGACCGGCGCCCTGGGCGTGAAGTGGGAGCGACGGGTCCGGGGAAAGGACCGCAGCCCGCGGATGGAGATCGTCGGTGTCAGTGACGAGCTGATCGAAGAGTTCTCCAACCGGTCGGCCGAGATCGAGCACTGCGCCGACCAACTCATCGACGAATACCGCGAGAAGCACGGGCGTACCCCGTCGCCGGGCACGATCAACCGGCTGCGGGAACAGGCCACCCTGGAGACCCGCCCGCCCAAGACCATCGAGTCCCTGGCCGACCTCTCGGCGCAGTGGCGTGTGCGAGCCGGGCGCATTCTGGGGCAGGACCCGACCGAGTGGGCGCAGGGGCTGCTGTCCGCTGCCCTGGCGAACCCAGGGCAGGTGTTCACGGCCGGTGATGTCCCCCAGGACGTGGTGGACATGGCAGCCTCAGTCGTGCTGGGCGTGGTGGGGGACAAGCGGGCCACGTGGAAGCACTGGAACCTCTGGGCCGAAGCCGAACGCCAGACCATGCACTGGCGCATGGCCACTCACGAGGACCGCGTCCAGGTCGTAGCCCGGATCGTCGCCCAAGCCGAAGGCGGCTCGGTCACTCTGACCCCACCCGAACTCGCACCCACACCCCTGGGCATGCAACGCGCGGACGGGTCCAGCACTCTGCGGCCCAAGCACTCGACCGTGTTTACCTCCCAAGCCGTCCTGGACGCCGAGGAACGTCTTCTCGGGCTCATGGACGACCGCACAGCGCCACGCCTGGGCGCCGAGCGGCTGGGGGCCATCCTGAACCAAGGTGTGCGAGACGGTGCGCTGGACGCGTCGCAGGCCGACACTGTCCACGCCGTGGCCAGTTCGGGGCGACGCCTAGACCTGCTGGTGGGTCCGGCCGGGACCGGGAAGACGACCACACTGCGTGCGCTACGCATCCTGTGGGAAGGGCAGCATGGCCCGGGGGCCGTCGTCGGTCTGGCGCCCTCCGCGGCTGCCGCTGACGTCTTGGGCACCGAGCTCGGGATCGAGTGTGAGAACACGGAGATGTGGCTCACCCGCCACCAGCACGGGCGGGCCCGGTTCGAGCCAGGGCAACTGGTCATCGTGGACGAGGCATCCCTCGCCGGCACGCACACCTTGGACCGCCTGACCCACACGGCCGTCGAGGCCGGCGCGAAGGTGCTCCTGGTCGGTGACCCCGCCCAGCTGCCTGCCGTCGAGACTGGCGGCGCCCTGACACTCCTGACTGGCGAGCGCGCCCGGATGACGGGTGACGTCCCGACGCTGATCGAGGTGCACCGCTTCCACGCCGACTGGGAGAAGCGCGCCACACTCCGGCTCCGCGACGGTGACGCAGCCATCCTTGCCACCTACCAGGACCACGACCGCATCCAAGCGGGCACCACCGAGGACATGACCGACGCCGCCTACAGGGCGTGGAAGGCCGACACCGAGACGGGGCGGTCGTCGGTGCTGGTCGTGCCGGACACCGCCACGATGAACGAACTCAACCGCCGCGCCCGCGCCGAACGCGTCCTGACCGGACGCATCTCCGACGGCCAGACGGTGCACCTGGCCGGGCAGACCCGCGCCTCAGCCGGAGACCTCATCCTCACCCGGCGCAACGACCGTACCCTGCGCCACGGGCACGCCGGATGGGTCCGCAACGGCGACCGCTGGCAGATCACCGATGTCCACCACGACGGGTCGGTCACTGCTCAGCGCATCGATCCCAACGCGCACACCGATGCCCGGAACGCCGACCGCCAGCAACTCCGCGGTCAGATGGTCCGCCTGCCCGCCGCCTACGTGGCCGAGCACGTCGACCTCGGCTATGCGATCACCGCACACCGTGCCCAGGGCTTGACCGTCGACACCGCGTACACGGTCGCGAGCCCGAGCATGAGCCGGGAGAACCTGTACGTCGCCCTCACCCGAGGTCGCGCGACGAATACCGTGTTCGTGCCCGTCGACCAGCCCGACCGGAATCAGAACCATGAGCACGCCATCGGCGCGAACATCGACCCGGACCTGCCGGACCTCGACGCGGCCCGTACCGTGCTGGCGGGCATCCTGCACCGGGTCGGCGCCGAATCCTCCGCACACCAGACGCAGCATGACGAGGAGCAGCGCTGGGGTTCCATCGCACAGCTCGCGGCCGAGTACGGCACCATCGCCACCTACGCCCAACGCCCACGCTGGACTCAACTGGTCGCACACACCCTGGCCGGAGAAGGCTTCACCCGACGCGACATCGCACAGGTCGTGGAGTCGGACGCGTTCGGGCCACTGTGCGCCGAACTCCGCCGAGTCGAAGCAGACGGCCACGACGTCTACCGCCTCCTGCCCCGGATCGCCGCCGCCCGGAGCCTGTACGACGCCGACGACATCGCCGCCGTCCTGCACGACCGCCTCACCCATGCCGCCACCCGAAGCAACAATGGACGGGGCCGGATCGCCGGACTGGTCCCACAAGCCCAGGGACAATTCCCACCGGACGTTCGCGAAGCCCTCGACAGGCGCGCCGAACTCATCGAAGACCGCGCTAGCGCCCGTGCCATACGGGCCCTACGTGACCGCGAACCCTGGACCCGACATCTACCACGTCGTCCCCACGAACCGGCCGAACGTGAATGGCTTGACGGCGTCGCCGCCGTGGCCGCGTACCGCGACCTCTACGAAGTGACCGGAGACAGCCTGCTCGGCGGACCACCCACCACACTCATTCAACGCGACCACGCCCGTTCCGTCCAAGCCCTGGTGCGAAACCTGGACAGCGCCAACAGTGCAGAACCGTTCCACTCCCGCCCGAGCCAGGCACCGACTCCCCCGTTCGGATGATTGGCC
Source organism: Promicromonospora sp. NPDC023805 (assembly GCF_040639635.1). Taxonomy (NCBI): domain Bacteria; kingdom Bacillati; phylum Actinomycetota; class Actinomycetes; order Micrococcales; family Promicromonosporaceae; genus Promicromonospora; species Promicromonospora sp. NPDC023805. The sequence continues at coordinate 2,935 of NZ_JBFAAH010000032.1, read as the reverse complement.
ACGTCCAGTCGGATGTGGTCGTACGCTGCCAGTCGCTAGACCTGACTAGGGCGGCCCACTGAGCATCAGGAGTCGTTAGATCCGCGCGGACGCCAAGCGCGCCGGCGCACGGGTCGACCTTGTGCCGTTGGGTTCGCTTACCCGACACGGCTTCGGCGTGCTCGCTCTCGTAACTTCCCGAGGACGGTGCATGCGGACAGGTCCAGCAGACCTATCGCGCGTTGCGCTGGCTCTCTCCCCCCTGTACCTGTACCTGGACCCTCGCCACTGACGGCGCAATTTGCTTGCACGTGACGGTCAGGGGTGAAATCCTGATCGACGGCCCGCAGGGGGTCCAGGTGGATGTCACTAGTGGGGGAAAGAGACTGATGAAGCATAGGTTCATGGCAATCGTGGGATCGGTAGCGCTTGCGGCCGGTTTCACGGTCGCGGGGCACTCGGCCGCTTTCGGTGCAGATGACAAGCTGGCTGGGTTCGAAGAGGCCGCGCCTGCCGTCGCGACGGCGGAGGACGCTGCTGAAGCGATCTACGTCGACGAGGACGGCACCCCTCTCCAGGTTGACGAGAACGGCAACCCTCTACAGATGGCTGCCTCGTCGGATCCCGGAAAGTCGAGATTCGCAGCGGCTGCGGTCGGCTGCACGCCCGTCTCAGGGGTCGACCTTCCGCATGTCTCGACCTGGTCTACCGGGCCAGCAGTTCAGGCGCACGGATGGTGGAAGCGGGGCAACTGTGATGGTGACACGGCGCACGTTATGGTCTGTCTGTACGAGTACTACGAGAACGACAGTGGGACTGAGCATTACTGGGAGCAGAAGGACTGCTCGCCCAACACGCAGCTGAGGCCTGGCGGTGGCAGTTCGAACCGGGTGACGGCGCACGAGGACTGCGATACTCTTGCCACCGTTTCGTGGCGGTCACATGTGACCGTTGATGTTGACTGGGAAGTCGACACGACGGAAGTGCCGCGCAAGCAGGATGAGGTTCCCTGCACTGTGTACTAAAATGGTCCGAACGATCGGGTTGGTTTGACCAGCGAAATGGCATCACCAAGTAGCGCCACCAGCGATGGCTCGCAAGTCTCTAGGCCACTGTTGGTGGCGCTATTTGGCGATTTCAAAAGAAGTGCGGGAGACGTGAGCGAGGAGGACTCCTATTCCCTCTTCCACAAGCGTTCAGATGCCATGGGGTGGCTCGACACGCGTCGCGTAATCCAAAGGAGTGACGGCACCGAAGAGCATGTCGGGTCCCCGGGGCTTTGGGCGCTTCACGACGCGGGTTCCGAGCCAGTTGTGAATGGGGGTTCCTCGCCCGGTCCTGCTTTCTGGTTCCAGGTTGGAATCCGCCCCCTCTCCGTTGGCAGCGCACTCCCCACCCAGGCGCTTCTTCGCTGCGTCGATGACGTTGTGTTGAGCCAAGGCACCTTCCATCCGAAAGTAGTTCAGTTCGTACTGCCCACACAGCTCGTCCGAGTTGGTCGCCAGCACGAAATTGGACTCGCGCCGAGCGTTGAAACCTTGGCCTGGGCCTCCGCGAGCGATTCCGCCGGGCTCAGTTCGGTGCCGGCGACGATAGAGATTTGTTCGGGGATTCCGCTGCCTCAAACATTTGCACAGTATCTAGCTGACGACTTGATGAAGTTTGCCGCGCCGATATTGCTAGAGCCATCCGTTGCAGAGACGGCCACAACTCATTTCCCAGTTGTGGCTCCTGACCATTTCTGGGGCGGCCCGCCTCAGAGTGCAGCCAGGATCCATGGCGCGTTTCGCGGCTGGACTCTTGAACGAGTTGGTTGGTTGGCCAGTTTTATTGCGGATTCCTGTGCTCGAAACGGCGTTTCGCACACTATCGCCGTAACTATATCGATCACCTAATTTGTCAATTTCGCCAAGCGGTCGCCAATCAATCAGAGAATCCCTAGTTCGGCCGCGGTCCGCTGCCCGCACGGGATCGTTTGATCCCCCTCGGTACCCGACGTGTCACATGCCGACGCCTGCGGTGCGTGGGTAGCGCTTGGCCGCCAGGCCCGCGCGGCATGGGAGAGGGTCGCTTGACGTAGCGCCGTAGCAGAGGGGCGGCGTCGATAGCTTCCATGCCTTGGACACAAGCCGCTCACCCTCGGCTGGGGTCATGTCCGTCGCCGATCAGTCGAGCAGCCAGGACTGCAGCGTCGATCCAGGGCGGGCCGGTCCAGGACCACGCCCAGTTGACAGGCGAACCTGGTCGCCGTGCACGAACAGATCAGGCTTGGGGATGTCGCCGTGGATCAGCTGGTTCAGGAGTTGCTTCTCCCAGGCGTCGCGCTAGTCCGCGTGGTCGTCCGCGAGCCGCTGTCATCCAGCCAGTTGCGTGTACCTCCTGCTGAGAATGGGGGCTTTGCTCGCCGCCCTGCCGCAAGATTCAGTGACGAGCGTTACAGGCCGCTCAGGGGAAGTTCGAACCCGGCCGGGCCGTTACCGGTGACGCTGCGCCATCGCGCGCGGCGGCGGCCTTCGTCTCCGCGCGGGTAGGGCAGGCCAGCTTCCAGTGTGGCGGCCTCGATGGCGCGCATGGTGGTGCCGACGCCGGACGGGATCGGCGAATGCTTGATCCAGTGGCCGTTCTGGAGAGTCCACGCCTCGCACCGGGACAGAACCGGCCCGGTGCCGTGCAACACACGCAGGACCACTGGGCCCGGTGCGCTGGCCTCGGCGGTGGCGATCTGTGCGGCCAGCGACGACAACGTAGTGTCGACATCCGGGACCAGGGAACGCAGTACCGACAAGGCCCCGGCCTGGTCGATGGTGCCGGTGGTCTCGTCTGCGGCGCTGCGTACGATCGCGGGTGCGTGCCCCATTGCTTGTCAAGCCCCGGGTTTGATGGAGAGCGGGTTAACTGGTTTCCAGGCTTGCCGGGACCGGGTCGGCCACGGCGTGTAGGGCTTCGTGCTCGGCGG
>NZ_JBFAAH010000031.1:0-77523 GCF_040639635.1 Promicromonospora sp. NPDC023805 | reverse complement strand
CTGCCAGTTCGTCAGCCCGTACAGCCGCAGCCCGAGGCCCTTCAGCTCGGCCACCAGCTCTGCCGATCCCTAGATCGGTCCAGCGCTGGACCGATCTCGATGCCAACTGCCGACTTCGTGCGAGAGTGCCGACCTCAGCTCGCGCCGCTCCCGCGGTACGGGCGGAAGAAGTCGCGCAGCTCCTGCGCATAGAGCTCGGGCTCCTCGAACGCCGCGAAGTGCCCGCCCCGATCGGGTTCCGTCACGCGGACCGCGTTGGCGGTGCGCTCGAGCCAGGCCCGCGGCGGGCGGACGACGTCGCCGCGGAACACCGAGAACCCGGACGGCACCTCGACCCGGCGGGTGAGCTGCTCGGCGGGGATGGTCGAGTTGGCGTTGTACATCCGCATGGACGACCCGATGGTGCCCGTGAGCCAGTAGATGGTGATGTTGGTGAGGATCTCGTCCCGGGTGTAGCTGTGCTCGACGCCGCCGTCGCTCCACGCATGAAGCTTCTCGACGATCCAGGCGGCCAGGCCGGCTGGGGAGTCGTTGAGCGCCGCGGCGACGGTCTGGGGCTTGGTGCGGTGGATCGCGCCGTAGGCGCCCTCGGTCGCGCTCCACGTCGCGGCCTCGGCGAACCATGCCCGCTCCGCGGCGGTGAGCGTTGCGGGGTCGCCGGCGAAGACGGGCAGGCCGCCGTCCGTGCGGTGCACGGCGGCGACCCGGTCCGGGTGGTCGAGTGCGAGATATCGGCTCACGTGGCTGCCCATGTCCCCGCCCGCGGCGCCGAACCGCTCGTAGCCGAGCGTCCGCATGAGCTCGGCCCACAGCCCGGCGACGGCGACGGAGCTCAGTGGCGGCCCGGTCGGCCGGTCCGAGTACCCGAAACCGGGCATGTCGGGGACGACGACGTCGAACGCGTCGGCCGGGTCGGCGCCGTGCGCGCCCGGGTCGGTCAGGAGCGAGACGACCTTGGAGTACCGCCAGAACGAGTCCGGCCAGCCGTGGCAGAGGACCAGGGGAAGCACCGGACCGGTCGGGGCGACGGCGCGGGCGTGGACGAAGTGGATCCCGTGCCCGCCGACCCGAGTGCGGAACCGGGGGAGCCGGGCGAGCGCGGCCTCCTGCGCCGGCCAGTCGAACCCGTCCGCCCAGTACACGACCAGCTCGCGGAGGTAGTCGAGGTCGGTGCCGAGGGACCATCCGGCGTCCTCGGGGGCGTCGGGCCAGCGGGTCGCCCGCAGCCGCGCACGGAGGTCTTCGATCGCCTCGGGGGCCGTCCGTGAGACGAACGGCTCGGGGGCAGCAGGGTTGTCCGGCACGGACCTCACCATACGTCGGCGTCCGTTGTGAGGCGACGGCGGTGACGGCCTGGATGGCGGTGTCCTGTCTATGATCGGCGGACGCCATCTTCACCGCAGCACTGGGCCAGATCGCAACGTCCACCAAGGAGTCCGGCCGATGAGCCTGATGAGCCATGTGCTGCAACGCCAGCAGAAGCTTCCGGAGCCGCAGACCCGGCGACTCCGGGTCGAGAGAAACCTGCGCGTCCCGATGCGGGACGGCGTCGACCTGCTGGCCGACCGCTGGGCACCGCGGGACGGGGGCGACGGCCTGCCCACTGCGCTGATCCGCAGCCCGTACGGGCGCTCCGGCCTGTTCGGCACGATCATGGCCCGGCCGCTGGCCGAGCGCGGCTACCAGGTGCTCATCCAGAGCGCCCGCGGCAGCTTCGGCTCGGGCGGCGTCATGGACCCGCTGCGCCAGGAGCGTGAGGACGGCCTGGACACGCTGGACTGGGTGGTCAAGGAACCCTGGTTCGGCGAGGCGTTGGTGCTCTTCGGGGCGAGCTACATGGGTATGGTGCAGTGGGCGGTGGCCGACAGCCTGCCGCCGCAGGTCAAGGCGATGATTCCCGTGGTCACCGAGTCGGCGCTGACCCGGGAGTTCCTGCGCGCCGACGGCAGGTCGCTGGAGCTGCCGCTCGAATGGGGGGCGATGGTCGCCGCCCAGGAGCGGCCCCTCGCGCTGCTGCGGATGAACGCCCAGAACAAGAAGACCGCCCGTGCGCTGCGCCGCACCCTGCCGCTGAGCGGGTTCGACGTCGCGGCGGTCGGCAGTCGGTCCCAGTACGTCCAGGACGTCCTGGCGCACGACGCCGACGACCCGCACTGGGACCGCCTCGACCACACCCACCGGGTCGCCGGCACGAGCGTTCCGGTCAGCTCGGTCGCCGGCTGGTACGACGTCTTCCTCCCGGGTCAGCTGCGCGACTTCAGGATCCTGCAGGACGCCGGTCGGACCGCCCGCCTCACCGTGGGCCCCTGGACACATACGGAGCCGGTGGCCGCGACGTCCGAGGCGCTCGGCTTCGGCCTGGCGTACGCCCGGGGCGAGGAACCGGCCGAGCGCGCGCCGGTGCGCCTCTTCGTGATGGGTCAGGACGAGTGGCGGGACTTCGAGAGCTGGCCCCCAGCGGGCTACGAGCCGCAGCGGTTCCACCTCCAGGCCGACGGCGGGCTCGCCGCTGACCTGCCGACGGAGTCCGCCCCCGACGAGTACCGGTACGACCCCGCGGACCCGACCCCCGCCGCCGGAGGCATCAGCATCAGCAGCGGCGGCCGCGTCGAGAACGACGCCCTGGAGGCCCGCCCGGACGTCCTGACGTACACGACCGACCTGCTCGAGGAGGACGTCGAGGTCGTCGGCGAGGTGAGCGCGGAGGTCTGGTTCCGGTCGAGCCTCGCCCACGCCGACGTGTTCGTGCGGCTGTGCGACGTCGACTCCGACGGCCGGTCGTTCAACGTGTGCGACGGCCTGGTCAGCCTGACCGGCGCGGACGACCTGGCGCCGGCCGCCGTGACCCTGTGGCCGACGGCGCACCGGTTCGAGCGCGGTCACCGCATCCGCGTGCAGGTCTCCAGCGGCGCCTTCCCCCGCTTCGCCCGCAACACCGGGACCGGGGAACCCCTCGCGTCCGCGACCACGCTCCGGCCTGCCGACCAGGCCGTCCACCACGACCCGGACCACCCCTCGGCGGTGATCCTGCCGGTCCGGTCGGCGCGCTGACAGGCTCTGCTCAGGCTCTGCTCAGTCTCGGCTCAGTCCCGGGGACGCAGGCGGAGCGTCTCGCCGACGGCATGCTCTCCGGTGACGGTGCCAACGATGCCCTGGCCGTACCGGTCGTACTTGGCGTGGTACGCGGCGTCGAGGTCGGCGTGGACGTCGTCCTCCGGTTCCTCGAAGGTGACGTCCTTCTCGACGCCGCCGGCGTGGATGTGCCCGGTGCCCGCGGCCAGCGCGCGCCGGAACCAGCCGTTGTCACGGCCGTACGCGGAGCGGACGTAGACGTGGTCGCCGACCCGCACCGACCAGATGGTGACGTGCGGGCGGCGGCTGCCGTCGGGCCGGTAGGAGGCGATGCGCAGCTCCTCGGATCCGCCGATCCGGGAGAGCTCGTCCTCGGTCCATGCGGTCATGCGCGGTTCCTTCCCGGTCGTGCCCAGGTGCCCAGGCACACAGGCAGTGGTACGACCGTCAACAGTAGGTCGCCGCACACGGCGGAACCAGGCACTGGCAGAACCCCGACCGAGAGGGTCTCCCCGGTGCGGCCGGTCCGGTGTTGGCTGGTCACCACAGCCGGTCAGTCACACAGCCGGTCAGTCACACGACCGTCAAACACGAGGGAGCACGACATGCAGCTAGCGAGCCAGCTGCTGGGCGGCCCGCAGCAGGGCGCCGGTGCCCTGGACGAGCGCGCGCAGGTCGTCGACGGAGAGCAGGGCGACGAGGTCCGGCGGCAGGTCCTCGTCGTGCGCGACGAGGCGCCGGATCGCCTCGGACCCCTTCTCGGTGCTGGTCACGCGGCGGACGCGGCCGTCGACCGGGTCCTGCGTGCGCACGGTCATCCCGGCGGCCGTCAGCCGGTCCAGGATCCCGGAGACCGTGCCGGCCGACACGCCGAGCGCCTCGGCGAGCCGCTGCGGCGTCGACTCACGGTCGATCTGGACCAGTGCCAGCGCCCGCAGCTGCTGCACGGTCAGGTCCGTCTCCAGCAGGGGACGCAGCCGCGCGGCGAAGAACTCCTCGCCCAGCAGGCGGTGCAGGTCGGCGAGCTCGGCGACGAGCCGGTCGCGGGTCTGGTCGGTCACGGGGCGACTGTAGTCGGCAACTTCACCCGCTCGGAACGCCCGACTGAGCACCCGCTGAAACGGAGTTGCGAGGCGGGAACCCGCGCCGGATCCTTTGCGTTAGGCAAAATACTGCGCCGGAGGGGTAGTGGGCCCGGCGTGTCCCAGATCTGGAGGCAGTGTGTTCCGTCTTGCCCGTATGTCGCTCGCGAACCGCGCGCTCGTCGCGCTCGCGACGATCGCCGTCTTCCTCGTCGGCATCTTCAGCATGGGGCAGCTCCGGCAGGAACTCATCCCGTCGATGAACGTGCCCATGGTGGCGGTCACCGCCGCCGACCCGGGCACGTCGCCGGAGATCGTCGCCGACCGCGTCACCGACCCGATCGAGACGGCGGTTCGGACCATCGACGGCGTCACGGGCGTGACCTCGACCGTCTCCACTGGCGTCTCCATGACGACGGTCGAGCTGGAGTACGGCACCGACGTCGACGCGATCGAGCAGGAGATCACCTCAGCGGTGGACGGCCTCCGCGACCTGCCGGAGGACGTCGAGCCCCAGGTCATGGCCGGTTCCCTCGACGACCTGCCCGTGGTGCAGCTCGCGGTCTCCGGCGACGGCACCGAGCAGGAGCTCACCGACGCCATCGAGTCCGTCCTGGTGCCCGAGCTGTCGGGGATCGCGGAGGTCCGCGACGTTACCGTGACCGGCACCACCGAGCGCCAGGTGGTGATCGACGCGGACGAGGAGAAGCTCGCCGCGGCCGGCCTCACCCCCGCGCAGCTCTCTTCGCTGCTGCAGGAGAACGGCACGGTCATGCCGGTGGGCGAGGTGACAGAGGACGGCGAGACGAGCAGCGTCCAGGTGGGCACCTCCGTTGAGTCGGTCGAGCAGCTCGAGAGCCTCCCGATCGTGCCCACCGCGGGCGAAGCGGCGGCCGCGCCCCCGGCCCCGGACGCCGCGCCGGAAGCCGAGCCCACCCCCGCCGTCGTGCACCTGGGTGACGTCGCGAAGGTGAGCGTGCAGGACGTGCCGCCCACCTCCTTCTCGCGCCTGGACGGCGAGCCGTCGCTGGCCATCGCCCTGACCAAGACGCCGGACGGCAACACGGTGGACGTGTCGCACGCGGTGCACGACGTGCTCGCCGACGTGCGGGAGGAGCTCGACGCCGACGGCGTCAGCACCGCCGTCACGTTCGACCAGGCGCCGTTCATCGAGGAGTCGATCGAGGGCCTGACGACGGAGGGCGGGCTCGGCCTGCTGTTCGCGGTGCTCGTGATCCTGGTGTTCCTGGCGTCGATCCGGGCCACGCTCGTCTCGGCGATCTCGATCCCGCTGTCGCTGGCGGTGACGTTCGCGGCGATGAACCTGACCGGCTACACCCTGAACATCCTGACGCTCGCGGCGATGACCATCTCGATCGGGCGCATCGTGGACGACTCGATAGTCGTGATCGAGAACATCAAACGGCACCTCTCGTACGGCGAGGACCGCGTGGACGCGATAGTCACCGCCGTCCGCGAGGTGGGCGCCGCCATCACCGCCTCGACGGTCTGCACGGTGGCGGTCTTCGCCCCGATCGCCCTGGTCGGCGGCATGGCCGGCGAGCTGTTCCAGCCGTTCGCGGTCACCGTGGCGATCGCGATGGGCGCGTCACTGGTCGTGGCGCTCGTGGTCGTGCCGGTGCTGGCCTACTGGTTCATCAAGGTCCCGGCCTCGGCCGACGGCGGCGTCGCCATGCGCGAGGCGGCCGAGCTCAAGGAGCGCCGCGGCGCCTGGCAGCGCGCGTACGTGCCGTCCCTGTCCGCCGCGCTGCGCCACCCGGCCGTCACGCTGGGCGTCGCGGTGGCGCTGCTGGCGGGCACGGTTGCGCTGGTGCCCCGCATGGAGACCAACTTCATCGGGGCCGCCGGGGAGGACACGCTCTCGGTGACGCAGGAGTTCGCGCCCGGCACGTCGCTCGCCGCGCAGGACGAGGCGGCCAAGGAGGTCGAGGACGTCCTCGCCGGCGTCGACGACGTCGAGACCGTGCAGACCACCGTCGGATCCGGGGACGGGATGGCCGCAGCGTTCGGCCAGGGCGGTGGCGCCGGCAGTGCGTCGTTCGCGCTCACGCTCAAGCACGACGCCGACGGCGAGGCCGTGCAGGACGACGTGAGCGAGGCGCTCGACGAGGCGGCCCTGACGGGCGAGGTCACCGTGGCCGCCGGCGACTCCGGGTTCGCCGGCAGCACCGTGGACCTGGTGGTCACGGCGCCCGATGCCGAAGGCCTCGCCGACGCCGCGAGCACCGTCGAGGACGCCGTGACGGGCCTGGACGGCGTGGCGGACGTGACGAACAACCTGGCCGCCGAGCAGACCGGCGTCCAGGTGACCGTGGACCGGGACGCCGCGGCGGAGGTCGGGCTCACCGAGTCCACGGTCTCCGGGCTGCTGGCCGCCGCGATGAACGAGTCGAGCATCGGGACGGTCGACCTGGACGGGACCTCGCTCTCCGTTGTGGTGGCCGGCGACCCGCCGGCGACGGCGGCCGAGATCGAGAAGACCGAGGTGCCGACGGCGGCGGGCGTGCTCCCGCTGAGCGACCTCGTGACGGTCGAGGAGGTCTCGGCCCCTGCGTCGGTCACGCGGGTCGACGGCGAGCGCAGCGCCACCGTGTCCGTGACCCCCTCAGGGGACGACCTGGGCGCGCTGTCCCGGACGCTGACCACCGAGATCGAGGACCTCGACCTGCCGGACGGCGCCGAGGTGAGCGTGGGCGGCCTCGCGGCCGACCAGGCCGACGCGTTCGCGGACCTCGGCCTGGCGCTGATCGCGGCGATCCTCATCGTCTACCTGGTGATGGTGGCGACGTTCCGGAGCATCGGGCAGCCCCTGATCCTGCTGGTCTCGGTGCCGTTCGCGGCGACGGGCGCGCTGGGTGCGCTGCTGCTGACCGGCACGCCACTGGACGTCGCGGCCCTGATCGGCGTGCTGATGCTGGTGGGCATCGTGGTGTCGAACGCGATAGTGCTGATCGACCTGATCAACCAGTACCGGGCCGACGGCCGGCCGCTCGACGAGGCGGTCAACGAGGGGGCGCGGCAGCGGCTGCGGCCCATCGTGATGACCGCCGCCGCGACGATCCTCGCGCTGACACCCATGGCGTTCGGCCTGACGGGCGGCGGGGCGTTCATCTCGCAGCCGCTGGCGCTGGTGGTGATCGGCGGGCTCGTGTCCTCGACCCTGCTCACGCTGTACGTGGTGCCCGTGATCTACACGCTGTTCGAGCGCCGGACCGAGGACCGCGCCCCGAAGCGGGCCGCCAGGGCGGCCCGCCGTGCGGAGAAGGCGCAGGTCAAGGCCAGGCACGCGGCGCGCGTCGCGGAGGAGCTGGCGGCGGGCACCGCGCGGTAGGCGCGGTGCCCGTACCTCCGGCCCGCTACCACGCCCGGTCCTCGTAGGCCTTGCCGCCGATCACCACCCGGACCCGCTGGGTCTCCCCGTAGTAGCAGGAGAGCTGAACCCGTCCGTTCGCGGGGACCGACACGTTGGAGACCGTCCGGAACGAGGCCCAGGAGCCGTCGTAGTCCTGGCAGCCGACGGTGTAGCGGCCCGCGTCGAAGTCCTGCGTGTTGACCATGAAGTACCAGCACTGGCCGGACGTGCAGTCGTCGGTCCGGTTGGGGATCTTGCTGCCGCGCGTCACCCAGGCCCTGGGGTTGGGCCGCGGGTCCGCTGCGTCCTCGTCACATGCCTGCCGCCGCTGGCCCGCGGTGTCCGTCACGGTGACACAGGCCCTCTTCGTGGCGCTGTACCCCGCGGACGCCCACTTGGTGCCGTGCTTCTCCGAGCTCGAGATCGCTTCGGTGACCTCCACGCTGGTCTCGAGGCCGTTCTTGCCGCGCGCGTCCCAGGTGAAGGTGACCCTCCGGTCGCCTCCGGTGGCCTTGATGGTGGGCATGGGCGGTAGGCCGTACGGCGTCTGCGCGTTCGAGGAGTCCGACCAGTCCGAGCAGGTGTAGTCGTTGCAGGCCCTGGCCTGGAACGTGTAGGAGATCCCATTCGTGAGGCCGGTGTAGGTGAGCGACGACCTCGTGCCCGCGTCCCTGACGTTCGCGCCGTTGGCCTGCACCTCGTACCGGCCGCCCGTGCCGCGGAAGGTTTCGACGTCGTTCCAGTCGACGTCGACCTGCCTGTCCTTGGTGTCACCGAGGGCGGCCGTGGGGCGGTTCGGCATGATCGGCTTGCCGAAGGGCACTATCTCGTTGGACTGCGGGCTGACGAGGGAGTCGCCGGCCTTGTTGCGTGCGGTGACGGCGAACCGGTAGTTGGAGTTGGTGCTGAGGTCCGCAACCGGCTCGGTCGTGTTGATCGTGGTGATGGTGCGCACCTTCTTGCCGTCCCGGAACACGTCGAGGTCGTAGGCCTTGACCGCGTCACCGTTGTTCGCCGGAGCGGTCCAGGTCACCGTGATCCGGCCGCCGTCGGCGTGGTTGACGCGGGTGGCCTGCGGGGCGGCGGGCCGCGCCGGGGGAGCCGCGGGGACCTCCGGCGCGGACGGGCCTGACCACTCCGAAGGGTCGGGCGCGTCGTTCTTGGCCTGGACCCGCACCGTGTACGCGGTGCCGTTGTCCAGACCGGTCCAGACAACGGAGTTGGTCCGGTCGCAGGTCTTCTGGGTCACGCCGTTGGCCGGGGCCGGGCTGATCTCCAGGTTCACGCAGTCGATGGGGGACCGGTCGGTGTAGGACCGGTTCTGCCAGGAGACCGTGAGCTCGCTGTCGCCGAACTTCAGCGTGGGCGGCGCGGGCCTGTCCGGCTTCTGATCGGGTCGCGCCTCGCGCGAGGCGGGCGACGGGGCGGACTCGTCCACCTCGTTGGTGGCTGTCACCCTGAAGGTGTACCTCACGTTGTTCTTCAGCCCGTCGAACGTGCAGGTGGTGGTTTTGCAGGCGTGCTTCTGGCCGTTGCTCGCCGTGAGGGTGTAGCCGGTGATCTCGGCGCCGTTGTTGTCGGGCTGGTCCCAGCTCAGCACCACCGTCTCGGACCGCACCTCCTCCACCCGCGGCGCCCGGGGCGCGTCCGGCTTGCCGAGCACGGTCAGCGTGGCGATGCCGTCGACCTCGCGGTCGGGGTCCTTCGTGGCGTCCTGCACGCGGTAGCGCACCATCATCGTGCCGGTGAAGTCGGCGGTGGGTGTCACCACCAGCTGGTCACCGCTGTACGCCGGGACGCCGTTGCCGACGTCCACCGTCGGCACACCGGACAGCTTCAGCGGCTTGCCCGGGAAGGGGTTCGTGTCGTTGGCCAGGACCGGGATGGTCGTCCGCCGGCCCTGATGGGCGTCCAGCACCTGGTCGGGCGCCGTCTTGACCAGCGGCCGGGGCGATGGCACCACCTGGACGGTCAGCTCGGTCTGTACCGCCGGGTTCTTCCCGTCCGAGAGCGTCATGGGAAGCGCGACGAACGTGCCCTTGGAGATCGACTCGCCGACGTGCCCGGTCACCGTCGCGCCGGTCACGGATACCGTGACGCCCTCCTTGCTCTTGACGGCGATGGTCAGCGGGTCATCGTCCGGATCATCGACGTACCGTGACAGGTCGACCGACGCCTGTTCACCGGCCGCGACCTGCAGCACCGGCGCACCGTTGATCGTCGGGGGCATGTTCTTGGCGGGCTTCACGTCGATCGGCAGCGTCAGCACCGACGTCAGGCCCTCCGGGTCGTCCGGCCCTTCGCCGTCGGTCACCTCGAAGCTGACCGACGCCGGACCCGCGTAGTCCTCGGTCGAGGTGTACACGATCGTGTCCCCGTCCTTGGCCACGGACTCGCCCTCCAGGGCCTTGACCGTCTTGTCCTCGGTGATGAGCGGCTCGCGTCCGTCGCGGACCACCACGTGCTCGGCGATGTCGATGGTGAGCGGCTCACCGCTCGTGGCCTTCAGGGCGCCCTGGCCCGGCTTGACGTGCGGGCGCATCTGGTTGCCCGGGACCCGCACGAACGCCTTGGCCTCCAGGTCGTCCATGTCGGTCACCGTGTACGTGATGACGCGGGCGTCCTGCGCGAGCTGCACCCGGATGGCTCCGTCGTCGGTCACCGTCACGCCTTCGAGCTCCGGGTCGACCGCGACCTCCAGGTCGGCGGCGACGCCGTCCGGGTCCACGTCGTTGGCCAGCACGTCCACCGTGACGTGGGTCGAGCCCTGCACGTTGTCGGCGGTGACCACGTCGTCGTGCGCGATCGGACGCAGCAAGGGTGCCTCCGGGTCCACGTTCAGGGTGATGGCACCGCTGGCGCGTGCCTCGTAGGTGTCCTGGACGGCGTAGTAGAAGGAGTAGGCCCGCGCCGTCTCCGGCGTGGTGACCACGACCTGGTCGTCCACCGCCTCGGGCTTCAGGTCCTCGGTTCCCTCGAATCCCTTGCCCACCAGGCCGATCTGGTCGCCGTCCGGGTCCGAGTCGTTCTCCAGAGCCCTGACGGCGACCGCGCGCCCAGGACGCACCGTCGTCTCGTCGTCCGTCGCCTGTGGTTTCTGGTTGGCGGCCGGGGTCGGGGCGATGCCCACCTGGACGACACCCTCCGCTGGCGCGCCGCGCGTGTCCACCACCTGATAGGTGAAGGTGTCCAGGCCGCTGGAGTTCCGTGCCGCCTGGTAGTCGATGAATCCGTCGGCTATCCGCGCCTTGCCCTGGCTCGGGGCCCCCGAGATGGAGCTCAGCGTCACGTGGTCGCCGTCGGGGTCCGTCCCGTCCAGCGCGAGCGGGATGCGCACGATGCCGCCGCTGAGCACGCGCGCCGTGATGTCGGGCAGCTGCGGCGCGGAGTTCGCCCGGCCGCCCACCACGTTGATGGTCAGCTGGGCGGAGTCGGTCTGCCCGTTGGCGTCCTCCACCTCGTACACGGCGTAGTACGTGTCGGCCTTGGTCCCTGCCTTGAACCGCACGGTGTCCTCCGAGACGAACACCTCGCCGCCCGGCACCCGGGGCGACTCCTGCAGCTCGTCGGCGAGCGTCAGCGCGAGGCCGTCGGGGTGGGTGTCGTTCTTCAGCACCGGGATGGTCACCACGTCGCCGACGTGCACGGTGGCCACGTCTGGACCCGCCTCCGGGGGCCGCAGCTGGTCCGGGGCCGGGATCGGGACCACGCGCACCTGACCCGTGACCGTGCCCGCACCGTTGGCGACCGTGTACGTCACGAGCGCCGGCTCGTCGAGGCGCTTGAGCTCGGACACCTTGAGGATCTGGTGGTTCAGCACCGAGACGCTCACCGGGGCGTCGGACGGCACGTCGACGCCCTGGACCACGAGCACGCCGCCCGAGGGGTCGGTGTCGTTGGCGAGCACGTCCACGAGGGCAGTGCCTCCGGTCGGCAGCAGCACCTGGTCCGACACGACCACCGGCGGGCCCGCCTCCTTCGGCGGATCCACCACGTCCACTCGCGCCAGGCCGAGCCTCCCGTTCGGCCCGTCCGAGATCTGGTACAGCACGTCGTACGAGCCGGCCTTGTCGCTCTTGAACCTGAAGGTGCCCGTCGTCTGGTTCTGGACGATCGTCGCCGGCTCGGGGCCCTCGACGCGGGTGAGCCGCAGCTGGTCCTCGTTGGCGTCATGGTCGTTCTTCAGCGGGTGCACGGTGATCGGCTCGCCGGTCTGCACGGTCACGTGGTCCTGCACCGCGACGGGTGGCACGTTGCGCGCCACGACGTCCACGAGCAGCTTGCCCTCGACCGGCGTGCCCATCGAGTCCGACACCACCACGTCGACGATCTTGCGGCCGAGGCCGGCCCCGCCGTCACGGAACTCGATGGTGCCGTCCGGACGGAACCGCACCTCGTCCAGGGGATCCGTCGTGCTGGCGTTCGACAGGAACAGGTCGTCGCCGTCGGGGTCCTTGAAGTACGGCAGCACCTTGATGCTCGCCGTCTTCTCCTGACCCACCACGAGCACCGGGTCGCCTGGCTGCTCCGGCGGGTTGTTCTCCTCCAGCGGCACCACTCGCACGCTCACCGAGGCCTCCGCCGTGCCGTTCTCGCGGCCGTCATTCACCTCGTACCTGAACGTCGTGGTCCCGGTGGCGTCGGGGGGCACGTCGGCCTGGAGGGCCGCGCCGTCGAGCACCCGGTCCACCCCGATGTCGCCCTTCGGCGTCCCGATGACCGACGCGGTGAGCACGTCGCCGTCCTTGTCCACGTCGTTGCCCAGCACGTTCAGCACGGTGGTGCGGCCGGGCCGCACCCCCAGGCTGTCGTCCTTCGGCTCGGGCCGGCGGTTCGGCTTGTCGCGTTCGGCCACGAAGTTGTCGACGAGCTCAGGCGTGGACTCCTCCGTATCGCTCTTCTTGCCCTTGGCGTTGGTGGGCTGCTTGAGCTTCCAGTCGTCCACCTTCTCGAACTGGTCCGTGGCCATCCACAGGACGCCGCTCATGGCGTCGTTCAGCACGATGACGTCGCGGTTGACGCGATAGACCAGCCTGGAAGAGGGATCCATGCCCTCGAGCACGTCGTCGAAGTCGTGGTCGTTGTCCGCGCAGTCCCGGACGACCTGGCCCGAGCTCCATGCGCCGTAGGTGCACCCGTTGAGCTGCACGGGAGCCGCAGGCGTGCTGGACGCCACGCCGTCAAGGTCGAGGCTCGTCGCCTTCCCGCCCTCCAGCGGCTGGCTGACCAGGCCCTTGGTGGTCGCGACGACAACGACGTCGCCGCCCTCGGACGGCTGCTGCAGCATCCCCTGCGCACCGTCCTCCACCTCGACCAGATCGCCGGCCGGCAGCACCAGGTTCCCGGTCGACTGGTCCAGCACCACCGGCTCCTCGCCGACGGCGGAGACCTGCACCTCGGCGTCGGCCGCCAGGGGCAGCGGGGACTCCTCGACGGTCCGCGCCACGCCGTGCTTGCTGGTCGCGATCGTGTACAGCTGGGAGTCGGCGGGGACGGCGAGGAAGACCGTGCCGTCCTTGCTCACCGTGAGGTGCCCGGCCCGGCCGACCTTGACCGTCGGCTTGAGCCGCTTCTCGTCGAACGAGGCCGAGTCGAACGGGAGCACCCACGTCCGACCGGTCTTCTTGTCGTAGACCGCGGTGGTCGCACCACCGGTGGCGACCTGCGAGCCCGCCGGGAACTTCATGACCCCGTTCAGCACCAGCTGGGCCGGGTTCACGGCGCTCGCGGACGAGCTGGCAGTGCTGTCCAGGAGCACCCGCTGCTCGTCCTGCTCGACGTCGAAGCTCGCCGCGTTCGCGAGCAGGACGCCGTCGAGGGCCCTCGCCTCGTAGTTGAACCGCCCGAGCTTGCCCTCAGCGGTCTGGGTCACCCAGACGCCGGAGTCGTTCAGCTCGACGTCGGCCGTCGCCTCACCCTCGTAGAGGAGCGCGAAGCCGACCAGCCCCGCCGCGAAGAGGGCCACCGCACCGACCGACACAGCAGAACGGCGATTCTCGTACACGCGCGAGACCAGGCTCATGCGTCCTCCACTCGGTCTTTCCCACCCCGGAACGCCCGCCCGATCACGACGCCGGCGGAGCGGAGGGAGTCTATCGAGGCGACCGGGGCCTGTCCCCGAAAGACGGTGGGTGAAAGCCGGGGCGGTCAGTACGACGTCGCGCGCTGCTCCACCCATTCCTTGGCGCGGCCCGTGGCGCGCATGTTGCCGGCCGCGGTGATCAGGAGCAGCAGGAGTGACGGAGCTCAGCGGTCCTCGAGCTCGACGGCGACCGATGACGCGCCGCGCAACGGTGCCAGCTGCTCGGCCTCGTCCCGGAGCACCTTCTTCTTGCCCGCAGGCAGGGGCCGGAACGTCGTGACGGCAAGGGTCAGCCTGCGGCCGTTCTTGCACGGCCGCCAGGTCCCGGCGATCTCGCCGTCGACCAGGAGCGTGCCCGGGTCGCCGACCGGCTTCCACACGTCGCGGTGGTATTTCTTGTCCACTATCGTCTCGCGGTCGCGCAGCTGGGTGTACGGGTCCCGGGGCGGGAGCAGGCGCACGCCGCTGGGCATCCGTGCCGACCGCAGTGTGTCGAGGTCCTCCGTGCGGAGCCATGCCGGGCCACCGAGGTCCACCTCTGTCAGGTAGTCCTCGACCAGGCGCCACCACGGGTCAACGTCACCGGTCGAGACGCCCAGCCACGCGGCGAAGTCCTTGCGGGTGCTCGGCCCGTAGCACCGTAGGTACCGGTGCAGCAGCTCGGCGCGGGCGGCCTCCGGGTCGGCCGCACGGCCGGTCCCGGGGAGCGGGTGGCCGAGCCACTCGTCGACGAGGACGAACGGGGCCTTGTTCCCGGCGCGCGGTGCGAAGCAGAGGACGCCCTCGAGGGTGAGGATGCGCAGGCAGAAGTGCACGACGCCCTCTCCGAGCGGCTGGTTCGCCGCGTACGGGCCCTCGCTCCGCCAGGACTTGCGGCGTGCGGCAGGAAGGGCGCCTGCGATCCGCTGGGCGAGCTCCGCGCCCAGCTCGTTGATCGCGAGCCGGCGCCCGGACAGGACGCCGCGGAGCTCGGCGCGGGTCAGCTCGACCGCCTCGGAAAGGCTCAGGCCGAGCGTGTCCAGCGCCTGCTCGACGCCCAGGACGAGGTGCCGTCGCGCGCTCTCGGTGGTCGGCAGCACTCCGGTGGTGAAGACGGCGGCGTCGGAGGTGGGGAACCAGTACGGCGCGCCGCGCATGGACCAGGTCTGCAGCAGGCTCTTCTGCTCGGCGACTGCCCGGTCCACCAGGTCAGGCGTCACGTCGCGTACCCGGGCGTGCAAGGCCTGCAGCGCCGAGCCGGGCGGGCTGTTCTGGACGGCGCACCGGCCGGCGACGTCGAGCAGGGCACGTGCCTCCTGGCGTTCGACGAGGTGGTGGGCACCCAGGCGGAACGCGACGACGTCGTCCCTCGAGACGGTCTCGGCCACGTCCCGAGCGTAGCGCGGGCTGTACCGGCGGGTGCGGGCCGCTCCGACGGGAGCGCCTTGACCGGAATACGCCTGGGGGGTATATGGTTGGCCGCATACGGTTACCCCCTAGGGGTAGCGGCGTCGAGCGGAAGGAAACGACAGTGGCGACCAGCGAGAACGAGGCCGGGTACGAGGCGGAGCACGCCTCATGAACGCCCCCCAGCGGCTCGGCGCCTACGGAGCAGGCCTGGCGGTGCTCTTCGTCGCCGCCTTCGCCGTCGCGGGTGCAGTGGTCCCACAGAGCGCCGTCGGGACATGGTCCGCGGCGGCGCAGGGCGAGAAGCACGAGGAGCCGGGGGCCATGGAGGAGACCATGGACACGAGCGGGACGGCCGGCGCGACGACGTCGGCCCACGGGCTCGCCCTCGAGCAGGACGGCCTGCTCCTGAGCCCGGTGAGCGCACCCGGCGAGGTCGGTGAGGCGGGCACCCTCTCGTTCTTGATCACCGCGGCGGACGGCGTGGCGGTCACCGACTTCGAGACCGCGCACGACAAGAAGCTGCACCTCATAGTGGTGCGCGCGGACGGATCGCAGTTCCGGCACGTCCACCCGACGATGTCGGCGGACGGCGTCTGGTCCATCCCGTGGACCTGGGACGAGGCGGGCACCTACCGCGTGTTCACCGACTTCGTCCCCGGGTCGACCGGCGAGAACCTGACGCTCAGCCGCACGGTGGACGTCGCGGGGCCCTTCTCACCCGAACCCGCCACGGAGGTCACCGCGAGCGACACCGTCGACGGGTACACCGCAACCCTCACGGGCGACCTGAGCGCGAACGGCAGCTCCGTCCTCACCGCGACCGTGACGAAGGACGGCGAGCCGGTCACCACGCTGGAGCCGTACTTCGGCGCCTACGGGCACCTGGTCGCGCTGCGCGGCGGCGACCTGGCCTACCTGCACGTGCACCCGGAGGGCGACGAGCCGGCGCCCGGATCGACGTCGGGCCCCGACGTCGAGTTCATGACCGAGGCGCCCACCCCCGGCCGGTACCTGCTGTACCTCGACTTCCAGGTCGGCGGGAAGGTGCGCACGGCGGAGTTCGTCCTCGACGCGGGGGCGGCGCCGGCTGCTGAGGAACCCGCCGCTGAGCCCACCGAGGAACCCGCCGAAGAACCCGCCGCCGGGCACGGCGGGTCCGGCCACGATCACTGAGAGGAGCACCATGTCAGACGGCACGCAAACGACGGTCGACCTCGACATCGGCGGCATGACCTGCGCGTCCTGCGCCATGCGGATCGAGAAGAAGCTCAACCGCCTCGACGGGGTGAGCGCCACCGTCAACTACGCGACGGAGAAGGCCAAGGTCACTGCCCCCGCCGGGTACGACCTCGGCGCCATCGTCGCCGAGGTCGAGAAGACTGGCTACACGGCAGCCCTCCCGGCGCCGAAGGACGCCCCGGAGCACGGCGGCGACGCCGTCGGAGCACGGGACCTGGAGCTGCTGTCGCTACGGAACCGGCTCATCGCGTCCGTGGCGCTCGCCGTCCCGGTGATCGTGCTCGCCATGGTCCCGGCCTGGCAGTTCACCTCCTGGCAGTGGGCGTCGCTGGCGCTCGCGGCTCCGGTGATCCTGTGGGGGGCGTGGCCGTTCCACAAGGCCGCGTGGACCAACCTGCGGCACGGCGCGGCGACCATGGACACGCTCGTCTCGCTCGGTGTGCTGTCCGCCTTCCTCTGGTCGCTGTACGCGCTGTTCCTCGGCACCGCGGGGGAGCCGGGGATGACGCACGGCTTCGAGCTGACCATCGCGCCGTCCGACGGCGCGGCCAACATCTACCTCGAGGTCGCCGCGGGCGTCACCATGTTCGTGCTCGCCGGGCGCTACTTCGAGAAGCGGTCCAAGCGGCAGGCCGGTGCGGCGCTGCGCGCTCTGCTCGAGCTGGGCGCGAAGGAGGTCGCCGTGCTGCGCGGCGGCACCGAGACCCGCATCCCGGTCGGGGACCTGGCCGTGGGCGACGAGTTCGTCGTCCGGCCGGGGGAGAAGATCGCCACCGACGGCGTGGTGGTCGCCGGATCGTCCGCCGTCGACGCCTCGATGCTGACCGGCGAGTCCGTGCCCGTCGAGGTGGGGATCGGCGACACGGTCGCCGGAGCGACGGTGAACGCGGGCGGCCGGCTCGTGGTCCGTGCCACGCAGGTGGGCGCGGGCACGCAGCTCGCGCGCATCGCGCGGCTCGTCGAGGACGCGCAGTCCGGCAAGGCCGACGTCCAGCGGCTCGCCGACCGGGTCTCGGGGATCTTCGTCCCGGTGGTCATCGCGATCGCCGTCGCCACCCTCGGCGTCTGGCTGGGCGGCGGGTTTCCCGCCACCGCGGCGCTGACCGCCGCCGTCGCGGTGCTGATCATCGCCTGCCCCTGCGCGCTCGGTCTCGCGACTCCTACCGCACTGCTCGTCGGGACCGGGCGCGGGGCGCAACTCGGCATCCTGATCAAGGGTCCGGAGGTCCTGGAGTCCACGCGCAAGGTCGACACGGTGGTGCTCGACAAGACGGGCACCGTGACGACCGGCCGGATGACGCTCCTCGACGTCGTCCCGGCCGCCGGCACCAGCCGCGCCGAGCTGCTCCGCCTGGCCGGCGCCCTGGAGGACGCCTCCGAGCACCCGGTCGCGCAGGCGGTCGCGAAGGGCGCGACCCAGGAGGTCGGCGACCTGCCCGCGCCGGAGTCGTTCGAGAGCGTCCAGGGCCTGGGCGTGCAGGGCGTCGTCGACGGGCACGCGGTGGTCGTCGGCCGCGAGGCCCTGCTCGCCGACTGGTCGCTGTACCTGCCGTCGGACCTGGCCGAGGCTAAGGCTCAAGTAGAGGGTGAAGGTAAGACCGTCGTCGCGGTCGGCTGGGACGGTCAGGCCCGCGGAATCCTTGTGGTCGCCGACCAGATCAAGCCGACCAGCGCGGCCGCCGTCGCACAGCTCGTCGCGCTCGGACTCACGCCGGTGCTCCTCACCGGCGACAACCGTGCGGTGGCCGAGCAGGTGGCGGCCGCTGTGGGCATCACGGACGTCATCGCCGAGGTGCTGCCGCAGGACAAGGCCGACGTGGTGGCCCGGCTGCAGGCCGAGGGCAAGGTCGTCGCGATGGTTGGCGACGGCGTGAACGACGCCCCCGCCCTCGCGCAGGCCGACCTGGGCCTCGCGATGGGCACCGGCACCGACGCGGCGATCGAGGCGGCGGACATCACGCTGGTGCGCGGCGACCTCACCTCGGCGGCTGACGCCATCCGGCTCTCCCGCCGGACCCTCGGCACGATCAAGGTGAACCTGTTCTGGGCCTTCGGGTACAACGTCGCGGCGATCCCGCTGGCCGCCCTCGGGCTGCTCAACCCCATGCTCGCCGGCGCGGCGATGGCGTTCTCCAGCGTCTTCGTCGTCGGCAACAGCCTCCGCCTGCGCTCGTTCCACCCATCACCGACGAAAGGACCCCGCACATGGGACACGACCACTCGCACGACGATCACACGCAGGCCGAAGGCGGCCACTGCGGCGGCCACGGAGACTCGGCAGCGATGAGCCACCACGGCACCAACCTGCTCGGCCCGCCGGCCGAGGAGCTCGCGGAGTGCCCGGTGATGCGCGGCAGCGCGGTCGTCAAGGCCGACGCCGAGGCGAAGGGCCTGTTCCGTGACTACGAGGGCCAGCGGTACTGGTTCTGCTGCGCGGCGTGCGAGGCCCCGTTCGACGCAGACCCCGCCAAGTACGTGACGGCCGCCTGACCGAACGGCGGCCACGGTTCCGCGGCGCATCCCGTGCGGTGCGCCGCGGAACCGCCATTTCGCCCGCCCCACCAGGGCGCTTGACCAGATGGAGGTGAGATCATGGGACCCATGACGGAATCAGGATCCCCTGCCGACCCCGACATGGTCGGAGAGGGTGACGAGCCCACCGCCCACGGCTACATCACCGACAAGGACAGGTACCTCGCGCGGCTCAAGCGCATCGAGGGCCAGGCACGCGGGATCCACCGGATGGTCGACGAGGAGCAGTACTGCATCGACATCCTCACCCAGGTGTCCGCCCTGACGAAGGCGCTGGAGAGCGTCGCGCTCGGCCTGCTCGACGACCACCTCAAGCACTGCGTGGTGGACGCCGCCCGGATGGGCGGGCCCGAGGCGGACGCCAAGGTCAAGGAAGCCTCGGACGCGATAGCGCGGCTCGTCCGTTCCTGACGGGCGGGACGCGTTCGAGGAGGTCTACCCCGTCCGGTTCAAGAGACCGGTGGAGGCCGGCCTGGTAGCGGGGGCGTTAAGAAACCGTCAACGCCGGGCGGACCGGCCCGGTCCGCCCGTAGGTTCCTCTGGTGACTATCGTTCGTCGGGCGACCACTGCTGTGTCGCGGCCCGCAGATGTACTACGCCTCGCTGTCGTCGTCGGCGCGCTCGGTGTCGTCTTCGGCGACATCGGGACCAGCCCGATCTACACCATCCAGACGATCTTCAACCCCGCCGACCCGCACCCGGTTCCGGCCACCACGGAGAACGTCTACGGCGTCGTCTCGCTGATCTTCTGGTCGGTGATGCTCATCGTCACCGTCACCTACGTGCTTCTCGCGATGCGCGTGGACAACGACGGCGAGGGCGGGATCATGGCCCTGATCACCCTCCTGCGCCGGTGGGCGGCGACCGGGCGGACCCGGGTGACCATGACGCTGGCGGGCCTCGGGCTGTTCGGGGCCGCGCTGTTCCTCGGCGACAGCATGATCACGCCGGCGATCTCCGTGCTCTCCGCGGTGGAGGGCCTCAAGATCATCAACCCTGAGTTCGAGGGCTGGATCGTCCCGGTCACCGCGGTGATCATCGTGATCCTGTTCGCCGCGCAGAAGTTTGGTACCGCGGCGGTCGGGCGGCTGTTCGGGCCCGTCATGATCACGTGGTTCGTCGTCATCGGAGCCTGCGGCGTGTGGGGCATCACGAGCGAGCCCGGGATCCTGCGGGCGCTCTCGCCGACGTATGCGCTCGGGTTCCTGGCCGGGCACTTCGACCTGGCCTTCTTCGCGCTGGCCGCGATAGTGCTGTCCGTGACCGGTGCAGAGGCCCTGTACGCCGACATGGGTCACTTCGGCCGCCGGCCGATCTCCGTCGGGTGGATCTTCCTGGTGTTCCCCGCCTGCACGCTCAGCTATATGGGCCAGGGCGCGCTGATCCTGCAGGACCAGGCGAACATCTCGGCGCCGTTCTTCCTACTCGTGCCCGACTGGGGACTGATCCCGATGGTCGTCCTCGCGACCGCTGCCACCGTGATCGCCTCCCAGGCCGTCATCACCGGCGCCTTTTCGGTGACGGCCCAGGCCGCGCAGCTCGGCTACCTGCCCCGGCTGCGGATCCTGCACACGTCGCAGTCGGCGCACGGCCAGATCTACGTCCCGTGGATCAACTGGCTGCTGATGGTCTCGGTGCTCACCCTCGTCTTCGCGTTCCGCGACTCCGCCTCGCTGGCCTACGCCTTCGGCATGGCGGTCACGGGCACCATCACGATCGCGACGATCCTGTTCTTCTACGTCGCCTGGCGGACCTGGCAGACGCCCAAGTGGTTCCTGGCGACACTGGCAGTGGTGCTGCTGGCGGTCGACCTCCTGTTCCTCGCCGCCAACCTGACCAAGCTCGTCCACGGTGCCTGGCTCCCGCTGTTCATCGCCCTGACCGCGTTCACGGTGATGACGACGTGGCAGCGGGGGCGGTCGGTCGTCACGGCGAAGCGGGAGGCCATGGAGGGCTCGCTGCGTACGTTCGTGGACGGCCTCCAGGACCGCCCCGACCCCGTGCAGGTCGTCAGCGGCACCGCGATCTTCCTGAACCGCGGGAGCGAGACCGCGCCGCTGGCGCTGCGCTCCAACGTCGAGCACAACCATGTGCGCCACGAGCACGTGGCGGTGGTGGCCGTGGAGATAGCGATCGTCCCGCGCGTGCCCGACGACGAGCGCGTGACCGTCGAGCACCTCGGCGAGGGCGAGGACGGCATCACCCACCTGACCGTGCGGTTCGGGTACGGCGAGCAGCCGGACGTCCCCGCCGCACTCGCCCAGCTCGGACCGGAGGACACCGAGGGAGACCTCGACCTCGAGAACGCCACCTACTTCCTGTCCCGGATCGAGCTGCGCCTCGGCGACGAGCCGGGTATGCCCGCCTGGCGACGTCGGCTCTTCATCGCGACGTCGTACATCACCGCCGACGCCGCGGAGCACTTCGCCCTGCCGCGCGACCGGACGGTGCTGCTGGGGTCGCACGTGGACGTGTGAGTTCCTCCAGCGCTGGGGGCTGCACCGCCCCGGCAGCGGCCGAGCCGAGCAGCAGGGTGGCCAGGTCGTGGGGCCGGGCCTGCTCGCCGGTCGGGGTCGCCGCGGTGATCCGGTCCAGCCGGAAGCCCCGGCCGGCCTGCCGGGTGCGGCACCAGGCGATGAGGTACCACCGGCCGTCGGCGGTGAGCAGACCGGCAGGTTCCACGAGCCGTTCGCTCTCGTGTCCCGCCGCGTCGACGTAGGACAGCCGAAGGACCGCGTTCGTGGCGAGGGCCTGTTCCACCGCGGCGCGTGCCCCGGAGCCGCCGGGCGCGGGCAGCGTGACGATCCGTGCGGCGAGCTCCTGTGCCGCGGTGGAGGCAGGACCGCTCATCGAGGCGACGATCTTCTGGGCCGCCGTGCGGGCCGCCCCGGCGTACGGCGCTGAGGCGTCGGCGGCGGCGAGGGCCACGGCCAGCGCCGAGGCCTCGTCCGCGGTGAAGCGGATCGGGGGCAGGGTCATCGCCGGGTCGATCGACCAGCCCCCACCCCGCCCGGGTGCGCTGCGCACGGGGACACCGGACTCCATGAGCGCCTGAAGGTCGCGCTGCACCGTGCGCGAGCTCACCTCGAACCGCATGGCGAGCCGCGCGACCGTCAGCGCCCGCGGTGCTGCCGCGCGCAGCTCTTCCACGAGGGCGTAGAGCCGAGAGGTGCGGTTCACGCTGTCGACGCTACCGTCACGCCGCGGCCAGGAAGTCCTGTTCACGCCGCAGCTCCCGCTCGGTGACGGTCAGCGGGAACAGGGTGAAGCCGTGCATGGCGCCTGCGACGACGTCGAGCTGCACCGGCGCGCCCGCCGCCCGCCAGCGTGCGGCCAGGAACAGCGAGTCGTCCAGCAGCGGATCCTCGGTGCCGACGACGATCCGGGCGGGCGGTAGCCCGGACAGGTCGGCGAACAGCGGTGACACCTCGGGATCCCGGCGTCGTTCGGCTCCCATCTCCGGCGTGAACTGGTTGATGGTCCGCCGCAGCGTGTCGGTGTTGCTCAGCAGCCCGCGCGACCCGAACGATCGCTGGCTCGGCGTCATCGACAGGTCGTAGGGGCCGAAGAGCAGGTTGGCCGCCCGGAACGCGCCGGTGATGCCGTGCCGGTCGCGGAGGCGCAGCAGGGTGACGACGCTCAGGTGGGCGCCCGCCGACTCGCCGCCGATCAGCAGCCGTTCGGTGCCGAACTCGGCGGCGGCGTGCTCCACCAGCCACCGGGCGGCCGACTCGCAGTCGTCCGGTCCGGCGGGGAACGGGTTCTCCGGCGCGAGGCGGTAATCGACGCTGACGACCGCGACCCGTGCCTGTTCGGCGAGCCGCCACAGCCTCTCGTCCTGGCCGTCCGCGGAGCCGAACGCCCACCCTCCGCCGTGGAGGTGCAGGTACACGCCGTCGACCTGGTCGGGTACGAGGACCCGTGCCCGCACCCCGTCCGCCGTGACGCGGTCCCGGCCCTGCGGCAGTCGGACCGGAGGGGTGTCGCCACCGAGCCGGTTGTGTCGCAGGGCGGCCATCCGGGCGGCGTCCGGCGTCTCCGCGCGCGCCGAGCGGCCAGCGGTGGCGGCGTAGTGCTCGTTGAAGGCGAGGGTTTCGGCGAGGCAGTCCTCATCGGTGATCGTCATGCCGACCACGGTGGCAGCCGTCCGCGACAACGCCCTGTCACCCTTTCCAGGTGACCCGTGTCACAGACCGTTCCGGGTGCTCCGTACACTTGACGGTAGTACCCCCTAGGGGTATATCTGATTCCATGAACGAGTCGCACCAGCACCCCACCGAGCCCCACGTCGCGACGGATGCGGACGCACCGCACGAGCACGGCTCGGCCGCCCCCAAGATGCACGACGAGCACTCCGGCCACGAGATGCACAGCGGGCACACCGGCCACGGCGACCACGTGGGCCAGTTCCGGCGGCTGTTCTGGATCATGCTCGTCCTGGCCGTGCCGGTGGTCGCGTTCTCGGACATGTTCGCGATGCTCCTCGGCTACACGCTGCCCGACACGACGCTGGTGAACGCGATCTCCCCGCTGCTCGGCACCGTCATGTACGCGTGGGGCGGCTGGCCGTTCCTCACGGGGGCGGTCGGCGAGCTGCGCTCCCGCAAGCCCGGCATGATGCTGCTGATCGGGCTCGCGATCACCGTCGCGTTCGTCGCCTCCCTCGGCGCGAGCCTCGGCCTGCTCGACCACCAGCTCGACTTCTGGTGGGAGCTCGCGCTCCTGATCGTCATCATGCTGCTCGGCCACTGGATCGAGATGCGCTCGCTCGCGCAGACGACGTCCGCCCTGGACTCCCTGGCCGCGCTGCTGCCCGACGAGGCGGAGCGCGTGGACGGCGACCAGATCGTCAAGGTCTCGCCGGCCGAGCTCGTGGTGGGCGACGTCGTGGTGGTCCGGCCGGGCGGCAGCGTGCCCGCCGACGGCCGCGTCGTCGACGGGCGCGCCGAGATGGACGAGTCGATGGTGACGGGGGAGTCGCGCACCGTCCCGCGCGGTCCGGGCGAGCCCGTGACCGCCGGAACCGTCGCCACCGACTCCGGCCTGCGCGTCGAGGTCACCGCCACCGGCGACGACACGGCGCTCGCGGGTATCCAGCGGCTCGTCACCGAAGCGCAGAGCTCGTCGTCGCGCGCCCAGCGCCTGGCCGACGTCGCAGCGGGCTGGCTGTTCTGGTTCGCGCTGGCCGCCGCGGCGATCACCGCCGTCGTCTGGTCGCTCGCCGGGATGCCCGACGACGCCGTCGTCCGCACCGTCACCGTCCTCGTGATCGCGTGCCCCCACGCGCTCGGCCTCGCCATCCCGCTCGTCGTGTCCATCGCCACCGAACGGGCCGCCCGCGGCGGCGTGCTCGTCAAGGACCGCCTCGCGCTGGAGAGCATGCGCACCGTGGACACCGTGCTGTTCGACAAGACCGGCACCCTCACCAAGGGCGAGCCGACGGTCACCGGCGTCCAGCCCGCCGGGGACATCGACGGCGACACCCTGCTGGCGCTCGCCGCAGCCGCCGAGTCGGACAGCGAGCACCCGCTGGCCAGGGCAGTGGTCCGCGCGGCGCGCGAGCGGGGCCTCGCGGTGCCGCGCGCCTCCGGCTTCACCTCGTCGCCCGCCGTGGGCGTGACCGCGACGGTCGGCGGCCACGAGATCCGGGTCGGCGGTCCGCGCCTGCTCGAGGAGAGCGGCCAGGACGAGCTCCCGGCCGCGGACGCCTGGCGTGGTGACGGCGCGATCATCCTGCACGTCCTGCGCGACGGCGCCGTCGTCGGCGGCATCAAGCTCGCGGACGAGGTGCGCCCCGAGTCCGCTGACGCCGTCCGCCGGCTGCACGACCTGGGGGTCCAGGTGGTCATGATCACCGGCGACGCCGAGGCGGTCGCGCGGTCCGTGGCCGAGGAGATCGGCGTCGACCGGTACTTCGCGGGTGTGCGTCCCGAGGACAAGTCGGCCAAGGTCCAGCAGCTCCAGGGTGAGGGCCGCAAGGTCGCGATGGTGGGCGACGGCGTCAACGACGCCCCGGCGCTGGCGCAGGCCGACGTCGGCATCGCCATCGGCGCGGGCACCGACGTGGCCATCGCGTCCGCGGGCGTCATCCTCGCGAGCGACGACCCCCGGTCGGTCCTGTCGGTGATCGAGCTGTCCCGGGCCAGCTACCGCAAGATGAAGCAGAACCTCTGGTGGGCGGCCGGGTACAACCTGATCTCGGTGCCGCTCGCCGCCGGTGTCCTGGCGCCGGTCGGGTTCGTGCTGCCGATGTCGGTGGGGGCGGTCCTGATGTCGCTCTCGACGATAGTGGTGGCGCTCAACGCGCAGCTCCTGCGCCGTCTGGACCTCCGCCAGGGCAAGTAGGCCTGTATCTACTCTGATATTGCCTATATTCCCTATAAGAGTATTGACCTGGTCTGTGGTGTTCCCTAACCTGGCGGACGGCGCACCGGGCGCCGTCGAAGTCAAGGGAGACCTCGTGAAGCTGTTCGCTGCGTCCCGTCCTGCTCTTCTACTGGTGACAGGGGTGTCGGCGGTCGCGATGGTGGCGAGCGGGCTGGTGCTCGGCGGCTCGGCGAGCGCGGCCCCGGCCCGCGGCCCCGGCGCCGCCGACATCACCGACCCGGCCGCCGCCACGGCGTCGAGGTGGCGGGTGAGCGGCCCGCGCGGCTCGGACCTGGACGGCGTCGTGCGGCTCGACGACGGCGGCGAGGTGGCGCTGGACGTCATCGCCGACGGCGACACGGTGCTCTCGGCGACCCGCCTGGGGCTGCGCGGCAGCGACGGGGACCTCACCACCGGCCTGACGTTCGTGGAGCGGCGCGACCGCAGGGTCGCCGACTCGTACACCATGACCACCGGCAAGAGCGTGCGCCGGTCCTACGTCCACACGGAGTCGGTGTTCACGTTCGCGGACGCCGCGGGCGCGCGCCTCGGGATCGCCGTGCGGGTGTCCCGCGACGGCGTCGCCTACCGCTACCTCCTCGACGGCGCGGGCGAGCACCGGGTGGACGACGAGTCGGGCGCCTGGGAGCCGGCGTCGGACGGGCCGGCCTGGATGCAGCGCTCGTACGCGGTCAACTACGAGGCCGAGTGGACCACCACGACGGCCGCGGCGGGCAACGGCGGCGGCAGCGTCGGCTTCCCGGTGCTGTTCCAGCAGGGTGACCGGTACGCGCTGGTCACCGAGGCCGACCTGCACGGCGACTACTCGGGCGCACACCTGACGCACGCGCCCGGATCGCTGCGCTACGACGTCGACCTGTTCGAGGGGCGGCCCGTCACCTCGACGGGCGCACTGTCGACGCCGTGGCGGGTGGCGATCGTGGGCGACCTGCCCGCCGTCGTCGGCTCGAACCTGGTCGACGACCTGGCCACGCCCAGCGCCCTGGACCCGGGCACGGACTGGATCAAGCCCGGCCGGTCCAGCTGGAGCTGGCTGACCGACTGGGACAGCCCGCGGGACGAGGCCCGGCAGCGCGACTTCGTCGACCTGGCAGCGCGCAACGGCTGGGAGTACGTGCTGCTGGACGAGGGCTGGAACGCGAGCTGGGTGCCCCGCACCGTCCGCTACGCCCACACGCAGGGCGTCGACGTCATCGCCTGGTTCCACAGCCGTGACCTGCGCACGCAGGAGCAGCGCGACGAGTGGCTGCCGCGCCTGAAGTCCTGGGGCATCAGCGGTATCAAGGTCGACTTCATGGACTCCGACTCGCAGGAGATCCACCGCTGGTACGACGACGTCGCCCGCGACACCGCCCGGTACGAGCTGATGATCAACTTCCACGGCTCCGCGCTGCCCACGGGGATGCAGCGCACGTGGCCGCACATCATGAGCTACGAGTCGGTGCGCGGCATGGAGAACGGGATCAGCCCGGAGCGCAGCCTCATCGTGCCGTTCACGCGCAACGTGGTCGGGTCGATGGACTTCACGCCGGTGGTCTTCTCCCGCGACAACGACAAGACGTCCAAGGCGCAGCAGGTAGCGATGAGCGTCGCGTACGAGTCGGGCTGGCAGCACATCTCGGACAAGCCCGAGGGCTACGCTGCCGAGCCGAACGCCATGCCGTTCCTGCAGAACCTCCCCACCACCTGGGACGAGGTGCGGCTGCTGAGCGGCACGCCCGGCCGGGACGCCGTGCTGGCGCGCCGGTCGGGGGACCGGTGGTTCGTTGGCGGCCTGCGCGCCGGGTCCGGCGACCCGCTGGCGCTCCCGCTGGAGGGCCTGACCCGTGGCAAGCGTGTGCTGGTCGACCTGCTGACCGACGACGGCGCGAACGGCTCGGCGACCGTGCACACCACCGTGCGGGCCACGTCAGGGGAGACCCTCGAGGTCCCGACCGCGAACAACGGCGGTTTCGTGGCGGTCGTGTGCGAGGCGACCCGGAACCGTGAGTCCTGCCTGGAGCCCGTCGTGGACCGGCCGGACGCGACGCTCGCCGTGGACCCGGCCGAGGCCGACGTCGAGCCCGGCAGCACGGTAGTGGTCCGGGTCACCTTCACGGTCGCCGACCGGGACGTCACGAGCGTGGGGCTGACGCCGGAGCTGCCCGCCGGCTGGACCGCCGACCAGGGCACCCAGACGGTCGCGCGGCTCGCCGCGGGCGAGGGCGCTGAGGTGGCCTGGCAGGTACAGGTGCCTGCCGGCGGGGCCACCGGTACGTTCGAGGTGCCGATCGCGGTCAGCTACCGCGCGGCCGGCCACGGCGGACGGGACCGCTACGTCGCGGCGAGCCAGGCCACCCTCTGGGTCACGCCGCCCGCGCTGACGGGCACCCACCACGTCTCCGACCTCGACTGGCTGGAGGAGTCCAACGGCTACGGCCCGGTCGAGCGCGACCGCTCCAACGGCGAGGCCGCGGGCGACGACGGGCGGCCGATCACGATCGCGGGTGTCACCTACGCCAAGGGCGTCGGCATGCACGCGACCGGCTCGCTGACCGCGTGGCTCGGCGGCACGTGTACTGCGTTCAGTGCGGTGGTCGGCATCGACGACGAGGTCCTGAACAAGCCGGGCGACACCGGCGTCGGCTCGGTGCGGTTCCGCGTCTACGGCGACGGCGTCCTGCTGACCGAGACGCCGGTGCTGTCCAACGACGACGGCGGCATCCCGCTCGACGTCGACGTCACGGGCGTGCGCCGCCTGCGTCTGGTGGCCGACGAGGGCACCGACGGCAAGAACTTCGACCACGCCGACTGGGCGGACGCCCGTGTGACGTGCGGGGAGGGCTGACCCGCCGGACCGCATGCCCGCTCATCGGCCTAAGTTGCATAGGCTGCGGGTCATGACGACTTATCGCTCGGAGATGGGGGCGGCGCCGTGGGTGGCCTGATGGGACTGCTGGACGACATTGCTGCGCTCGCGAAGCTGGCGGCAGCGTCGATCGACGACGTCGGGGCCGCGGCCGGCCGCGCGACAGCCAAGGCGGCAGGCGTCGTCGTGGACGACACCGCCGTGACACCGCAGTACCTGCGCAGTGTCGCGGCGCAGCGCGAGCTGCCGATCGTCTGGAAGATCGCCAAGGGCTCGATCCGCAACAAGCTGATCTTCATCCTCCCGGCAGCGCTGCTGCTGAGCCAGTTCCTGCCGTGGCTGCTGCCGATCATCCTCATGATCGGCGGCACCTACCTGGCCTACGAGGGTGCGGAGAAGATCTGGCACAAGGTCTCCGGCCACCACGACGCCGAGGTCCCGGCCACCGAGGTGAGCCCAGAGGCCGAGAAGAAGATGATCGCGGGCGCCGTACGCACCGACCTCATCCTGTCGGCCGAGATCATGGTGATCGCGCTCGCCGAGGTGGCCGACGAGGCCTTCTGGTCCCGGCTCCTGATCCTCGTGGTGGTGGCATTCGTCATCACGATCATCGTCTACGGCATCGTCGCGGCGATCGTGAAGATGGACGACGTCGGCCTGCGGATGGCCCAGTACGACTCCGGGTTCGCCAAGGCGTTCGGCCGCGGGCTCGTCCTGGCCATGCCGAGGGTGCTCGCCGTGATCTCGGTGGTCGGCACCATCGCCATGCTCTGGGTCGGCGGGCACATCCTGCTCGTCAACCTCGGCGCGGATGGCACCGGCTGGATCCCGGCGCCATACGAGTGGGTGCACCACCTCGAGGTGGCGATCCACGACGGCACCGGCGCGTTCGGCGGCACCCTCGGCTGGCTCTTCAACACGCTGTGCTCGGCGATCGTCGGCCTGATCGTCGGCGCTGCCGTGGTCGCGGTGCTCCACCTCCTGCCCTCACGGAAGAAGGATCAGGAGAAGGAGGACCCGGTCAGCCACTGACCGGGGTGCTCGCGGGCTCGGCCGGGGTGCGCACCGAGCCGAACGCCACGCGCTGGCGCAGCGCGAAGCCCAGGTGCTCGTAGAGCCCGATCGCGTGCGTGTTGCTCGCCGCGGCGTGCATCATGGCGCGGGCGCCGCGCTCGTGGATGTGGTGCACGACGTCCAGCACGAGGCGCGTGGCCAGGCCCTGCCCGCGGTACCGCTCGTCGGTTGCGACCGCGCTGATCTCGGTCCAGCCGGCGGGCTGCAGGCGCTCGCCGGCCATGGCCGCGAGGCGTCCGTCGCGCCGGATCCCGACGTACCGGCCCAGCTGGTGGGTGCGGGGCAGGAACGGCCCGGGCTGGGCGCGCGCCACGAGGTCGAGCATCTCGGGCACGTCGGCGGCGCCGAGGAGTACCGCCTCGTCGTCGGGCCGGCCGCGCAGGCGTTCGGTCTCGACCAGCTGCACGCCCTGGAAGGGCTCGCCGCGTACCCAGCCGGGCGGCAACGCGACCGACTCGGGCGGCCCGGGGAACTCGGCGTCGTACCCGACCAGCTCGATCACCGCGTCCCAGACGCCTGGGTCGTCCCAGCTCCGGACGGCGGCGAAGGGCGAGACGTCGGCGGGATACCGCCGGGCGAGGTCGTTGCCCTCCGCCAGGTGCGCGTGCGCGCCGACGAGGGCGGACCACGCCGGGTTGTCGAGCACCGCGTCGTCGAGTGCCGTGTCGATGACGCTCATCCGAGGGTTCCGTACGTGAGGTTCACGTCCATCTCCAACGGGTGCCCGGCCAGTCGCATTCCTGGGGTACCTCGCGGCCTCGCGCCCCATCAGCACACCGGCCTGGTCGACGCTGCTCAGCGAGACCAGCGGGTGGCGGGCGATCGGGATGTTGTCGTAGCCGACCACCGACACGTCGCGCTCGTCGAGCCCGGCCTCCGCGATCGCGCTCAGCACCGTGGCGTCCGATCATCACGACGGGCGTGCTTTCGACGATCCGTTCGAGCCAGGCCGGGTCGACGCACGGGGAGATGGCCGCTCGACGGGCTCAACGCGCGGCGGGTGGTGCCGGCGGTGGGGTAGCCGACCGCCCGGTTCAGTCCAGGCAGAACTCGTTGCACTCGACGTCCTGCATGTTCTGGCAGGACTCGTTCTCCTCGTCGGCCAGCAGCAGCACCCCGCGGGTCGCGCCGATCGCCTCCAGGCGCGCGGCGTGGGACTCCAGGACGGCCAGGCGTTCCTCGCCCACGAAGCCCCTGCCGACCTTGACGTCGAGGTGCACCCGGTTCTTGACGACCTTGCCCTCGGGCACGCGCTGGAAGAACAGCCGGGGGCCGGCGCCGGTGGGGTCGCTCGCGGCGAACCACGAGTCCCGCTCCGGCTCGGGCAGCGAGCGGCTGTACTCCTCCCACGTGGCGAACCCGTCCTCCGTCAGGTCCGGGGGGACGTAGCCCAGGGCCTCGCACCAGAACTGCCCCACGCGCTCTGGGCTGGCACAGTCGAAGGTGATCTGGATGGGTTGCACGGTCGTCATGGGCACACCCTAGGACGGCGGCGGGCCGACGATCACACCGATTCCTTGGTGATGCTCCAGCCGCCGTCGACCGGCAGCTCGACCCCGGTGACGTACGACGCCCGGTCGGAGCAGAGATACGTGATGGCGTCGGCCACCTCGGACGCCTGGCCCAGGCGTCCGAGGGCGGTCGCGCTCGCCGCGCTCGCCCGGTCCTCCTCGCTCGTACCGTCCCAGTGGGGCGTGAGGACCGGTCCGGGCAGCACGCTGTTGACCCGCACCGAGGGGGCGTACTCGGCCGCGAGCTGCCGGGCGAGCCCGGTCATCCCCGCCTTCGCCGAGGCGTAGGCGGCCCGGCCCGGCAGCCCGAACCGCGCGTGCACCGACGAGACCATGACTATCGCGCCCCGCCCGGACGCCGTCAGATCGGGCAGCAGCGCACGGGTGCCGAGGTAGGCGCCGGTGAGCGAGACCCGGAGCTGGTGCTCCCAGCTGTCCAGCGGGGTGTCCTCGAGCGACGCGACAGTGGTGGCGTACGCGTTGTGCACCAGGATCTGCGGCCTGCCCAGCTCGGCCCGGCACGTGAGGGCGGCGGTGGTCCAGGCGGCCTCGACGGCGACGTCCATGACCGACGCCGCCGCGCGGTGCCCGGCGTCGCGCAGCTCGTCACGCAGGTCGAGCACCGTGGGGGAGACGTCCAGGAGGAAGAGCCGGGCGCCCTCCTCCGCGAACCGTCGCGCGGTCGCGGCGCCGATGCCCCGGGCCGCGCCGGTGACGACGGCCGTGCGGCCCTCCAGGTCGCGCGTCATGGCTGGTCCTCTCGTCGGGCGGCGGTTCACCGGCAGGCTACCCGTGCTGCCTTCCCGCTATTGCACCTATTGGAATACATTGACATGGAGGTAATCGCGCTCCTACGCTCCGCTACGGGGTCAGGCCAACGACGGCCGGACCAAGAGGACGACGGACGATGGGGTTCGGACCATGAGCTGGAAGAGCAGGTTCACGGCGGCGCTGACGGTGGCCGCCCTTGCACTCGGCGGCACCTTCGGCGGTGCGGTCGGCGCGGCGGCCCCGGCGGGCGCCTCGACGCACCGCGACGCGGACGCCGCGATGGACGCGTTCGTCGAGACGTTCTGGGACCCGTCCCGGAACTACTTCTTCACCTACAGCGACCGCCAGGTCCACGAGGAGCACGCGCACGGACCCGAGGAGGGCCTGTACACCGACTTCTGGTGGGAGGCGCAGCTCTGGGACCTGGTGATGGACGCCTACGAGCGCACCGGCGACGAGAAGTACCGGCGGATGCTCGACGACGTCTACGACGGTTTCGTCGCGTACTACCCGACGTTCGAGAACGACTTCAACGACGACCAGGGCTGGTGGGCCAAGGGGTGCGTCCGCGCATACGAGATCACACGCGAGGACCGCTACCTCGACTGCGCCGAGGACCTGTTCGCCACGATCTGGGCCGACCAGGACGACACCTACGGCGGCGGCATCTGGTGGCGCAAGTCGGTGCGCGACCAGAAGAACGTGGCGACCAACGCGACCGCTGCGTGGACGGCGGCGTGGCTCTACGAGGCCACGGACGACCCCGCCTACCTCGCCGCCGCGAAGACCCTCTTCGACTGGGTGGACACCAACCTGCACGAGGACGGCCACGTCTACGACCACTTCGAGGGCGACCCTGCCCGGCTCGTGAAGTGGGACTTCACCTACAACTTCGGCACCTACATCGGGGCCGCCGCGCAGCTGGCGTCGGTGACCGGTGACTCTGCGTTCCTCGACAAGGCGACGGCCGCCGCCGACTGGTCGACCGAGCACCTGACGAACGGCGGCACCTTCGTCTCGGAGGGGATCAACGACGGCGGCGGGTTCAAGCCGGTCCTGGTGCGCAGCCTCATGACCCTGGTGAACGAGCACGGCCAGGACCAGTACCTGCAGATGCTGCAGGCGAACGTGACCCAGGCGTGGTCGCACCGCCGTCCGTCCGACGACCTGATGGGCCCGAACTGGTCCGCCCCGACCGGCGCCGAACCGCTGCAGAGCCTGACGGCGGCCGCCGCCGTGTCCGGGCTCCAGGTCGTCACGCCCAACCGGTGGTCCGGTCCCCAGCCGGGCAACGGCATCCACGACGCCGAGAACGGCCGCGCCGTCGGCTTCGGCGCGGAGAGTAGCCAGCCGGGCTTCCTGGGCCGCGGCTACCTCGCGGGCTGGAACGCCGACGGGCAGGCCGTGACGTTCGACGTCGTCGCGGCCTCCGCCGGGCCGCACGAGCTCAGGTTCCGCTACGCCGCGGCGGCCGGCGACGCCGTACGCCGCGTGCTGGTCGACGGCGTACCGGTGGCGGGCGCGCTGACCTTCGCCGGCACGGGCGCCTGGTCCAGCTGGTCCGAGGTGGTGCTCGACGGCGTCCGCCTCGGCGCGGGCCACAACGCCGTGACCGTCGAGTACTCGTCGGCCGCGGGGAGCGCGAACTACCTGAACCTCGACCGGATGGTCGTCTCCCGGCAGGTGGAGGCCGAATCCGGGCGCCTGACCGGCGTCCGCGTCGAGACTGCCCAGCCGGGCTTCACCGGCACGGGATACGTCGCGGGCCGCGACGCCCGCACCCAGCGGATCGACCTGCCCGTCAGCGTGAGCAGGCCAGGCACCTACGACCTCACGCTGCGGTACGCGGCGGGCGCCGGTGACGCGGCGCGGCACGTGGTGGTCAACGGGTCACGCGTGGCGAACCAGTCCTTCCCCGGCACGGGATCGCGGGGCGTGTGGAGCACGGTCACCGTGCCCGACGTCGAGCTGCGGGCCGGCCGCAACACCGTCTCCGTGGCCCTCACCGCGGGGCGGGGCGGCGCCACCCACCTCGACCTCGACCACGCGACGCTGCGCTACACGGGCGACTCGACAGGAGCTGGATCATGACCGACGCGCACGCTTTCCACGACCCGGACGTCCTCGCCGGCCTGGTCGCGGCAGTGCGCGACCGGCTCGGCGACCCGGTGGCCGACGCCGTCGGCCGCTGCATGTCGGACACGCTCTCCCGGACGATCACCCCGCATCCGGACGGCTCGGCCTTCGTGATCACCGGCGACATCCCGGCGATGTGGCTGCGGGACTCCACGACGCAGCTCGCGCCGTTCCTGCACCTCGCGGGCGCTGACCCCCGGCTGGCCGACACGATCGCGGCCGTCTCGCGGCGGCAGCAGGCCTCGATCCTGCACGACCCGTACGCCAACGCGTTCAACGACGGACCGACCGGGGCCGGGCACCGGGACCGCACAGGGCAGCCGGGGCAGCCCGACCCCGATCAGCCCGGCTCCGGCCAGTCGCCGTGGGTGTGGGAGCGTAAGTACGAGATCGACTCCCTCGCCTACCCGGTGCAGCTCGCCCATGACCTGTGGCGGATCACCGGCCGCACCGACCACCTCGCGCGGTTCGGGGAGGTGGCCCGCGCCGTCGTCGACCTGTGGCGCACCGAGCAGCGGCACGAGACGTCCCCGTACACGTTCGAGCGGACCGACTGCCCGCCGTCCGACACCCTGGTGCGTGACGGGCGCGGCCCCGAGGCCGCGTTCACGGGGATGACGTGGGCGGGTTTCCGGCCCAGCGACGACGCGTGCCGGTACGGCTACAACGTGCCGGGCAATGCGTTCGCGGTCGTGGCGCTCGGCTACCTCGGGACGCTCGCGTCCGAGGTGCTGCACGACGACGTCCTGGCCGACGACGCCGCGGCGCTGCGGGCGGATATCGAGCGCGGCATCCGCGTGCACGGCGTCGTCCCCGGGCCGGCGGGCCAGCCGGTGTACGCGTACGAGGTCGACGGGCGCGGGGAAGTGCTCCTGGCCGACGACGGCAACTCGCCGAGCCTGCTGTCCCTGCCGCTGCTGGGCTGGTGCGCCGCCGACGACCCGCTCTACACCGCGACCCGCGCGATGATCCTCAGCGACGCGAACCCGTACTACTACAGCGGTTCGGCGGCGTCCGGGATCGGCAGCCCGCACACGCCGGAGGGGCACGTCTGGCCCATCGCGCTCGCGATCCAGGGGCTGACCAGCACCGACCCGGACGAGCGCCGGGAGCTGCTGGACCTGATCCTGGCGACCGACGCGGGGACGGGCGCGGTCCACGAGTCCTTCCACGTGGACGACCCCGCGATCTACACGCGCGAGTGGTTCTCCTGGGCGAACGCGATGTTCTGCGAGCTCGCGCTGGAGACCGCCGGGCTGCGCACGTACCGGCGCCCGGCACCGGCCGCGCGATGAGCGCCGCCGTGAGCGGCACCCGGCGTCAGCAGACCGTCAGCGCGTGGATCTTCCGTGCTGGGTGTGCTCACGTTCCAGGCCGGCTGGAACAGCTTCCTGTGGCCGCTGATCGCCCTCAACGACCCGGAGATGCTGACGACGGCGTCGTTGGCAGTGAGGGCGGCGGGGGAGACGAGGGCCTGTTCAAGGGTGTGCTCTACCGGTACCTGGGCACGCTCCTGGACCGGATCGGCACGACGTCGCCCGACGCCGCCCCGCTGGTCGAGTTCGTCCGCACGAGCACCGACCGGCTGTGGGAGGCGAGCCAGCGGGACGGGTACCTGCTGGCGGGCGGCGACTGGCGCCGTCCGGCCGAGCTGCCGGTGTTCTGCTCGACCCAGCTGAGCGCGGTCATGGCGCTCGAGCTGCGCGCGTCGCTCGAGGCGCGGTGATGACCCGACGCATACGGTGGGCCCAGGTGGAGTCAGTCATGGCGGATTCATTGGTCATACTGATTGGCCACGTCCGATCGGTGAAGGGGCATCAGTGAGCCAGCCGCTCTACCTCGAGGTGTACGAGAAGCTCCGCGACGCGATCCATGCGGGCACCTATGGTGTCGGCGACCGGATGCCCGCAGAGGCGGAGCTGACGAGGCAGCTCGGGGTCAGTGCCATCACGCTCAAGCGGGCGATGGACCTGCTGCGCGCCGACGGCTACATCACCCGCCGGCCCCGGCTGGGCACCGTCGTCGTCAGCGAGGCCGCCACGAACGCCGTCAGCACCGGGAGCGGACCCACCCCGCTGATCGGATGCGTGCTGACCGACTTCGACGACACCTTCGGCACGCGGGTGCTGGCCGGGCTGCTCGACGCGTCGAGCACCGTCGCGAACCTCGTGATCAAGCGCAGCCTCGGCAACCGCGAGGCGGAGGACGACATGGTTCGGGCGCTGGTGGCCGACGGCGTCCAGGGGCTGATTCTCGAGCCGAGCTCGTCGCAGTACGTGCCCCCGGCAGTGCTCGAGCTGATCACCCAGTCGTTCCCGGTAGCCATCCTGGACCGCGTGTTCGACGGTGTCCCGGTGTCGTCGGTGTGCTCCGACAACGTCTCGGCGGGCCGCCAGGCCGCCGACACCCTCTTCGCCTCGGGATACGACCACGTCGGGTTGGTCTCGGCGTCGAGCACCGTCTCGACGGTGCAGGACCGGCTCGACGGCGTCGTCGCCGCGCACGCCACCCGGCACGTCCCGTTCGACCCGGCGCACCAGTTCCGCCAGGTCCGTTCCACGGTCCCCGGGAGCGGCGTCGCGCCCGACGACGACATCGCCGAGCTCGAGAAGTTCCTCGCCACGAACCCCGGCCTGACGGGCCTGGTCGCGACCGAGTACAACATCGCCGTCCTGCTGCGGGAGGCCGCGCAGAGGGCCGGCCGGACCGTCCCCGGCGACCTCGGGATCGTCTGCTTCGACCACCCGGACGCGTTCTACGACAAGGCGCGCTACCGGTTCACCCATATCCGGCAGGACGAGTCGCGCATGGGGCACGAGGCATTGGACCTCGTCCTCGCCCAGCTCCGCGAGGTAGGACAGGTCACCAAGGTCACGCTGCCCACCGAGCTGGTGCCGGGCAGCTCGACGCGCTGAGGCCGTTGCTCTACCGCGCTGCTCGATCGCCCCCTCGATAGATGGGTGCATTTAACCCTTTCCTCCTATAGGTTTTGGTATGAATCCGGGCACAACGTTGCGCCCGGGGGAGGAGCTCATCGATGTCGATGTCGCGTCGTATCCGCCTTTCCGTGATGCGCCTAGCCCTGATCAGCCTCGCCGTGGTCGTCGGCCTGCAGCCGGTGGTCGCGGTGCACGCCGCCCCGCCTCCCGGAGATCCGGCGACCTCCGGCTCGACCGAGGTCGCCCGTGCCCGTGTCGCCACCGAGGTGCTGCTGGACTCCTACGACGAGGAGAAGGCGTGGTTCCCCTCGAGCTGGTGGAACTCCGCGGTCGCCCTGCAGACCATCGGCGACTACATGGCCCGCACCGGGGACCGGAGCTATCTCGACGAGCTGGACCACAGCTTCGAGACCAACAAGGGACCGTTCCCGGCCGGGGAACGCTCCACCGACGAGATCTACGGCAACTTCACGAGCCGCGCCATCGACGACGCCGGCTGGTGGGCGCTGAACTGGGTGACCGCCTACGACCTCACCGGTGACCAGAAGTACCTCGACATGGCGGGCACCATCGCCGACTTCATGCACGGGTTCTGGGACCCGAGCACGTGCGGCGGCGGGATCTGGTGGAACGAGGAGCGCACCTACAAGAACGCCGTCACCAACGGCCAGTGGATCCGCCTGACGGCCGAGCTGCACAACCGCATCCCCGGTGACACCGCCTGGCTCGGGCGGTCCCAGGAGGCCTGGGACTGGTACACCGCCAGCGGCCTGATCAACTCCGAAGGCCTGGTCAACGACGGGCTGACCGACGGCTGCGCCAACAATCGCGACACGGTGTGGAGCTACAACCAGGGTCTCGGCATCGGTGCGGCACTGGAGCTCCACCGCGCGACGGGTGATCCCGAGCTGCTCGCCGCTGCGCGGCGGCTGGCCGACGCGGCGCTCGGGTCCGAGGCGCTGGTCATCGACGGGCTGCTCACCGAGTCGTGCGATCCGCTCGGCCTGACCTGCGACGACAACCAGAAGCAGTTCAAGGGCATCTTCATGCGCTACTTCACGGAGCTGGCCGACACCACCGGCGACGCGCGCTACGCGGAGTTCGTGGACCGGCAGGCGGAAACGGTCTGGGCGAACGACCGCGACTCCGCCGAGCGGCTCGGCCTGCGCTGGTCGGGTGCGAGCACTGCGGCCTCGCCGAACGTCTTCGACTGGCGTACCCAGGCCAGTGCGCTCAGCGCGCTGATCGCCGACGTCCCCCAGGAAGCGCCTGGGCGGTCGCTGTCGGCGACTATGTCACCGACGCAGCTCGTGGTGATGCCGAGCCCTGGCGCGACGTCGTCGGCGCGGACCGAGGTGGAGGTGGCCGCGACGTCGGAGGGGCGGCGGCCCGTGCGGGTCGACGTGCGGGTGAGTGGTCCGGACGGCTGGACGGTGGATCCGGCCCGGAGCCGGGTCCGGCTGGTTCCGCCGGGTGACGGCACGCCCGCGCGGGCGAACGTCCCGCTGGACGTGACGGTGCCCGCGAACACCCCGGACGGCAGCTACCCGCTGGCCGTGACGGTCACCGCGAAGCCTGGGCTCAGCTACACCACCCGGGTCACGATCCAGGTGGCGAGCACCATCGACTTCGACGCCGGGTCGACGCAGGAGCTCGCCTGGCTCTGGGACGCGGGCGGCTCCGGGCTGAGCCACGTCGGTAGCCGGTTCGCCGACGGCACCAGCAACTTCGTCTACCGGTTCCCGTTCCCCGCCGAGGCCACGTCGGCCGAGGCGACCCTCACCATCGACAACCAGTACGTCGTCCAGGTCGGGTCCGACGGCGAGAGCTGGACCACCGTGCTGACCGAGGACGAGCCGATCAGGGACAGCTCGAACAAGGCCGACCACACCCTCGACCTGACGCCCTATCTCGGCCCGGACAAGGCCGTCTACATCCGGATGACCGACGCCTTCCCCGAGGACGGCTGGGGCGGCGGGGTCTACCACGTCGCGGCGGAGTTCGGCACGTCCTGACCGGGCCCGCCGGGTCGGCCGGCCCGGCGGGCCAGGAGGCGGTCAGGCGGCCTGGGGCGCCGGGTGGCCCGGTCCCGTGGGTTCGGTCGGCTCGATCAGCTCGGTCGGAGCGGGATCGCTGCTCCGCTCGGGTTCCGCCGGCGCGGCCTCTACCGGCGGGCCCTCTACCGGCCAGCCCTCTACCGGCCGGACAGAGTCCAGTGCGTGCACCAGCATGTCCGGGGTGATGCCGTCGCGCACGTCGTCGCGCTCCAGGGCGGTCATGACCTGATCGGCCGCCACACGCATCGGGACGTTGGCCTGTTCTGCGGCGTCGAGCAAGATCTGGGCCGCCTCGTCGTCGTCGACGCGCTTCGCCACGACCACGAAACTCTTGGCTCGCTCGATCATCGCCTCGCCCACGAGGGCCGGTGATACGACGTCGTCCAGGCGGCTCGGGGAGCTGCTGTCGAAGTCGAGGCCGCCAGCGGCATCGTCGGCGAAGGCGGTTCGAGTCTCGTTGGTCAATCGCATGTGAACCTCCCAGATCCGCTGCGGACCTGGAGCCACTTCATGACTCCGACCCCCCGAGTATAGAGCACTTCGGACGATTCGGACAGGCCCGCGTTGCTCGCGGGTATTCGGCAGTATGGGGGCATGACCCAATCAGATGTCAAAGCGACAGTCGCCGAGGTCGAGGCGCAGGAGACCGAGCTTGTCCTGACCACGTTCACGCACGAGGAGGCCTGGCGCCTGGGTTCCCGGCTCGTCGAGCTGGCGACCGAGCGGGACCTGCCCGTCGTCGTCGACATCCGCAAGGGCACGCAGCAGGTATTCCACGCGGCGCGGCCGGACACGACGCCCGACAACGACTCCTGGATCAAGCGCAAGGTGCGGGTGGTCTACCGGTTCGGGGCGTCCTCGTACCTGGTGGGCCTGCGGGCCAGGGCGAAGGGGACCGACTTCAACGCCGACCAGGGCCTGCTGTTCCAGGAGTACGCCGCGCACGGCGGAGCCTTCCCGGTGCGGATCGCGGGAGTGGGCATCGTCGGCGTCGTCACCGTGTCCGGTCTGGCACAGCAGGACGACCACGCCCTCGTCGTCGAGGCGCTGCGGGAGCTCGCGGCGTCCCAGTCGGCGGGCTAGCCCGCTGCCTGACCGCCCTGTCCGACCTCGCTGACCGGGAGAGACCATGACGGGAGACACATGACGACGCGTTCTTACGTCGTGACCGGCGGGGGCCAGGGGGTCGGGCGCGCCGTCGTCCAACGGCTGGCCGCGGACGGCCACGTAGTGGTCCTGGACCTGGCTCCCGCACCCGTCGACGGCCCTGCGGGGGAGGGCGTGACGTTCCTGAGCGGTGACGCGAGCGACCCCGACGTCGCGCGCCGGGCCGCCGAGACCGCGGAGCGAGCAGCCCCGCTCGCCGGCTGGGTCAACAACGCCGCCGTCTTCCGGGACGTGCCGATCACGGCCCCGCCGTCCGACGTGCTCGCGGCGATCACGGCGAACCTGGCGCTCGCGATCACGGGCTGCCACACCGCCGTCGGGCACTATCTGCGGCACGGGCGGGCCGGGGCGATCGTCAACGTCTCGTCCCACCAGGCGCAGCGCCCGGTGCGCGGCGCGCTGCCGTACGCCACCGCGAAGGGTGCGGTCGAGGCGCTGACCCGCGCCGTCGCCGTCGACCACGGGCCCGATGCGATCCGCACCAACGCCGTCGCCCTCGGGTCGATCGAGACCGCGCGCTACGCGGAGTACCGGCGCGAGCACCCCGAGGTGGACCGCCAGATGGCGGCGCTGCACCCGCTCGGCCGGGTCGGCACCGGCAGCGAGGTCGCCGAGGCCGTGGCGTTCCTGCTCTCCGACCAGGCGGCGTTCGTCAACGGCGCGGTCCTGCCGGTCGACGGCGGGCGGGCCGCGCAGGGCGCCGATCCGGAGGCCACCTGAGGCGGCCGCCGGCGCGGCGACGTCCGACAGAGGCGGCATCCTGTAGAACTGTGGACAAAGATGCTCTTTGGCGCTGGTGGTGTCGGATGATGTTCATATGGAATCCGATGAGACAACCGAATCTGCGACGCCCGAATCCGCACTGAGGCACGCGTCCGAGCTGTACGGGAGGCTGCTGGAGTACGCGACGAGCCCGCCGTTCGGCGAGCGCACTGCCGCCAACGTCCGCCGCCTGACGGCCATGACCGAGCACCACCACGGCGGCACGTTGTGCGCGCACCACGACGTGGGTCGCACGCTGGCCCTCGCGACGGCACAGATCGTCTTCGACGCACCACCGCGGGGGATGCGCCTGATCGACCGGTACGCCGACTGGTCCGCGGACCTGACCGACCGGGACCGGGGACTGCTCGACGCGTGGCGTACCGGCGACGTCCACGCCGTCTTCGAGATCACGCGCCGCGCCGGCAACGGGGTGCGGGCGCGCTGCCTCGGCGACGACCTGGAGTACACGCTGCACGTCGACCCGAGGGCACCGCTGCCCCGTGCGGACCTGCGGACCGGGCGGTTCCTGGCCGGGCAGGCCCTGCCGGTCGGCGACCTCTGGATGCTGGTGGGCGCCGTCGAGCTGTACGCGCCGGGGGAGCGGAAGGCGATGCTCGGCCTGATGGCCGAGCTGGTCCGGGGCGCGCCGGCACTGCCGTTCCGCAATCCCGCGATCGTCGAGCGGGCACGGGTGGCCCTCACGGCGCAG
The DNA here is from genome assembly GCF_040639635.1 of Promicromonospora sp. NPDC023805. Lineage (NCBI taxonomy): Bacteria > Bacillati > Actinomycetota > Actinomycetes > Micrococcales > Promicromonosporaceae > Promicromonospora > Promicromonospora sp. NPDC023805. The sequence continues at coordinate 36,390 of NZ_JBFAAH010000031.1, read as the reverse complement.
CACCGGGAGTTCCTGCGCCTGTTCGGCGGGCAGGGCGTGGCCAGGGCGGGCACCCGGCTTGTCGAGGACCTCGACCGGCTCTGGGCGTCGTCGGGCCTCTGGGAGACCTGGTGGCCGAGCCTGCCGCTGGAGGGCGACCTCTGCGACCTGCGCGAGGCCCTGGACCAGGGGCGGCCCGACGGCGGGACGTGGTACCCCGTGCACGACCCGGTCCACGGGCTACGTGTGCTCGGAACCCGCTACGGGATGCTCGCGGACCTGCACGGCTCGGCGTCGCCGATCAGCCCGGCGACCGTGCGCCAGGTGTCCGAGCTCCTGGACGCGGGGAACGTCCCCGACTTCGCACTCCGGGACCTCGCGGAACGACACCCCGTTCGTGCGGGCGAGATCTACCGCGCGGCCCTGGAGCGACCCGGGTTCACCTGGGCGCAGGAGGGCGCTGCCTGGCTTCGGGATCGCACCGGCGGCGTGTCCGCGCACCCGGCGCTGGTGTGGATGCCCGGCGGTGCGAGGCCTGCTGGTGCCGGGAAGCCTGACCGTTCGATCGCGGTGTCGCATCCCCTGCGAGTCACGTTCCCTCCGGTTCCGACGCCGTCCGGGATGACGAGCGACGAGCACTGAGATCAGCGCCCGCCCTCCAGCACGACGTCCCGCACCCACGCCCCGCCCTCGGGGCCCTCGGGGCGGAAGCCCACGCTCCGCAGATACGCGAGCTCCCCGGGTCCTACCTGCGGCACCATGACGCGCCGGAAACCCTTTGCCGCGAAGATCCCGCTGCGCCGGTACACGAACTCGCCAGGCGTGAAGTCGCGGAACCGCTTGGTCACCCAGTCGAGCTCGACGACGCCCGTCCCGTCTCCGGCGTCGCGCACCTCCACCACGCCCACCGTCTCGTCACCGCGCTGCACCAGGAACGCCGAACGCTCCTCGCCAGGTCCGGGCAGCGCCACGAAGCCGGGCGCGACGCTCGCGATGTCCGCGGCGTGGGTACGGAGCACGTGCAGCAGGTACGCGTCGTCGGGCGCCACCTCGATGACCTCGTACACCGCGGCGTCGTGGCGCTCGCGGTTCAGGCGCCACAGCCAGTAGATGTTGATGAGGCTGATCGCGGCGTTCATGGCGGCGAACGGCCAGATGCCCACTATCGCGTTGTACGCGGTCGCGACGAGCGAGCCGATGAGGTTGAGCCAGCGGAAGCGGAGCACACGCGCCTGCGTGAGGGAGAGCACGACGAGGATGGAACCGGCCCACCCGGCGATCTCGAGCCAGGGAAACATTCCCTGACCATAAGCGCTCCTACCAGGACCAGCCGCGCGAGCTGAGCTCCAGCTCCTCGCGCAGGCGCTCGTCGGCCCCGGCGCGCTCGTCCGCGCGCAGCGGTGCCGTCTCGGTGGGCAGCCCCGCGAGGTGGCACGCCTCGCGCAGCAGCGCGTCGTAGGCGCCCTGGACGGCGAACCAGTGGTGGGCCCGCGCGTAGACGTCGGGGTCCTGCTCGACGCGCCGCAGCTCGGCCGCGAGCTCCCCGAGCCGGATCTGCAGGCGCAGCGTCACCAGCGGGTCGGGCGCGCGCGCCGGACGCGGTAGGAAGTTCCAGGTCATGATGTGTCACCGCTACGTCGTCGTAGGGCTGGGGACACGACCAGCGTAGATCCGCGCGGCGGCTATGGCCATGGGATTGCCCCCAGAGCGTCAGCCGGACGCGTGCAGCGCCGCCAGGATCCCCTCGCCGTAGCGCTCCAGCTTCGCCTGGCCTACGCCGCTGATCCCGCTCAGCGCATCCAGGTCCGCCGGCCGCTCGGCGACCACCGCGCGCAGTGTCGCGTCGTGGAACACGACGTAGGCGGGCACACCCTGCTCCTTGGCCGCCGCGGCCCGCCAGGCCCGCAGACGCTCGAAGACCGGCTGGTCGACGTCCGACAGCGGGGCTGCCTCCGGGCGTGCGCCGCCGGAGCGCGCGGCTTTGCGTGCGCTACGTGCCGTCGGGGCCGGGTCACGCCGCATCCGCACCTCACGCTGGCGGCCCAGGACCTCCGCGCTGGCGTCCGTGAGCACTAGCGTGCCGTGGTTCGAGTCCACCTCCAGCAGCCCCTGCGCCAGGAGCTGGCGCGCCACGGACCGCCACTCGCCGTCAGACAGGTCCTCGCCGACACCGAACACCGTGAGGCTGTCGTGCCCCCACTGAGTGATCTTCGGCGTCGCCTTCCCGCGCAGGATGTCGACCACGTGCCCCACACCGAAGCGCTGGTTGCGCTCGCGGTCCAGGCGGAACACCGCGGACAGCAGCTTCTGCGCCGGGACCGTGCCGTCCCAGGCCTCGGGCGGGTTCTGGCACGTGTCGCAGGCGCCGCAGCTGCCCGGGTGGCTCTGGCCGAAGTAGCGCAGCAGCTGGGCGCGGCGGCACTCGACGGTCTCGCACAGGGCAAGCATCGCGTCGAGGTGCGCCGAGAGCTTGCGGCGGTGCGCGAGGTCGCCGTCGGACTCGGCGATCATCTTGCGCTGCTGGACGACGTCGGCCAGGCCGTACGCGAGCCAGGCCGTGGACGGCAGGCCGTCACGTCCGGCACGGCCGGTCTCCTGGTAGTAGCCCTCCACGGACTTGGGCAGGTCGAGGTGGACGACGAACCGCACGTCGGGCTTGTCGATGCCCATGCCGAACGCGATGGTCGCGACCATGATGACGCCGTCCTCGCGCAGGAACGTCGACTGGTTGGCCGACCGCACGTGCGCGGGCAGGCCGGCGTGGTACGGAAGGGCGCGGATGCCCTGGTCGGTCAGCTGCTGGGCGGTCTTCTCCACCGAGGCGCGGGACAGGCAGTAGACGATCCCGGCGTCGCCGGGGTGCTCGGTGCGCAGCAGGTCCAGCAGCTGCTTGCCCGGGTTGTCCTTCGGCGCGACGCGGTAGGTGATGTTGGGGCGGTCGAAGCTCGCGACGAAGTGCCTGGCCTCGGTCAGCCCGAGGCGGGTGGCGATCTCCTCGCGGGTCTGGTGGGTGGCGGTGGCGGTGAGCGCGATGCGGGGGACGCCCGGCCAGCGTTCGGCCAGCTCGCTCAGGCGCAGGTAGTCGGGCCGGAAGTCGTGACCCCACTGGGACACGCAGTGCGCCTCGTCGATCGCGAACAGGGCGATGGTGCCCTGGTCGAGCAACCGTGCGGTGGACTCGACGCCGAGCCGTTCCGGGGCCAGGTACAGCAGGTCGAGCTCGCCCGTGCGGTAGGCCTGCTCCACCGCGCGGCGCTGGCCCGGGTCCTGCGTGGAGTTGAGGAAGCCCGCCCGGACGCCGAGCGCGTCCAGTGCGTCGACCTGGTCCTGCATGAGCGCGATCAGCGGCGAGATCACGACGCCGGTGCCGCGCCGGACGAGCGCCGGGATCTGGTAGCACAGCGACTTGCCGCCGCCCGTCGGCATGAGCACGAGGGCGTCGCCGCCGCCGGCGACGGTGTCGATGATGTCCTGCTGCTCGCCGCGGAAGGCGTCGTACCCGAAGACGTCACGCAGCACGTCGAGCGCGGTGGCGGTCGGGTTGGGGGCGACGTCCGGAAGGGTCATGGCCGCCAGTGTGCCAGGGACCGCTGACACAGGCTGAACGGCCGGCGGGCCGGCCGGCCGAGCCGAGCGGGCATGTCAGACCCTGCCCATAAACTGCCGGTATGTACACATTTGACGAGGAAATGGCGTCCGCGGTGCGGGAGGCCCTCGCGCCGCTCAAGGTGGCGCAGGTCTTCGACCCGGCGGCCGACTACGTGCTGCGTGGCACCGGACCGGGCGTCCTGGAGCTGCTGCGCGAGCGGCCGAACGGCACGAAGATGGTCGCCGAACCGGACGGCTACCGCCCGGCGGAGCTGCAGGCCGCCGTCGTCGACCTGCATCCCGGATGGACACGGCAGAACGCCGAGGCCGCACGGCTCACCATCTACCGGACCGCGTCGGTCGACGTGCTCGCCCGGTTCGGGCAGGTGCTGCACGCGGCCTCCGGCCGGGCAGCGGAGTCCGGCGAGCCGACGTGGCTGCCCACGCTGGCCCACGATGCAGGGCGGGTGAGCACCGCAACGGACGCTGCCGACGCGCCGGACGTACGGCTGCGGTGGAACCCGGACCTCGTCGAGGAGATCGCGCGGGCCGGCGAGGCACCCGGCCGGTCGGCAGTGCACGCCACCCTGTCGGCGCTGCTGTACGTGGACCACCACCACTGGGCGCGCAGCCGGCACCACATGCTGGAGAGCGAAGCGGGCGTCACGTACCTCGCCCGGCACACCGAGGCGCTCGCGGCGGTCGCCGCCGAATCGGAGTTCCACGTCCGGAGCTATGTGGCCGCGCAGTGCGTGCGCAGCCCGGAAGCGCACGCGAACCTGGCCGCCGAGCTGGCTGTCGACGCGGACGGCGGCGTCCGCGCGCAGGCGCTCTCCGCGCTGTCCGGGCTTGACGGAGCCAGGCAGGTCGACGTGCTGCGGCCGCATCTGCGGACCGCGCCGCCGGAGCTTCTGCCGGACGTCCTCGCCCGCCTGGGCGACCTCGACGACGGTGTGGTGGCGCTCGAGGAGGCACTGACGGCCGCTGATGCCGATGCAGGTGCCGGGCTGCTGGACCCGGATCGCGACCGGTTGCTGCGCCGTGCCGTCTTCCGCGTGCGAGTGCTGCGTTCGGCGGAGGCGGCGGTCTCCGTGCCCCCCGTTGTCGCGCCCGAGGGCAAGGGCGTCGCGGAGGAGCTGCGCGCCCTGCGCACCCGGCAGCCAGGGAGCGGGCAGGACGCGGACCGAGCCTGGCAGGTCGTCGAGAGCAGGCTCGCGCTGCTGCCCGACGTGCGCGCCCTGCGGGACGCACGGCGCGCCGCCGGAGCGGCCGATGCGGACCGCTGGACCACCGAGCTGCTCATCACCCGCGTGGACGGCTGGGGCCGGAAGATCGGCGCCACCCTCTCACCCGAGGACGCCGAGCGCTGGTGGCCGCTGTTCGCCGAACGCCTCGACCTCGCGGACGAGCACCTCGACGGCGGCGACGGGAAGCGGAACCCGGACCAGTACGCCGTCGACACGAGGACGATGATCCTGACGATCCTCGAACGGTTTCCCGCGGCCCCCGAGGCGCTGGTCCCGCGGCTCGCCTCGTTCGCCCTGGGTGCGGACCGCCATCGCCTGCGGGCCCGGCGGGTGCTCGGTGACCACCCGGGTGCCCGGGCCGCCGCGCGGACCGCGCTCACTGACGGCGACGCGCGCACGCGCGCGTCCGCCGCGGAGTGGCTCGCGGAGCTGGGGGAGCCGGGCGCGGTCGCACCGGAGCCCGGCTGGGAGTTCGGGGAGGGGGTGCTGCCCGCGTCGGTTCGCAACCTGCCCGCGACGACGCTGTCGTGGCTGGACCGGTTCCGGGAGCAGGCGCGCGAGCAGGGCGTCCCGGCGGACGACGTCGACCGGTGGCTCGGGCTCGCCCGCCCGGCACTGCGCACCGCGCCCGACGGCGGCGGCCCCGTCGTGGGCCGGCTCGGCAGCCCGCTGCTGCTGCCGGCGGACGTGCCCACCCCGGCCACGGTGTTCGAGCCCGACTACCGCGCCGAGCACCAGCTCATCGTGACGCTCGACCTGGCGGCGGTCCCGCCTGGTGCCACCGATCTGCCGCTGCCGCGCGACGGCCAGGTGCTCCTGTTCGCGAACGTCGAGCTGGAGGACGAGCCCCTGTCGGGCGGTGCCGTGCACGTCCCCGCGGGAGCGCCCGTCGAGGAGCGGGAGGTCACGCTCGACTACGAACCCTACGGTTACGACTCTCCCGAGCAGCTGGACGGGTCCCTGCGGCACAGCCCTGATCTCCGCCTGGTCCCCGGCGTGTCACTGCCGTCGTGCCCGCTCGACGCCGAGACCCGTACCGCACACCCCCACGCGGAGACGCTGCAGCACGTGTGGTCCGAGCAGTCCGAGCAGTCCGACGAGGGCGGCGAGTGGCAGCTCGGCGGCCACGCCTACGACTTCGACGGCATGGGCGACCCGGCCCGTGAGTCGGCGGACCAGGAACCCGGCGAGAACTACTCCCGCCCGGAGGACTGGGTGGTGCTCGCGCAGTGGGTGGGGGTACCGATGGGAATCCTGTACTGGACCATCAACCGCCTGGACCTCGAGGCACTGCGCTTCGACCGGGTCGTCGTGCAGATGTACGCGAATCCCTGACCGGCCGGCGTCGGGCCGCCCGGGGCCGGTCGGCCGGGTCCAGGGGCTAGCGGCCGGACAACACAGAAGGCCCCCGACGTGGAGGTCGGGGGCCTTCTGAGTCGCTGTCTCAACGAGTGTCCGGAGGGGGACTTGAACCCCCACGCCCGATAAAGGGCACTAGCACCTCAAGCTAGCGCGTCTGCCATTCCGCCACCCGGACAGGTGGACCGTTCCCGGCGTTTCCGCCTTCTCGGTGCGTGGAAAAACATAGCACGCAGGTCGGGTGGGTTCCGAATCGAAAAGCGTGTGACCTGGGTCGCGTGCGAGTCGCCGTACGTGCGAGCACCCGCCAGCGGCTGGCAGACTCGCGAGACGTGACTACCCCGCACTGGCCTCTGACCACCGAACGGCTCGAGCTGCGCCCTGTCACCCCCGCGGACGCGGACGCGTTCTACGCGTGGCGCTCGCTGCCGGAGGTGGCGCGTTACATGTTCCAGCCTCCGTGGACTCCCGAGCTCGCCGCGCGCAAGCTCGTCGACTGGTCCGGAGCCCCGTTCACCATGCCGGGTGACGTGCTGGTGATGGCGGTGACCCACCGCGCGAGCCGGGACGTCATCGGCGAGGTGCTCCTGAAATGGGCGCCCGGCAGTGGGCAGGTGGAGGTGGGCTACGGGTTCCGCCCGGACGTGGCGGGGTCCGGTTATGCCACCGAGTCCGTCCGCGCGGCGCTCGGGCTCGCGTTCGAGGTGTACGGCTTCCACCGGGTCTTCGCACGCATCGACGAGGAGAACACGCCGTCGGCACGGGTGTGCGAGCGCCTCGGCATGCGGCTGGAGGCCCGCCTGGTGGAGAGCGACATCCGGCCCGACGACGGCGCGTGGGCCACCGAGCTGAACTACGCGATGCTCGCGCGCGAGCACACATCCGGTACGGCCGTGCCGCGCCGGGACCCGTAGCCCGGTTCGTGCCCGTATGCTCCGCTCGCGTGCAGGTGCCGTGCCAACTCCCGAGCCAGTTGTCGGGGGACGCGACCTGCCGCTAACGTCCGCTTGGACATTTCGCCCAAAAACAATAGTGGGAGCATGGCGATGACGGTTGACGCGCCGACGGTAGCGCCGACGACAGCGGCGGAGTCGCCGACCACCCCGCAGCCTGTGACAGGGCAGCCTCTGACAGTGCAGCCTCCGGCAGGGGCAGGGTTCGGGGCACCCTGGATCCGCTCCACCGGCGACCTGGCATGGAAGCTGATCGGCATAGGGCTCGCGGTGGCTCTGGTGTTCTACGTGGTGAGCCTGGTCCAGCTCGTGTTCGTCGCGCTGTTCCTCGCCCTGGTCTTCACCTCGGTGCTGCTCCCGCTCGGGGACCTGTACGACCGCGTGATGCCCCGCGGGCTGGCGATGGCCGCGTCCCTGCTGACCGCGGTGCTCGCCGTCGGCGGGCTCGTGACCTACGTGGTCTCCTCCGTGGTGAGCCGGTGGGAGGAACTGGCCGTGGAGTTCGGCACAGGCCTCAAGGACCTCGCGGCGCTGGTCACCGACATCCCGCTCGTGGCGAGCCTTGGCGCGCCCGGCGACTGGCTGAAGGAGGGCGGCGCCTGGCTCCAGGACAACGCCGGCTCGTACGCGGGTACCGCCGCCCAGAGCGCCGGGATCATCGGCGAGGGCGCGACCGCCGTCGTGCTCGCGATCTTCTGCACGGTGTTCTTCCTGACCCAGGGCGGCCGCATGTGGCGCTGGGTGCTGTCCCTGGTCCCCGCCGACCGGCACGACCGCTGGGAGAGCGCCGCGGGCGCGGGCTGGAACGCGTTCTCCGGGTTCACGCGCGGCATGTTCTTCGTCGCCCTGGCCGACGGCGTGCTGGCCGGCGTCTTCCTCTCCGTCGTGGGCGTGCCGCTCGCGCTCCCGCTGTCTGTTGTGGTGTTCCTCGGGGCGTTCGTGCCCATGATCGGCCCGGTCGCCGCCATCGTCGTCGCCGCGCTCGTCGCACTGGCCGCCAAGGGTCCGGTGCTGGCGCTCGTGGTGCTGATCGGCATGGTCGTGATCGCCCAGATCGACGCCAACGTGCTCCAGCCGCTGATCACCGGCAAGCAGGTCTCGCTGCACCCCGTGGTGATGGCGCTCGTCGTCGCCGGTGGCTCGGTGGTGGGCGGCCTGCTCGGCGCCGTCGTCGCGGTGCCGCTCACCGCGGTGACGTGGGCAGTGATCAGCACGCTGCGCAAGACTCCGGCGCTGGTGGGAGCCCCGGGGACGGCGCCGGGCACAGTGCCCGGCGATGGGGCAGACTGACTCGGTGCCTGACCCCGTCCCACCACGCAGCGAGCCCAGCGACCCGGCGCCGGCCGAGAACGCACCACCACCCTGGTTGCGCACCTCCGCCGGCTGGTCGTGGCGCCTCATCGTGCTCGTCGCGGGCATCGCCCTGGTCTTCTGGGCCGTCACGCAGGTCCTGATCGTCTTCGTCGCCGTGTTCCTGGCACTCGTCATCACCGCGGTGCTCAACCCGCTGACCGACCTCTACCACCGGGTGATGCCCCGCGCCCTGGCCACCGCCGCCGCCATCCTGTCCGGCGTGCTCGTCATCGGCGGGCTGCTGACGTACGTCGTCGTCTCGGTCGCCGGCCAGTGGGAACGCCTCGCGGGAGAGTTCAACACCGGCATCGACCAGATAGTCGACCTGATCGAGAACAACCCGTTCCCGGTCAACGTCGAGGTGGACACGCGCGACCAGTGGATCGACGACGCCGCCGACTGGATCCAGGAGAACTCCCAGACGCTCGTGAGCCGGGCGGCCGAGAGCGCCGGATCGATCGTCGAGGGCGTCGCCGTCCTCGTGCTGGCGATCTTCTGCACGATCTTCTTCCTCGCGTCCGGCGCCGCGATGTGGCGCTGGTTCATGACCCAGGTGCCCGCCCGCACCCGGAGCAGATGGCACGCCGTCGCCGGCGCCGGCTGGTACACGTTCTCCGGCTACACCCGCGGCATAGTGCTCGTCGCGATCAGCAACGGCATCCTGGCCGGGATCTTCCTGTCGATCCTCGGGGTGCCGCTCGCGGCGCCCCTGGCCGTGCTGGTCTTCATCGGTACGTTCATCCCGCTGATCGGCGCGCCGGTGGCCATGATCATCGCGGCGGTCGTGGCGCTCGCGGCCGACGGGCTCCTGACAGCGCTCATCGTCACCCTCGGCATCGCGGGCATCGGCCAGCTCGAGGGGCACGTGCTGCAGCCGCTGATCATGGGCAAGCAGGTCTCGCTGCACCCGGTGGTGGTCGCGCTGGGCGTCACCTGCGGCACCGTGGTGGGCGGCATCCTCGGCGCGATCATCGCCGTCCCGCTCATCGCGGTCGCCTGGTCCGTGTACAGCACGCTCCGCAAGGACCCGGACGGAGGCCTGCACGACGACGAGGCCGACCCGCCCGGCGACGTCGACCCGCCCCACGAGTCGCCGGCGACGTAGGACTGTGCCGGCTGTGCCGGGCATGGCCGGGCATGTCGGTGAGCGTCCGTAGGCTGGGGGCATGGTCGATCTCTTCGATGCCGCGACAACCGACACGGCCGGCACCCCGGCCACCCGGACGTCGTCACCCCTCGCCGTGCGCATGCGCCCGGCCACCGTCGACGAGATCGCCGGGCAGCAGCACCTGCTGGAGCCCGGGTCCCCGCTGCGCCGGCTCATCGAGCCAGGGGCGGGCGGTCGTGCGGCGCCGTCGTCGGTCATCCTGTGGGGTCCGCCCGGTACCGGCAAGACCACGCTCGCCTACCTCGTCGCCACCGTGTCCGGGCGCCGCTTCGTCGAGCTGAGCGCCGTCACCGCGGGCGTCAAGGACGTGCGCCAGGTGGTGGAGGACGCCCGGCGCCGCCTCGCCACGGGCGGCGACGAGACCGTGCTGTTCGTCGACGAGGTGCACCGCTTCTCCAAGTCCCAGCAGGACGCCCTGCTGCCCAGCGTCGAGAACCGGTGGGTCACGCTCGTCGCCGCGACGACCGAGAACCCCAGCTTCTCCGTGAACTCGCCACTGCTGTCCCGCTCGCTCCTGCTCACGCTCCGCCCCCTGGAGACCGAGCACATCCGCGAGCTGGTCCTGCGGGCGGTCACCGACGAACGCGGCCTCGGCGGGTCGGTAGAGCTCGACGACGAAGCGACCGACCACCTCCTGCGCCTGGCCGGCGGCGACGCCCGCAAGGCGCTCACCATCCTGGAGGCCGCGGCGGGCGCCGTGCTGTCGGACGAGGTCCAGGCAACCGCGGACGGCGGCGACACCGTGCCCCGCATCGGCCTGCCCGACGTCGAGCGCGCCGTCGACGTCGCCGCCGTCCGCTACGACCGCGACGGCGACCAGCACTACGACGTCATCTCCGCCTTCATCAAGTCCATCCGCGGGTCCGACGTCGACGCCGCCCTGCACTACCTCGCCCGCATGGTCGCCGCAGGGGAGGACCCGCGCTTCATCGCCCGGCGCCTGGTCATCTCCGCCGCCGAGGACGTCGGCATGGCCGACCCCTCCGCCCTGCAGACCGCCGTCGCCGCCGCACAGGCGGTACAGCTCATCGGGATGCCCGAGGGACAGCTCGTGCTGGCGGAGGCCGTCGTGCACCTGGCCACCGCACCGAAGTCGAACGCCGCCTACCTGGGCATCAACGCGGCGCTCGCGGACGTACGCGCCGGGCGGATCGGCACGGTGCCCGCGCACCTGCGCGACGCGCACTACTCGGGCGCGAAGCAGATGGGGCACGGCGACGGCTACCGCTACGCGCACGACTGGCCGCACGGCGTCGCGCCGCAGCAGTACCTGCCCGACGTCCTGGCCGGCTCGCGCTACTACGACCCGAGCGACCGGGGCTACGAGCGGCAGGTGTCGGAGCGGCTGGAACGTGTCAGGGGGATCCTCGGCAGCGAGGGCACCAAGAAGTGACCGCTGGGAGTGGGCACAGGAGTGACCAGCACGAGTGACCGGCCCCACGGCGGGCCGATCGCCTGACGTGCGGTAAGATATCCAGGTTGCCTATGGCGACTCCCTGGGACCTCGGCCCCGCGAACGAGATGGTCGGATCACTGATCCGCCGCCCGTTCCATCGGCTGGTCCCGCACCCGGTGTGGTTCCCCTTCGCGGGAGAGCTGTGCGCGGGTGTGACCTTCATTCACTACAGGACAGGAATTCACAGTGACTTCTGTGACCCGTGCGCGCCGTCAGGTGCGCCTGAGCCGCAAGCTGGGCCTCGCGCTCACGCCCAAGGCCGTCAAGCACTTCGAGAAGCGTCCCTACCCGCCCGGTGAGCACGGCCGCGCCCGTCGCCGCACCGAGTCGGACTACGCGGTGCGTCTGCGCGAGAAGCAGCGTCTGCGTGCGCAGTACATGCTCCGCGAGAAGCAGCTGCTCAAGGTGTACGAGAACGCCCGCAAGCAGGCCGGCCTGACCGGTGAGGTCATGGTCGAGGACCTCGAGACCCGCCTGGACGCCGTCGTGCTGCGTGCCGGTTTCGGCCGCACGATCCTGCAGGCGCGTCAGCACGTGACGCACCGCCACATCCTCGTGGACGGCAAGATCGTCGACCGCCCCTCGTTCCGCGTGAAGCCGGGCCAGACCATCCAGGTCAAGCCGAAGAGCCAGGCCACCGTGCCGTTCCAGGTCGCCGCCGCGGGCGCGCACCGCGACGTGCTGCCGGCCCTGCCGGGCTACCTGGACGTCGCGCTCGAGAAGCTCTCGGCCACGATGACCCGCAAGCCGAAGCGCGCCGAGGTCCCCGTGACCTGCGACGTGCAGATGGTCGTCGAGTTCTACGCTCGCTGATCCGGCCTGCTCGGTCGTAGTTCAAGAAGTAGCAGTCCAGGACGCCCCGTCCGCGCTTCGGCGCAGGCGGGGCGTTCTGTCGTTCTCGCAGCCGTTCTCGCAGCCGTTCTCACGGTCGTTCTCGCGGCGCGCTGCCGTCGCGGGGCGCGAGCGGCGGCGTCCGGGATAGGGTGACGAACGGTTCCGGTGGACAGTTCAGGCTGACCGTTCAGGCAGGCAGAACAGGCCGGGCACCAGCTGACCACCAGCGGACCTTCAGGTAGGAGTTTGCGCATGACCTTCGGCGACCTCGGAGACGTGGCGGGACTGATCGCGGCCATCGCGTTCGTGCTCCTCGTGGGCTTTCTCGCCGTTCCCCTGTGGAAGCTGGGCAAGCTCCTCGACGAGGCGCGCTCCAGCGTCCGTGACGTCACGGAGCACTCGGTGCCGATCCTCGACGAAGCCGCGGCCACCGTCGCGTCCGCGAACACCCAGCTCGTCAAGGTCGACACGATCACGACGTCGGCGGCGTCGGTCAGCGAGAACGTGTCCGCGCTGACGGGGCTGTACGCGGCGACGCTCGGCAAGCCGCTCGTCAAGGTCGCCGCGTTCTCCTACGGCGTGCGCCAGGCCTTCGGCCAGGCCAAGGGCCGGTCCGGCAAGCACACCGGGACCGAAGCATGATCCGCCGGCTGTTCTGGGTGGGTGTCGGGGTGGCCGTCACGGTCGTCGTCATCCGCAAGGGCCGCCAGGTCGTCGCGCGCTACACGCCCGAAGCGGTGAGCGAGCGCGCCGCGGCCGCCGTGGACGAGGCAGGCGTCCGGCTGAACCGGATGGCGCACAGCTTCCGGTCGGACTTCGCCACGGCGCGCGCCGAGCGCGAGGCCGAGCTCATGGCTTCCCTCCGGGGCGAGCTGCCGAGCCACCAGCGCTAGCCCGTCCCCGGTCCGTCAGCCGTACAGCAGCATTCAGTTTCCGTCCGCGGCACTACCGGCGGCAGAATGGAGTCGCGTCCGGATCCGGACGCGACTCGCGCGTCCCAGCCGCGATGCACCAGCTGTCGCAAGCACCAGACATCTCGCACGACCAATTTCCGCACGACCGAGAAGAAAGATCACTGACCTCATGCGCACCGCCGAGATCCGCAAGCGTTGGCTCGACTACTTCGAAGCTCAGGGTCACGCGGTGGTGCCGTCTGCGTCGCTGATCTCGCCGGACCCGTCGACGCTGTTCACGATCGCGGGCATGGTGCCGTTCATCCCGTACATGACGGCGCAGCAGACGCCGCCGTGGAAGCGCGCCACGAGCGTGCAGAAGTGCGTGCGCACCCTCGACATCGAGGACGTCGGCAAGACGACGCGCCACGGCACGTTCTTCCAGATGAACGGCAACTTCTCGTTCGGCGACTACTTCAAGGCCGACGCCATCCGCATGGCCTGGGAATTCCTGACCGGCTCCCTGGACGACGGCAAGCTGGGCATCGACCCCGACAAGCTCTGGGTCACCGTCTACTACGAGGACGACGAGGCCCGCCAGCTCTGGAAGGACATCGTCGGCCTGCCCGACGAGCGCATCCAGGGACTCGGCAAGAAGGACAACTACTGGTCCACCGGCCAGCCCGGCCCGGCCGGCCCGTGCTCGGAGATCTTCTACGACCGCGGCGCCCAGTACGGGCCCGACGGTGGTCCGCTGATCGACGAGGGCGGTGACCGCTTCGTCGAGATCTGGAACCTCGTGTTCATGCAGTACGAGATCGACGAGGTGAAGTCCAAGGAGGAGTTCCGCATCCTCGGGGAGCTCGCCAACAAGAACATCGACACCGGCATGGGTCTCGAGCGTGTTGCCTTCCTGCTGCAGGGCAAGGACAACATGTACGAGATCGACGAGGTCTTCCCCGTCATCGAGGCCGCCGAGAAGCTCAGCGGCAAGACGTACGGCGACAACCGCGACGACGACGTCCGCATGCGCGTCGTGGCCGACCACGTCCGCTCGGCCCTGATGATCATCGGCGACGGTGTGCGCCCCTCCAACGAGGGCCGCGGCTACGTGCTGCGCCGGCTGCTGCGCCGCTCGGTGCGCGCCATGCGCCTGCTCGGCGTCGACGGCCTCGCCCTGCCGTCGCTGCTGCCCGTCTCCAAGGACGCGATGGCCGCCTCCTACCCGGAGCTCGCCACCAACTTCGACCAGATCTCCGCCGTGGCCTACGCCGAGGAGGAGGCCTTCCGGCGCACGCTGGCCTCCGGCACCACGATCCTGGACACGGCAGTGGCCAACCTGAAGAAGAGCTCGGGCGGCGAGGGCGGCGTGCTGCCGGGCGAGGCCGCCTTCCAGCTGCACGACACCTACGGCTTCCCGATCGACCTGACCCTCGAGATGGCCGCCGAGCAGGGCGTCCAGGTCGACGAGCAGGCATTCCGCTCCCTCATGCAGGAGCAGCGCACCCGCGCCCGCGCCGACGCCCTCGCCAAGCGCACTGGCGGGGCCGACGTCGCCGCGTACGAGGCCCTGGAGAAGGAGCTGTCGGCCCCCGTCGAGTTCCTCGGCTACACGCAGACGGACGCCTCCGTACGCGTGACGGGCCTGCTGTCGGGCGGCGTGCCCGCCCCGGCCGTCACCGCCCCGGCCGAGGTAGAGGTCATCCTGGACCGCACCCCGTTCTACGCCGAGGCCGGTGGCCAGCTCGCCGACCACGGCACCATCGTGCTCGACGCCGGCGCCACCATCGAGGTCGACGACGTGCAGCGCCCCATCAAGGGCCTGAGCGTGCACCGCGGGCGCCTCATCGAGGGCACCGTGGCGCTGGGCGACCCCGGCACCGCGCAGATCGACACGGAGCGCCGCAAGGCCATCAGCCGTGCCCACTCGGCCACGCACATGATCCACAAGGCGCTGCACGAGCTCGTGGGTCAGGACCGTACACAGGCCGGCTCCGAGAACGCCCCGAGCCGCATCCGGTTCGACTTCCGCTCGCCGTCGGCCGTGCCGTCCTCGGCGCTGTCGGAGATCGAGGAGCGCGTCAACGTGCGCCTCGCCGACAACCTCGAGATCACCGACCAGCTCATGCCGATCGCCCAGGCCCGCGAGGCCGGCGCCATGGCGCTGTTCGGCGAGAAGTACGGCGACGTCGTGCGCGTCGTCTCCATCGGCGACGACTGGTCGCGCGAGCTGTGCGCCGGTACGCACGTCAAGCAGACGGGCCAGCTGGGCCGCGTGACCCTGCTGGGTGAGTCGTCCATCGGCTCCGGTGTGCGCCGGGTCGACGCCCTCGTGGGCGACGGCGCGTACGGATTCCAGGCCAAGGAGCACGCCCTGGTGGGCCAGCTCACCGGGCTGCTCAACATCCGCGCCGAGGAGCTCCCCGACCGCGTGGGCTCGCTCATGTCCCGCCTCAAGGAGGCAGAGAAGGAGCTCGCCGGGCTGCGGCAGGGCCAGCTCCTGGCCACGGCGGGCAAGCTCGCCGCCGAGGCACCTCGGGTGGGCGACGTCCGCGTCATCGCGCACGATGCCGGTGAGGCCCAGGCCGACGACCTGCGCGCCCTCGTGCTCGACGTGCGCGGACGCCTCGGCGAGGCCGAGCCCGTCGTGGCCGCCGCGGGCGGCGTCTCCGGTGGCCGGCCCGTCGTGGTGGTCGTGACCAACGCCGCGGCTCGCGCCGCTGGTTTCAAGGCCGGCGACCTGGTCCGCACGGCGGCCCAGACGCTCGGTGGCGGTGGCGGCGGCAAGCCGGACATGGCCCAGGGCGGCGGCACCGACCCGGCCAAGCTGGGCGAGGCGCTGGCGGGTATCGCCGAGAGCGTCCGCCTGGCCGCCGTCGGCGCCTGACGCCCGTGTCTTCGTCGGTCGAGCCCGTGCCTCCGGTGGCCGAGCCTGTCGAGACCCCCGAGCCCGGCCTCCCGCGCGGGGCCCGGCTCGGGGTCGACGTCGGCATGGCGCGGATCGGGCTCGCCGCGAGCGACCCCGACGGCCTCGTCGCCACCCCGGTGGAGACGGTGCAGCGGGTGCTGGCGACCGGAGGCAAGGGCGGCAGCAGCGGTAAGGGTGGCAAGGGCGGCAGCGGCAAGAGCGCCCGCGGCACCACCGCCGACGTCGTCCGGATCGTCGCCGAGGCGGAGGAACGCTTCGCCGCCGTCGTCTATGTCGGACTGCCCAGGCACCTCTCCGGCAAGGAGGGCGCCGCGACGGCCGACGCGCGGGCCTTCGCGGCCCGCCTGGTCGTCGCGCTCGCCGCGGCCGGGGAGGCCGCGGAGGTCCGTCTCGTGGACGAACGGATGACCACGGTCTCGGCGCACCAGGCGCTCCACGCGGCCGGTCGAAAGACCAAGCGGCACAGGTCTGTGATCGATCAGGCCGCAGCCGTTATCATTCTGCAATCTGCACTCGACGCGGAGCGGGCGAAGGGGGAGCGCGCCGGCGAGCTCGTCGAGGCGCGGACTATGTCTGACACGCATGAATGACCACGCACGTATGACCTAGTCGCCCCCCAACGAAGGACAGTGAGTCTCCGGTGACGGATCTCTTCACGGCGCCCCCGCGTAACCACGACGACCCCTCGTTCTCTGAACCGCGATCGAGCAGAAGGGCGCAGCGCCGCCGACGGCGGAACCGGCACGGCCGTTCCCTCGTCGTGCTCCTGATCGCCCTCGTCCTGGTCGGCGGGGCAGGCTACGCCGTCTGGCTGAACTTCGAGTCCCTGATCGGCCTGTCGAACCCGCTCGAGTCCAAGGACTTCCCCGGACCCGGCGGCGACCAGATCGACGTCGTGATCCCCGAGGGTGCCAGCGGCACCGCCATGGGCGAGGCGCTCTACGACGCCGGTGTCGTGGCGAGCGTCGCCGCGTTCACCGCCGCGTTCGAGGCGAACCCGGACTCCGTGATGATCCGCCCGGGCACCCACACCATGCTCGAGGAGATGCCCGCGAGCGACGCGGTGGCGCTGCTCGTCAAGAACGACACGGTCGACCTGCAGCTCACGATCCCGGAGGGCTACACGGCGGACCAGGTGGTGGAGCGTGCGGTGCAGGTCAGCGGGCTGCCCACCAAGGACTTCCAGGCAGCGCTGGAGGACCCGGCGGAGATCGGGCTGCCCAAGGAGGCCCGCGGCAAGGTCGAGGGCTGGCTGTACCCGGACACCTACGTGCTGGCGCCGGACGACACGGCCGCGGGGCTGCTCTCGCAGATGGTCGAGCGCACCAAGGGCGAGCTGCAGGAGAAGGGCGTCCCCTCGAAGCAGTGGCAGACGGTGCTGACCAAGGCGTCCCTCGTCGAGCGCGAGGGCCTGCACAGCGACGACAAGCCCAAGATCGCGCGTGCCATCGAGAACCGGCTGGACGACGACATGCGGCTCGAGATCGACGCGTCGCTCGCGTACGGCGCGGGGAAGCCGGGCACCGAGCTGACGAAGGCCGACCGCGACAACACGAAGAACCGGTACAACACCTATCGGCACTCAGGCCTGCCGCCGGGCCCGATCGCCAGCCCCGGCGAGGTGTCCGTCGATGCGGTCCTCGACCCGACGCCCGGGGACTGGAAGTTCTGGGTGACGGTCAACCTCGACACCGGCGAGACGAAGTTCGCCGAGGACTTCGAGGAGCACCAGCGGAACGTCCAGGAGCTGCGTGACTGGGAGGCCGCGAACGGGTGAATTCCCAGGTCGCGGGCGTTCTTGAGGGTCCGGTGCAGGGAATTCGGGAGTTGGCCGCGGACGTGCCGATCGGGGTAGCGTTCGCGGCACCCGGGCTGTGATGCGATCGTGACATGCGATCGCGATGTCGCGCGCCCGGGTGTGACCAAGGCATGGATCAACCATGGATCGACACAGATCCAGGCAGCGCAGAGGATGGAGCGAGCGTGACCGAGGCCCTTCCCGGAGTGAGTTATCAGGGGCCACCGCGGCACGCCAGCGGCTCTCGCGGCCGACGAGGGGATCGGGACATGTCCGGAGGCAGGCGCGACAGGGCCGCCGGGGGTGACCGGCGCGGCGGCAGGCGGGACAGGCGGCAGAAGCGGTCCAGGCGACCGCTGATCGTCGCCGTGGTCGCCGTCCTGCTGGTGGTCGGCGCCCTGGGCGCGTGGACGGTGATGAACGACGGCTACCTCTTCGGTATCCGCACCCCGCTGGCCGCCCCGGACTACGAGGGCGCGGGCGGCGAGGCGGTAGTGGTCGAGGTGCCCCAGGGCAACGGCTACACGATCGGCGCGGAGCTCGTGGCGCAGGACGTGGTCGCCAGCGCCGAGGCGTTCGTGCGGGCGTTCAACGCCAACCCGGACGCCGGGTCGATCCAGCCCGGTACCCGTGAGATGAAGCTGCGGATGAGCGCGGCGTCGGCAGTGGCGCTGCTGGCGCAGAACAACGTGGACCGGGCCGGCCTGACCGTCGTCGAGGGCAGCACGGTCGCGCAGATCGAGCAGATGATGATCCAGACGGGCTGGCCCGAGGCGGACGTCAAGGCGGCCCTGGCTGACCCGGCGGCCCTTGGTCTGCCCGCCGAGGCAGGCGGACACCTGGAGGGCTGGCTGGCGGCCAACACCTACGAGGTCAAGCCGGACAGCACCAGCGCGGCGGACGTGCTCAAGCAGATGGTGGCCCTGACCGTGCAGGAGCTGAACGAGCTCGCCGTGCCGGCCGCCCAGCGCAACGACCTGGTCATCAAGGCGTCGCTGGTCGAGCGGGAAGCGCCGGACGACTACCGGGGCCAGGTCGCCCGGGTGATCGAGAACCGGCTTGCGGCGAACGAGGCGCTCGGCCTGGACGCCATCGACTCCTACGGCCGCAAGAAGCCGTCGCACGAGATCACGTCGGCGGAGTTCCAGGACAAGTCGTTCCCGTACGCCTCGCGCGTGGTCAAGGGGCTGCCCCCGACCGCCATCGGTGCACCGAGCAAGGCGTCGATCGAAGCGGTCCTCAAGGCGCCCGAGGGGCCGTGGCGGTGGTACGTCACGGTGAACCTGGACACGCAGGAGACGAAGTTCACGGACAACTACGACGAGTTCCTGGCCTTCAAGGACGAGTACCAGGTCTGGGCCGCGGAGAACGGGTACTGAGCATGAGCACCACGACCACCCGCCGGGCCGCCGTGCTCGGTCATCCCGTGGCGCACTCCCTGTCCCCGGTGCTGCACGGCGCGGCCTACCGGGCCCTGGGCCTGGACGGCTGGCAGTACGGCGTGCACGACGTCACGGAGGGCGCCCTGGAGGGCTTCCTGCGGGACGTCGACGCCGGCTGGGCGGGCCTGAGCCTGACCATGCCGCTCAAACAGGTGGTGATCCCGCTCCTGGACCACGTGGACCCGCTCGCCGAGGCGGTGGGCGCCGTCAACACGGTGTTGTTCTCCGCGGCGGGGGGCTCCGCGGCTGGCGGCGCCGTCACCACCACCGGCACGAACACCGACGTGCACGGCATCGTCGCTGCGCTGCGCGAGGGCCTGGGTGCCCGCGGCGTCGCCGACGCGGTGATCCTCGGCGGCGGTGCGACGGCGGCGTCGGCCCTCGCGGCCGTGGCGGAGCTCGGCTGCGTCTCGCCGCGGGTCTTCGTGCGCTCCCTGGAGCGGATCGGCCCGCTGCGCGCGGCCGTCGCGCGGATGGGCGTGAACCCGTCGTTCGAGGTGTTCGACGAGCGGGCGACGACGTCGGCCCTTGCGGTCGCGGACGCCGTCGTCTCGACGACGCCCAAGTACGCCGCCGACCACTGGGCTCCGCTGCTGACCGGGCTGCTGACCGGCGCGGGGGAGAAGCCCCGTGGCGTGCTCCTCGACGTCGTCTACGACCCCCGCCCCACTGCCCTGCAGTCCGCCTGGGCCGCGCTGGGGGCCGACACCGTGGGCGGCGAGCGCATGCTCCTGCACCAGGCCGCCGAGCAGGTGCGCCTGATGACCGGCCGCCCCGCGCCGCTCGCCGCGATGGACGACGCGCTCCGGGCGGCGCTGGGCTGACGGCCTGTGGACAGCGGGCGCCGACTGCGTGACGCGCGTGAAACAATCGCGCCATGCTGCGTTGGTTGACATCGGGTGAGTCGCACGGTCCTGCTCTCGTGGGCGTGATGGAGGGTCTGCCCGCCGGGGTGGAGCTGACCACGGAGGACATCCAGGGTGCGCTCGCGCGCCGCCGCCTCGGTTATGGCCGGGGCGCGCGCATGAAGTTCGAGCAGGACGAGGTGCGGGTGCTCGGCGGGCTGCGCCACGGGATCACGCAGGGCGGTCCGCTCGCCATCGAGATCGCCAACACCGAGTGGCCCAAGTGGACCGACGTCATGTCGGCCGACCCGGTGCCACCGGAGGCGCTCATGGTCGATGCAGGCACCGGCGACGAGCGCGAGGTGGCCCGCAACCGGCCGCTGACGCGTCCGCGCCCCGGCCACGCCGACCTGATCGGCATGCGCAAGTACGGCTTCGAGGACGCCCGGCCGGTCCTGGAGCGCGCTTCCGCCCGCGAGACGGCGGCCCGCGTGGCGCTCGGCGTCGCGGCCGCGAAGTTCCTGGAGCAGGCCCTCGGCATCCGCCTGGTCTCGCACGTGGTCGCCATCGGCGGTGCCGCGGTGCCCGACGACTCGGCGCTCCCGACCCCCGACGACCTCGCCGCGCTCGACGCCGACCCGGTGCGCTGCCTCGACGCCTCCTCCTCGAAGCTCATGGTCGAGGAGATCGACCTGGCCAAGAAGGACGGCGACACGCTCGGCGGCGTCGTCGAGGTGCTCGCCTACGGCGTGCCGTCCGGCCTGGGCACCTACGTGCAGGGCGACCGCCGGCTCGACGCGCGCCTCGCCGCAGCCCTCATGGGGATCCAGGCGATCAAGGGCGTCGAGGTCGGCGACGGCTTCCGCACCGCGCGCCGCCGCGGCACCGCGGCCCACGACGAGATCGTGCGCGAGGCCGTGGCCGGACCTGACGGTGCCGCCGCTGGGTCGGACGGCGGCGCGATCGGGCGGATCCGCCGCACGACCAACCGCGCCGGCGGGATCGAGGGCGGCATGTCGAACGGCGAGGTCGTACGCGTCCGTGCGGCGATGAAGCCCATCTCGACAGTGCCGCGCGCGCTGCCGACCGTGGACACCGCCACCGGTGAGCCCGTCACGGCGCACCACCAGCGGTCCGACGTGTGCGCGGTGCCGCCCGCCGCCGTCGTCGCCGAGGCGATGGTCGCGCTCACCCTTGCCGAGGCCGCGGTCGAGAAGTTCGGCGGCGACTCCGTGGCCGAGGTGCGCCGCAACATGGAGTCCTACGTCGCGGCCATCCCGGAGCTGCTGCAGTGAGCGGCCCCGTCGTCGTGATGATCGGCCCGCCCGGCTCCGGCAAGTCCAAGGTCGGCCGCATCCTCGCCGCGGGCCTCGGCGCCACGGTCCGTGACACCGACGCGGACATCGAGAAGAGCGCGGGCAAGCCCGTCAGCGAGATCTTCGTGGACGACGGCGAGCCCCGCTTCCGCGAGCTGGAGCGCGCGGCGGTGCTCACCGCCCTCGCGGAGCACGACGGCGTCCTGTCCCTCGGGGGTGGAGCGGTCATGAACCCCGCCACCCAGGAGGCGCTCGAGAAGTACACGGCAGACGGCGGGCAGGTCGTCTTCCTGGACGTGCCGCTGGCGATCGCCGCCCAGCGGGTGGGCATGAACCAGGCCCGGCCGCTGCTGCTGGGCAACCCGCGCGCGCAGTGGCAGAAGCTGATGACCGAGCGGCGCCCCACGTACGAGCGGCTCGCGACCCTGACGGTCGTCTCGAGCGAGCGGCCGGGCGAGCAGGTGGCTGCCGAGATCATCGAGGCGCTGGGCCTGGAGGCAACGGCAGGCGAGCTGATGGACCCCAAGAAGAACGAGGAGAGCACCACGTGACCACCATGAGTGCCCCTGGCGAGACTGCCCCCACGCGGGTCACCGTGCGGGGAGACGCCCCCTACGACGTCGTCATCGGCCGCCACCTGCTGGGTGAGCTGCCCTCGCTGGTCGGCCCGGCCCGCAAGGTGATGGTGATCCACCCGGCCGCGCTGTCCGCGACCGCCGACGCGATAGCGGAGGATCTGAAGGCCGGCGGGTACGAGGCGTTCGTGGCGGAGGTGCCGGACGCCGAGGAGGCCAAGACGCCCCAGGTCGCGGCGTTCCTGTGGGGGCTGCTGGGCCAGCTGGACTTCACGCGGTCGGACGCGATCATCGGGGTCGGCGGCGGAGCCACGACCGACCTCGCGGGGTTCGTCGCCGCCACCTGGCTGCGCGGGATCCGCGTGGTGCACGTGCCGACCACGCTGCTCGCGATGGTCGACGCCGCGGTGGGCGGCAAGACGGGCATCAACACGTCGGAGGGCAAGAACCTCGTTGGCGCGTTCCACCCGCCGGCGGGCGTGCTGTGCGACCTGGCGGCCCTCGGCTCGCTCGACAAGTGGGACCTGGTCGCGGGCCTCGCGGAGGTCGTCAAGACCGGCTTCATCGCCGACCCGGCCATCCTGGAGCTGGTCGAGGCGCACGTCGACGAGCTGCGGAACTGGGCGGGCACCGAAGCCACCGACGAGACCTGGGCGGTCGTCGCCGAGCTCGTCGAGCGTTCGGTCCGGGTCAAGGCGCAGGTCGTCGGCGAAGACCTCAAGGAGGCGGGTCTGCGGGAGATCCTGAACTACGGGCACACCCTGGGGCACGCGATCGAGCTGGCGGAGCGGTACCAGTGGCGTCACGGCGCCGCGGTGAGCGTCGGCATGGTCTTCGCCGCCGAGCTCGCGCGCATGGCCGGCAAGCTGCCCGACGACGTCGCCGACCGGCACCGCGCCATCCTTTCCTCGCTCGGGCTCCCCGTGCACTACCGGGGTGACCGCTGGGACCAGCTGCTGGCTGCCATGCGGCGCGACAAGAAGACCCGCGGCGACCTGCTGCGGTTCGTGGTGCTGGACGACGTCGCCAAGCCCGTCCGCCTGGAGGGCCCCGACCCGACGCTGCTGGCCGCCGCGTACGCGGAGGTCTCGAAGGAGCCGCCGACGCCGGGTCCTGGCACGCCGGTCACGCTGACGCTGGGTTGAGCCCGGCTGGACCGGGCTGAACGAACTTCAGCCCACCCGGCACCCGCCACCGGGGTGAGGGTCGGTCGGTGACCACGCTGGACGAGGAGACGCCGCGGGTGATCTTGTCTCCTCACTGCGCAATGCCAGGTCAACAGGCCTACGGTCCGACGCACAGGGGCAACCCGCGTGCGGCTCCGGTCGCACGCCGACCGGAAGGCGCCATCGTGCGTAAGGTTTACAACTTGCCGCCAGGCTGGCCCGCTCCCACCTCGGAGTGGACGCCAGATCTGCGGTGGGAACCCAATCCCGAGTGGTCGAAGCCTGATGGCTGGCAGCTCTGGGTCGACGTACCCGACACGGCGCTGATCGGCGAGGGCGCCGTCGTCGTGGACGTACCGGACGAGGAGGCGCGCAAGCAGTCCGGGCGCAAGTCGCTGCTGATTCTCGGTGGGGTGGCGGCGACAGTAGTCGTCTTCCTCCTCGGTGTAGGCACGGGCGGAGGATCGGGTGCGGCCGCGGCGGCGGACGCCGAGGCGTCCGCCTCCGCGGCGTCGTCCGCCGCAGCCGTTGAGCGCGCGGAAGTGCAGACCCAGACGGAGGCGCTCGCCGGGGCGCAGGAGCTGCTCGCGGCGGACGAGGCGCAGCTGGCCACCGACCAGAAGAGCTTCACCACGCAGACGGCCGGTCTCAAGCAGAAGGTGGAGAAGGTCAAGTCACGAGAGGCGGCGGTCAAGTCTGCCGAGACGGACCTGGAGGCGAGAGAGTCCGACGTCGAGGGCCGCGAGGCGGCGGTCGAGTCAGCGGAAGCCGCAGGCACCGCGGAGGAGGAACCCGCGGTCGAGGAGCCCGAGGACACGGGCGGCGCGGTGTACTACGAGAACTGCGACGCCGCCCGCGCGGACGGCGCCGCTCCGGTGCACACCGGAGACCCCGGGTACGGCTCGCACCTGGACCGGGACGGGGACGGCGTCGGCTGCGAGTGAGAAGCCGTTCCTGACGGGCGGGGCCGCGCTGCTCCGTGCCTACGCCCAGAGACCCCGCTCGATCAGGAGGTCCTTGAGCAGGTCCGCGCGGTCCGTCACCAGGCCGTCAACGCCCAGGTCGATCAGCTGCTCCATCTCTTCGCGGTCGTTGATGGTCCAGACGTGCACCTTCTTGCCGAGTGCGTGCGCGACCTCGACCGACGCGGCGTCGACGACCGTGACGGACTTCTCGCGCACGGGGACCTGCAGCGCGTCGACGTCGCGCAGGGAGCGGCGGGCCAGCGGGCGCGTCCGCAGGCGCACCCCGGTGAGGAAGGCCCTGATCTCGTTGCGTCCGGCGGATGTGGCGACCGGGCGGGACAGCTTGGCGAGCGTGGCCCGGCGCCGGGCGGCGTCGAAGGAGGTGACGCACACGCGGTCCCAGGACGACGTCTTCTCGACGGCGCGGGCCACGGGGCCTACGCCGGAGGCGTGCTTGACGTCGATGTTCACGCGCAGCTCCGGCCAGCCGCCCAGGACGTCCTCGAGCAGCGGGACGGGTTCGACGCCGCCGATGCGGGCCTCGCTGACGTCGGACCACGGCAGCTCGGCCACGAGGCCGGCGCCGTCGGTGGTGCGGTCGAGGGACTCGTCGTGCAGCGCTACCGCTACGCCGTCGGCGGTGCCGTGCGCGTCCGTCTCCACGTACCGGAAGCCGAGGTCGACGGCGGCGCCGAACGCCGCCAGCGAGTTCTCCAGGCCCTCGGTACCGACCGAGGCGTGTGCGAATCCGCGATGGGCGAGGGCTTGGAACGGCCCCTCGAAATAGGTCACTGGCTGTCCCTCGTGTGTCGGTACTGAGTGGTCGTGCGGGTGGTCGTGCGGATCGTGGTGCGGATGGTCGTGCATGCGGTCCCGCGTGCTGGGCCTCAGGTCGCGTCCCGGGCGCCGACGACGGCGCCCACCCGGCTGTTCGTCCATTTCAACATGCCGTCGAGGTATGCCTCGCGCGGCCCGTCGGCCGACAGCGTCAGGTCGTGTACCGCGCCGGGGACGACGAGCTCCGTGACGTCGTGCCCCAGGGACGGCACGAGCGCGGTCATCTGCTCGACGTCGAGCACCGTGTCCTGCGCGTCGATGAGCGGGTTGTCGAGCGCGTCCGGGCCGGAGGAGTCGGACCGCGCAAGCAGCACCGGGCACGCGATCTCCAGTCCCGCGGCGACGCGCGCCTGGCCGCGCCGGACCGCGACGAACCACCCGACCCGGCTGGGCAGCCCGTGGGGCCGCTTCAGCGTCGTGTCGAACTCCCAGCGCCCGCCGTTGGCAGCCAGCAGGTGCTCCGCGTACCGCGAGGGGCTGTCCTTCACGATCGCGGTGGCCGCGAGGCGGCCCACGGTGTCCAGCAGCCGCGTGCCGACACCGCGCTGGAACTCGGACGCCCACAGGTCGAGGAACGGGGAGTCGAGCACCAGGACGTCGGGTCCGGCGTCGGCGCCCACGGCGTTGCGGTGCGCGTGGGCCCACAGCGCCCCGGTGAGCCCGCCGGTGGAGTGGGCGTGCAGCACGAGCGGCAGCCCCGGCTCCAGCGCGCGCACGGTCCGGGCGGCGGCCGAGATGTCGGTGGCCTGTTCGCGCAGGTCCATCACGAAGTGCGGGATCTGGTCGGGCTGCAGGGACCGCCCGGCCGCCCGCAGGTCGACGGCGTAGAACGCGTAGCCGGCCGCGGCGAAGGTGCGGGCCAGGTGCTCCTGGAAGAAGTAGTCGTTGTAGCCGTGCACGTGGATGACGGCGGCGTGGGGCGGGGGAGCGTCGTCCGGGTGCGGGTAGCGCACCAGCGTGGCGGGCCCGAGCGGGGCCTCCTGGAACGGTTTGCCGAGCAGGTGGTCGGTCCGCCAGTCGAGCACTACCTGCGACGATGCCGACGTTGGGGCGCTCGGTGGGTAGCCCTCATCCCCATGCGCCGTCTCCGATCCCCCCATGCCAGAACTGTAGAGCGATGCACGTGCATGCGTCACCTCGCAGCCTCCGAACCCGGGCCCCAAGCTCGGGGACTGCCCTGGTGCGTCAGCCGCATCGGGACCGGGCTATTTCCGCGAGATGAGCCGGTCCCAGGCTACGTCGAGAGCCAGGAAGCCTGTCGTCAGTGCGATCACGAGGGTGGACCCGGAGACCGCGAGACTCGAGACCGACCCGGGCACGGGCAGGACAGCCTGATGGGTACCACTGGCTAAGTCCCACACCCGCACCGTCTCGTCGTCGCTGCCGGTCACGACGTGAGCCCCGTCGGGAGTCACCACCACGGTGTTCACTCCTCGGGTGTGGCCGTTCAGGGTGGCCCTCTCGACTCCGGCGACCAGGTCCCACACTCGCACCGAGCCGGAGCTGCCGCCGGTGACGAGGTGAATGCCATCCGGCGCCACTGTCAAGGTAGACGTCCAGTCGAAGGGAGGGGTCCTGACGAGTTGGCCCGTCCTGAGAGCTTGCTGGACCTTGAGGTCGTCGTCCCATACCAGGAGCGTGCCGCTCGAATCGCAGGTGACTGCGCGATTGCCGTCTGGCATCGCTGCGACCCCGACCAGGTTGATCATGTCGGCGACGAAGGAATCAATGTCCGAGTAACTGGGAACTCTTGTGAGGACGGCCTCCTCGGTGAAGTCTGTGAGGACGGCTTCCTCGGAACCGGTCGTCAAGTCCCAGACCCGCACCGTCCTGTTGCTGTCGCGACTGATGGCGCGGGTGCCGTCCGAGGTAACGGCCACCGCGGTCACCCAGCTCGTGTGACCGGCCAGGACGGCCTGCTCGGTCCCTGTGGCCAGGTCCCAGACGCACACCGAGCCGGTGAAGTGGTCGCCGCTGCTGCCGGTGATGGCGCGGGTGCCGTCCCGTGTCACGGCGACCGCGCTCACCGCGCCGGTATGGTCGGTCATGACAGCTTCCTCGGTGCCGGTCTTCAGGTTCCATATCCGCACTGTCCTGTCGTCGCCGCCGGTGACGGCCCGGGTGCCGTCCGGGGTCACCGCCACCGCCATCACATGGCCGGCGTGGCCGGGCTGAGAGGCGCGCCTGGTTCCGCTGTCCAGGTCCCAGACACGCACCGATCCGGATGTGCTGCCGGTGATGGCGCGGGTGCCGTCCCGTGTCACGGCGACCGCGCTCACCGCGCCGGTATGGTCGGTCATGACAGCTTCCTCGGTGCCGGTCTTCAGGTTCCATATCCGCACTGTCCTGTCGTCGCCGCCGGTGACGGCCCGGGTGCCGTCCGGGGTCACCGCAATCGCGTTCACCTTCCCGGTGTGGCCGGTCCGGATGGTCCGCTGCTTCCCGGATCTCAGGTACCACACCCGCGCCGTGACATCGGCTTCACTGAAGCCGCGTCCGCTGCCGCTGCCGGTGACGACGCGGGTGCCGTCCGGCGTCATTGCCACGGCTGTCAAGTCGGCGTCCATGAAGGCCTGCTCGGTGCCGGTGGTCAGGTCCCACACCCGCACCGTCCCGTGGTCGCTGGTGACGGCGTGGGTGCCGTCCGGCGTCACCGCCACCACCTTGCCGAGGCCGAGATGGCTGGTCCGGACGGCCTGTTCGGTCTTGGTGGTCAGGCACCACTCCTGCACTGTCCCGTCGTTGCTGCCGGTGACGACGTGGCTGCCGCTCGGCGTCACAGCCACGGCGGTCACCCTGTCGCTGTGGCCGGTCATGACCGCCTCCTCGGTCCCCGTCGTGAGGTTCCATACCCGCACTGTTCTGTCGTTGCTGCCTGTGATGGCGCGGGTGCCGTCCGGGGTCACAGCGACCGCGGTGACCCTTTCTGTGTGACCGGTCAGAACGGCCTGCTCGGTCCCTGTGGCCAGGTCCCAGACGCGCACCGAGCCGGTGAAGTGGCCGCCGCTGCCTGTGATGGCGCGGGTGCCGTCCGGAGTCACCGCGACCGCGCCCACGCTGTCGGTGCTGTCGGTCACGATCTGGAGGAGTCGATCTGTGGGTGGCAGGGCCCCCCAACGTGGGCGAACCGCGGAACGAGCGTGCGTGAGCATCCCGGTTACCGCGTCGGTGAGCTGTGGACTGGCGATCTGGAGCGTGGAGACCGAGAAGGCGCCGGCTCGGTCTTCCGGACCAGCAAGAGCGGCATGCGGTGTGATGCCGATGAGCCGCCGGTAGCCGCGGAGAGTCGGTGAGCCCAGTCCCGTGATCGCCGTGCTCAGCCGCAACAGATCTGCATAGAGCAGATAATCAGAGCTGGTCAGGAGGCTCTCGATCTCGGCGAGCTGCCCTGCGGCGACCAGGTGGCCGCCGAGCGAGCGCGCCAGGTAGGCGGGCGCGGCGTACCAGCCTTCCGCAGGGATCATCTGCCGAAGGGCGTCGGCGATCGTGGCACGGTCCTGGTCGCCAAGTGCTCGCTGGTCGCGTTCGGTGACGAGCGTGTCGTTCAGCGCCTGGTGGAACAGCCGGTACACCGGGCTCGTGCCGGTGCCGCCGGTCGTTACGAGCAGGTTCGTCGCGCCGCTGCGCGCGAATGCCTCCAGCGATCCGATGGTGACGTTCACGTCGGTGAGGGCCTGGACCAACTCAGCCCACAGATCGACCGGCAGGCCCGGGGCTTGTGCGTAGGCGAGCGGGACCAGGAGCAGGCGCGCCGAGACGCCGTTGACGTCGGGCACGCGGGTCAGGAAGTCGTTGAGGGCCTCGGCCAGGCTTGTTCCGCCGGTGAGCTCTTGTGGGCGGACGGGTTGCTGGTCGTCGCGGCCGTGGTGGGCGGCGACCAGGCCTGCGACCAGGAAGTTATGACCGGCCCGGTGAGCGATCTCGGTCGCGAGGAGATCTGCCTGCGGCTCGTGGGTGTAAGGGCCGTCGGGTCGGATCTGCAACCAGGCCTTGGCGTAGGCCCGAAGGTCGTCCCGCGAGAAGTACTGATCGTTGTCTAGGTCAACCGTCACCTGCCTGCCCTCCAAGGTCGCAGGCAGGCTTCCGATCTCGTCGGTGCGGCGTGTCCCCACGAGCACTCGAACCCCCAGAGACGGGCTGGCTCGCAGCAGAGGGTTCAGGATCTCCTTGACCACCGCACGGGGAGCGTCCGCCTCGTCCAGCGCGTCCAGCACCAGCACGAACCGTCGCCGTCGCCCCTTCAAGGCCTTCGCCAGGACCACATGCAGCTCCAGCGGCCCCGCCATGCCGGACGCGCCCAGAGCGGAACCGATCTCACCGGAGATATCCGCGACGCTCTTGCCTTTGGCGTGCACCTCGCAGGCGACCGACCACAACGGAGCCCGCACACCCCGGTCACGACGTGGCAACCGGCGACGACGCTGCGGGTCAGCGGTCGTCACCACACGACCCAGCACCGCTGACTTGCCCGACCCGGGATCGCCGGTGACCACGAACAGGGGCGGGTCGGTCCGGGACCGGAGCCACTGGTTGATCTCCAGCAACGCGGTTCGGCGCCCGGTGAACAGGTGTTCCACCTGTGAGGCCAGCATCACGCCGCGACCGCGCGGGTCAAAGTGCCGATCGACGTCTGCCCTGGTATCCACGACCGCGCGGCCGGCACCGAGATGGGTCTCGATCCACGCAGCCGTCACCCGGTCGACCAGGACACCGAGCCCGGCACCGACCAGCAGAGCCACGATCCCCGCCCACAGGTTGTGCTCGCTGGGCAGCATCGCGCCCCTGAGCGCGTCGAGTCCCGCCGCGGACCCGACAGCGACGAGCACACCCAGGAACACGCCGGACGCACGAGACCGACCACTGCGACGCCGGAACCACCTCACCATGCCCGAAACGTACTGCAACCCACCCGACACCGGCCCTGTGGTCGGTGACCGACGAGGTCACGACCTGGAACAGCGAGCCTCGCCCCTACGTGTTATCCATCGCCAAAGCTCCTCCGTGGTCGGTCCTCGTCAGGATGGAGAACATGCGCACCCTGCCGGTCACGGGCTTGACCGGAACGGTCAGTGCTGTTGCTCCCAGACTGTGATCTGCAACATCGCCGATTCGGTCCGGCCGTTCTTGCCTTGACTTGTGTCAACGATTCCGATCCGCGCGAGGCGGCCGTTATCGGTCCACCCGCAGATGTACTTTCCGACGAGCGACCCGATGGCTCCAACGCTGTCGCGCACGTCCGTCTGCGCCTCGCAGTCCGCCAACGTCGGCTCCTCGTCCAGCACTGTGAGATTGGTGCCGACGAGATCCCTCTGGTAGTACCAGATGCAGATGTCGCCTTCGCCAGCGACGTCCCAGTTCGGGGCGTCTGAGTCGAGGTCGAGACAACCCTCGGAGGCTAGCCCGATCGGTTCTCTCGTCGCGCGCCGGACGGTGCTGTCCTCGGGCGTTGCGCTCGGTGAGGCGGCCCTGTCCGGATCCTCAGCGGCGGGCTCCGCCTGTAGCTGAAGGTCGTCGATCTGGGCCTGGATGTCGTCATTGACGGACCTGAGCTCGGCATTCTCTGCCTCCAGCCGGTCTACCGCGGTCTGAAGTTCCGTGCTGTTGAGACCGTCGCCGACGACGCGAAGCTCGATGGTCCCCGCATCGACCGCGACGACGGTTCCGATGGCCGCCGCGGTGATGGTCCCCACCGCCGTGATGATCGCGATCCAGAGCTCGTGAGAGATCCGCGCCTTCGTCTGCTTCGGCGCGGGGGTCTTTGCCGCGGTCGAAGCGGAGGTGTCCGGTGCGGTTGTAGACGAGGGCATGGGCAGGTGACCTCTCTTGCGACGGGGAACTCCGTCAGCCTATTGGTGGGTGCTTCGATTGGCCCGCTGGATCGCGCCCTTGCCGGGCGCGATCGCAGGACAGGTCCGACGGCGGCCGCGCCGCGACGGTCTGCGACCACTCCTCGGCCGACAGGTCTCGTCCGGCCACCGCGCAGGCCGTCGTGAGCAGGCCGCTCACGCTGGTGTCCCGGCGGGCCACCCGCCGGTTGCCCGCGTCGCTGCCGACCGCGAGCAGCCAGTTGGCCTCCGCGGTGAGCGACGAGCGGCTGACCTGGGTATTCAGCTCTCCGATGTGCTCGCCGGTCGCCACCGAGACCAGGAACGCCAGCGAGGAGTCGCCGACCAGGACGGCGATCCCGGTGCCCGGCAGGACCGCGATCGAACGCATCCCGTGGGGTAGCGGGGCGTCCGCCGTCGCCCGGACCGCGCTGCCATCCGCCTCAAGCACGACCACCCCGTCCGAGCGTGTTACCACGAGCTCGTCCTCGCCGAAGCCGAGCACGGGGTCCCCCTCGGTGGTGCCGTCCGCGCCGAGCCCGAGCAGCTGGACCGCGGACCGACCGGTGGCCGGGTCGACGACGGCGACCGTCGCACCGGTACCGAAGGCCACGTGCCGCCCGTCGGGCGCGATCTCCGCCGCCGTCCACGGACCGCCGGAGAGCCGCGTCTCGACGCTCGCGCGCCCGGTGCGCAGGTCCAGGACGTGGACGGAGCCGTCCGCGGCGGCGAGCACCAGCTGTCCGCCCGAGGTGATCCGCGCGCCGAGCACGTCCCGCAGCCCGGTCTCGTAGCGAACAGGGGGTGTGTAGGCATCCTCGAGCTCGGGTCCGGTGAGCGCGTCCGCGGCGGCGGACAGCTCGCTGGGCGACGCCGTCGCGCGAACCTCCCGCACCGTGCCGTCGGCCGTCTCCACCACCAGCGTCGTGCCGTCGTCGGTCACGACCGGCAGCCAGGTGTCCTCCCTCCCGTGGCGCTCGACGAACGCGCCGATCTGCGCAGGGATCTGGACGTCGGCGTCCGGCCCGGCGTCGAGGTCGTAGGTGACGGCGAAGTTGACGGCGTCGTCCCCGGGCCCGTCACCGGCCGCGACGAGGTACCGCCCGCCGGGTGCGACAGACTGTCGGTCGAGCGCGGCGAGCTCGGTCTCCCGGATCGTCGTACGGGGAAGCGGCAGCGTGGTGTCCCACGACGTCAGCACCCTGCCCTGGGCCGTCACCACACGGTTCTCGTCCGCGAAGGCCGCGGCGTCGGCCGCCACGGCACCCTGCAGCTCCCAGAAGTTCCGCGGTGAGCGGGCTGCCTCCGGCGAGGCGAGCAGGACGAGCCAGGTGCTGTCGGCCAGGGCGTCTGTGCGGCGGGGCACCAGCCGAAGGACGGACCTGCGGTGCCGCAGCCGTCGCCTGCCGAACGTGGCGAGGAGCGCGCCGAACTTCCGGGCGAACGGCTCGTCCGTCGCAGAGTCGTAGCACAGAAACACGTCATGACCTGGCACCAGACCCCCTGTACGCCCAGGCGCTCGATGCTAGACGGCACCCGGTGCGTGAGCAACCAATACGCGCCCACCACCTGCGGCTCCGGCCCGGTCGTCGGTATCAGATCGTGACCGCCTTCAGCACCCGCCGTTCACCGGATCCGGGCAGACTGCCGCCATGACCGACGCCACCCGCGGACCCGAGACACCGGATCCCACCACTGATGCCCCTCCGCCCCCGAGAACGGGCCTGGAGCTGCAGGAGGGCGTGCGGGTCCCGCGCCGTCAGGTGTTCTCGTGGGCGCTGTGGGACTGGGGCACGCAACCGTTCAACACGGTGATCCTGACGTTCGTGTTCACGGCGCTGTATCTGACCACGGATTCCTTCCTGGACCCGGCCGTCGCGGCCCTCGGCGAGAACGACCCCGCCTACCAGCGCGGCCTCGCCGAGCTCACCAGCGGCGTGGGCCTGTGGAACACGCTCGCGGGCCTGCTCATCCTGGTGCTCGCCCCCGTGCTCGGACAGCGCGCCGACGCCACCGGCCGCCGCAAGGTGTGGCTGGCCGGAGGTACGGCCGGCATGGTCCTGTGCATGCTCGCGCTGTGGTTCGTCGAGGCCGACCCGATGTACTTCGTGCTCGGCGCCGCTCTGATCGGTCTGGGCAGCGTGCTCAACGAGATCGCGGGCGTGAACTACAACGCCATGATGGTCTCGGTCGCCACGCCGCGCACCGTCGGCAAGGTGTCCGGTCTCGGCTGGGGCCTCGGTTACGTCGGCGGCATCCTCGTGCTCCTGTTCGTGGTCATCGCCAACGGCGCGGAGTGGTGGGGCATGCCCACCGACAACGGTCTCGCGTTCCGGGTGATCGCCGTCGGCTGCGCCCTCTGGACGCTCGCCTTCGCCTGGCCGGTCCTGGCCTTCGTGCCGGAGCTGCCGCCCACCAAGGGCCACGCCAAGGTCGGGTTCTTCGCCAGCTACGTGGTCCTGTTCCGCGACGTGCAGGGCCTGTGGCGCACCTCGCGCCGCACGTTCTGGTTCCTCCTGGCCAGCGCAGTGTTCCGGGACGGCCTGAGCGGCGTCTTCGCGTTCGGCGCGATCATCGGCAAGGTGTCGTTCGGCTTCAGCACCAGCGAGGTCATCATCTTCGGGATCGCCGCCAACCTCGTGGCCGGCATCAGCACCGTCATCCTCGGCCGCGCCGACGACCGCTTCGGACCCCGTTCCGTCATCCTCAGCACGCTCAGCATCATCGTGGTGGCCGGCCTCGCCGTCGTCATCCTGCGCGACCTCGGCCCCGTCGTCTACTGGGTCGGCGGCCTGATCCTGTCGGCCTGCGTCGGGCCCGCGCAGGCCGCGTCTCGGTCCTACCTCGCCCGGGTCACGCCGGCGGGCAAGGAGTCGGAGATCTTCGGCCTCTACGCGACCACCGGCCGCGCCGCGTCCTGGATGTCGAGCGCCCTGTGGACCATCACCATCGCCGTGACCGGCGCGACCATCTGGGGCACCCTCGGGATCGTCGCCGTCGTCCTCGTCGGCCTGGTGCTCATGTGGTTCGTGCAGGACGCGCCAGTGGCCGGGAGCCGGTCCGAAGCACGACCCGGGACGCACACCGGCGCATGAGAGTGCAGGTGCGTGCGCGGGTGACGCGCACGCACCTGGGAGACGTACCTGGGAGGCCTAGCGAGCACCCCCGCGCGGCCGGTCGTTCCGCAGCCACTCCCGGAGCCGCTCCAGGTCCGCCTGCGGCCCCACGTGCCGCAGCTTCTCCGGGTTGATCACGCCCCGGATACCCGCGAGCTGCCCGTCGACCACCTCGAGCGACCAGGTGCCGATCAGACCGCCGCCGATGACGTCGTCCGCCATGATGAGCAGGCCAGGCTCCCCACCCACCAGAGCACGCTCGAAGTGGACGGGCGCCCCACGGCGTACGAAGCCCGCCAGCAGCCGCGCCACCGTGTCCCGCCCCGAGACCGGCCGGGCGATCGAGAAGCCCCGCGGCACCTTCCCCCTGCCGTCGCCGGTGAATACGACGTCCTCGGCGAGCAGCTCGAGGAACGGGTCCACGGCCCCGTCCTCGCACGCGGCCAGGAACCGCGTGACGAGCTCCTCCGCGCGCACCCGGTCGGCGCGGCCGGGTGCTGACCGTGCGGGTGCCGTGCGCCCGGGTGTTGCACGGGCAGGTGCTGTACGGGCGGGTGCGGAACGCGCGGCGTCGTCGCGCTCCCGTGCGATCCGCCGCCGGGCGCGCGAAGCCAGCTGACGCGCAGCGACCTCGCTCGTGCCGATGACGCCGGCCGCCTCACCGTGCGAGAAGCCCAGCACGTCATGCAGCAGGAACGCCGCGCGCTCCGTAGGGGTGAGCCTCTCCAGCAGTACGAGGAACGCCGTCGAGAGATCGTCGGCCAGCTCGGCGTGCGCAGCGGCGTCCGGCGGCGCGGATGCCATGGCGACCGGCAGGTTCGACTGCACAGGACCCACCAGAGGCTCCGGCAGCCACTCACCCACGTACGACTCACGTCGCACCCGGGCCGAACGCAGCACATCGATGGCGATCCGCGTCGTCACCGTGGTCACGAACGCGTCCGGGTTACGCACACCCTCGGCCTGCGACAGACGCAGCAACGCCTCCTGGACCACGTCCTCTGCCTCGGCCACGCTGCCGAGCATCCGGTAGGCCACGCTGAACGCCAGGGGGCGCAGCCGGTCCAGGGCGGCGCCGTCGAGCCGCGTACCGGGCGGCTGTGTGGCTTCCCGTGCGTGGCTGTCCTGCGTGTGGCCGTCCTGGGAGGCATCCGGGTCCGTCATGAGCACATGCTCTCGCGTCATACCCCCTACGACGAGAGACGAGCGCCAGACGTGACAGCGCCGCCCAAGCGGACCCCGCGGAGCGTGACACGGGACCTCACGTAGCCGCACGGACCGCCTGTGCCTCACGGACCGATCGCGCGCCAGGCACTATGCGCTGGGCCGCACTCATCGAACCCCATACTCTGCGCCCGTGAGAACAACCGCGCTCCTCGTTCGCCTCCTCCTCGAGTTCGCCCTGTTCGCCGGCGCCGCCTATGCGGGCTGGACCCTGTCCGACGGCGGATGGCGGATCCTCTTCGTCATCCTCGCCCCGGCTACCGTCATCGCGATCTGGGGCACGTTCCTCTCGCCCAAGGCCCGGGTCACCATTCCGCCGTCGGCCCGCATCACACTCGAAGCACTCCTCTTCGCCGGCATCAGCTACCTGCTCTGGCAGGCAGGGGTACCGACCATCGGGGCGGCGCTCGCGGCCGTGTGGGTGCTCCATCGCGTGGTGCTGGCGCTGACCGCGGGCACGCCGAGCGTCCTGGAGACGGGCGGGAGGGCGCGCTGACCGGTTGGGTGACAGACACACTGACCGGTGGGGTGCGAGGCGTTCCGCCGGCCACCGCGGCAGGGCCGGTCGTCAGCGGGAATGCATCGCGTCTATCTCGTCGCGGCGGAACAGGATCAGCCGGTCCAGAACGTCGTCGGGCAAGGGGCGGTCGGACGTGAACCGGATGGTCCCCTTCGACGTCGAGAAGCCCGCCAGGTCGGTTTCGAGTGCCTCGATCGCGGGAGGGCTGAACGGGTACAGCCCGATGTGCTTCGCCGTGGCCCGGGCCGACACGAGCGGACTGCCCCGATAGCGCAGCGCAGCCATGCCGTAGCTCATGCCCTCCTCGGCGTCGGGCACGAGCTCCAGCGCCCTCGCCCGCACGCGCTCGACGGCGCCCCGGACCGAGCCGTCGAGGCTCGCGATGTAGTCGGTGAACTCGTCCATGAGCACAGCCTCGCCGGAAGGACGGCGGCGCGCGAGGGCGCGCTGGGGGTGGGCGCTTATGAATGTTCGGCAGGGCGGCCGAGGTCTGCCGTGGCCTTCGTAGGGTTATCCACAGATTTGGAATCCGCCATGCAGAGCGTACGAGTGTTCGAGATAATAGATGCACTGAGGGAGTGAGTACTAGAGGCGAGCGATCGAGATGGGCGGGGGTGGGCATGGTGGAGCGGACGACGAACGACGGACCCGCCGACGGACTGCCCGGTGCTACGTCGATCGAGGACGTGGTGGCCCTGCTCGAGGCTGCGACCGCGCAACTGACTGTTCTGACCGATCCCGAGACGCTGACCGGGTGGGACGCCCCGAGCATCGGCCGGTTGGTCGAGGCACACACGCGGATCCGGCGGGTCACGGGCCGCCTGGACGGTGTCCGCTACACCTGCTACCCCGCATCGAGAATGAAGGTTCCTGGCGGTCCGGTGGTATGGCTCGTACGTTCACGTCCTGGCTCCGCGTCCGTGAAGGCATCTCTGCGTCTACGGCGAGTAAGGACATGACGATCGCGCGCCGCCTGGCGACCGCACTTCCCGTCACCAGGGA
>NZ_JBFAAH010000030.1:0-79049 GCF_040639635.1 Promicromonospora sp. NPDC023805 | reverse complement strand
TTGGAGAGCTTGGCCTGGCTGATGCCAGCGGCCTTGGCAGCGTTGACGCCGCTGATCCCGGCGCCAGCACGAAGGTCGCGCAGCGTCGCGGCTAGTGCGGGAAGGTCGGTGGTCATTCGCTCCGAGGGGTCGAGGCGTGGAACTCGCGCCAGTACTGCCGGTGCTCGTCCCACCAGGCGGTGAGCTCGGTTCCCGAGTCCCATGCCAGGTCAGCAATCGCGGCCCAGTGTCCCACGTCCTGCTTGTCGTCCACCGGATCCGCGCCGACGAAACTCCCCTCGTCGTCGTAGTGCATGAGCACCACGTGGCGACGATCGATGAGCCAGAAGTCCTGTGCACCGAGCCCTGAGATGCTGGGACGGTCCACCACCCGGCAGCGTTCGCCGGCGGTGACGTTGTCGAGGTAACCCCACTCGATCGAGCAGCGGCGGTAGTCGGTCAGCGGTTCACTGAGCGCGAGGACGCGACGAGTGATCTGCCCTCGTGCAACCTGCTGACGGATCACGTCGGCCCACGGCCGATGACCGGGACCCGGCTCCCCGTTGAGGTAACGCTCCAACCGGCCCGCGTCCTGGGGGACGTTGAGCACGTCACGCGTCTCCAGGCGAAACAGGTCCGTCTTGTGACGGGAAGCGAAGTACTCCCCGAGCTCGTCCGCATTCAGCACGACGAGACCTCCAGAGCCACAACGTCGGCCGGGTGCACGATCACGGCGGCCTCTCCGTCCGGAAGGTCGAGGTAGGCAAGGGTGTCCGGATCGGTCACGAGCTGACCGGTCACGAGCAGATCGTCACCGTCACGGCGCGAAGGCGTGTCCCACTCCGTCGCGAGCCACGCCGGGATACGCACCGTCCCGTGGGACGCGGTCCGATATCCCTGCACGATGAACGCACCGTCATCAGCGCGGTGGATCGTTGGACAGGTAGTTCCGTTGTCGCAGCTTGAACGCAGAATCTCGGGCATCTTCTGGTCCCCCATCTTTTCCGGCTGATACGGCATCAGACTAGCGCAATCACGTCTCAGATTGAATATTTGCGGTCGGGCATCTGCGAGCGACCGTACTCGGGGCCCCGTCACCCGGCACCAGATGCCGTACGTTCGGCCACAGGACCCACGACGCACCGGGCGTGCAGGGCGAAGAGGGGAACACAGATGGCTCTCGGGACCTACTACTACGTCGTCGAAGGCACCGGCGACAGCCAGTACCTCGCCCAGGTGAAGAACTCCGGGGCGTTCGCGGAGACCGGCACGAGAGTTCTGCGGGTCATCCTGCCCACGGGCGTCACGCACCTGATCAACTCCGGTGCGGACGGCTTCGAGGACGTCCAGTACGGCGTTCTGTCGGTCCGGTCCTCGGCGGAGGGACCGGTGTTGCGGTACTACCGCGACTGGGCCCTCTCCGAGCGGGTGCCGTTCGACGGCAAGTAGTCAGGACCGGCCCCGCGAGCGTGGCGGGACCTCGAACCCCAGCGTCCGCAGCACCCGCCAGAAGTACGCGGCGACCTCCTCGGCCGACACGTCGTCGGGATAGTTCGTGAGGTGGACCGCCACGGCGCCCGTGAGCATCGCCTGGACCATCTCGACGTCGGCATCCGCCGCCAGCTGACCCTCCTCCCGCGCGCGGATCACCAGGTCGTGGACGCTCTGGTCGCGCGAGCCGGCGCTCGCCGCGCGGAAGGCCGCCCACAGCTCCGGGTGCTCACGCGGCACCGACATCATGCGGCGCAGCAGTATCCGAGACCGCGGCTCGCTCAGCCCGGCCGACCAGGTAGCGACCAGGTCGGCGAGGCTCGGCTGGTCGGGGACCTGGAAGGAGACGAGCACCGCCGCCTCGTTCGCCACGAGGGCGGCGACGGCCAGGTCGTCGCGCGTCGCGTACCGGCGGTAGACGGTGGTGCGAGCGACCCCCGCGCGCCTCGCCGCCTGATCGATGCTCACGCCCTCGACGCCCGCCTCCGCGATCAGGTCGAGGGCCGCCGCCAGCACGGCGTCGTCCGCTCTCAGGTCGCGCGGCCTGCCCGGGGGCCGGCGCTGTTCGCTCCTCACCCCGAAACGATACGTGCGTGTAGCGAATCAGGACGGGTCGAGCGGTGAACCTGTCAGGCGAGCCCGCTACCGCTCGAACCACGGTGCAGCTACTGTCCCGGTATGCCCGACGAGTCCGTGGACTTCTATCCGTCCCGTGCGCACGTTCTCATCCTCGCCCTCACCATCCTCGCGCTGGTGGTGCTGTGCGCGGTAGCCGCCCGTCTCGGCTTCGACGCCGCACAGACGAGCGCAGCACCGGCCGCGCTGGCCGTCGTCTCGCTGAGCGCCATCGGCGTCCTGGTCTTCACCGGCCTGGGCCTCATCGTCGTGCGCCGCCTGCTGCTGCCCACCTGGCCCGTGCTCACGCTCGACGGCGAGGGGCTGACCGACTGGCTCCCGAACCTCGGCGTCGAGCAGGTGCTCTGGACCGAGGTCACCGGCGTCCGCGAGGCCCGGCTGGCCTTCCGGCGGGTCCTCGCCGTGGACGTCGCGGACCCGAGGGCGGTGGTCGCGCGCCAGCGGACGTTCGTCCGGCGTATCGCCGCCTCGGCCAACATCGCCCTGGTCGGCACGCCGGTCGTGCTGAAGCCCGGGAGCATCGACAGCCGCCACGAGGCGATCGCCGCGGCCCTGAGCGAGTTCGTGGGCGACAGGTTCGTGGGCGGCAGGGCGCAGCGCACCGAGCCGGTTGCGTAGACTTCTTGAATCATCCGCGGACAACCATCTGCGGAACGGTACGTACGAGAAGCACCTACCGAGCATCAGCTGCCGATGGCGAGGGACCTCACATGAGCGATGATCGCTTCGACGAGCCCGCCCCGGCCGACGCCGACCGCGGCTACGCCGACTTCGAGTTCGAGCGCCGGTTCTTCGTGCGCGACCTCCCGGCCGAGCTCCGGGACGCGCCGGCCCTCATCGTCCAGTCGTACTTCCTGGCCGACGACGGTTACGCCCTCCGGGTCCGCGTCCAGGCCGGTGACATCGACGCTGACCTGACCGGCGACACCGACCCCGCGGAGATCCTGCGGGCGCACGTCGCGGACATCGACTTCGCAGCGGTCACGGTGAAGGGGCCCGCGGTGGGTGGCACCCGCTACGAGGCGGAGCGAGAGCTGGACCCGAGCATCGGCGTCGAGCTGGTCCGCCGCGGCGGGGCACCGATCGTCAAGGTCCGCTACGCCGTCTGGCTCGGGGCTGACGGCTGGTCGATAGACGTCTTCGGTGGTGCCAACCACCCGCTGGTGGTGGCCGAGTGCGAGCGTTCGGGCCCGGTCACGGGCCTGCAGATCCCGGACTTCTGCGTCACCGAGATCACCGACGACCGCCGGTTCTCCAACGAGTCGCTCGCCATGGAGCCCTACAGCGCGTGGGCACCGTTGTTCGCCGCCGAGCTCGCGAGCGATGGTCCGGTGTTCCGCCAGGACTTCGGACCGAACACCCACCTGCGCTTCTGATGCGCCTCTAGACCGTCAGCCCTGCCACTCGCCCTTCTCGACGACGCCCGACACGAACTCCCAGTGCCACGGCTCGTACTTGCTCCCGCCGAGCTGGGCCCACGAGGGGTTCTGCCAGCCGTAGGACGGGGCGTTGGCCCAGAGCCACGAGAAGACCTCGCTGTCCCCGGTCTCCTTCGAGCAGAGGTCGATCGCGAGACCCCATCCGTGCATGGACGTGCCCGGCGAGGCCGCGAAGTACCCCCTGGAAGCCTTGAGCTCGTACTGCGTGTCCAGGTCGCGGTAGCTCGCCACGAGGCACATCTCCCGGCCGAACGACGCACGGAACGCCTCGTTGAGCGCGCTGAGCGACATCGCGGCGTCGGGCCGCAGGTACTCCCCCGCCTGCCACAGCTCGCACAGGGAGTGGTCCGCGAGCGCACCGTTGGTGCCCTCAACGAGAGCGCTGACGTCGCAGTCCGGCAGCGGGCTGCGGTCGAGCGAGCGGCTGGCGGCCGACTCGGGCCGGGTGATCGCCTCGGCCCGGACCACGGCCCCGGAGGTCTTCGGGCGTTCGACGGGCTGCGTCACGAGGTCGAGCACGTTCGGCCCGGTGTGCGGCGCCTCGACGTCGAACGGGGACTCGCCGGACTCCGCGGTGCCATGTACGAACGGTGCGGCGATGGTCGCCGCGGCCAGCGTGCCGATCACTGCCGCCCGGGAGACGATCCGCTGCCCGGCAGGCACGGACGACGTCGCTCTGACGACCCGGGTGACGGGCCGGGCGAGGGCCCCGGTGACCACCTGCTCGAACGACGTGGCACTCCGGGTCGCCGCCGGTTGGGTCGCCCGCGCCGGCGTCGGCTGGATCTGCGGACGCGGGGCCCGCGCTCCCTGGGCCCGCAGCACGTGTGCGCGCAGGGCCTGAGCCTGTTGCTCCTGCGCCTCGCGCCGGGCGCGGCGTGTCATGGGCGCAGGCTGCAGGCTCGTTACAGCCGTGGACTCCACTGATCCTCCGTCGTCGAGTGTCCGCGGCCCCTCGCGGTGTCTATGTCGCACGAGACACTAACCGGGGCCGGGCCGCCTGCCAAGCCCCACCGGAACATCGCCCGACCTGCACATGACGTGATCACTACCTGTCCATGCCTTCCCGACGCCCTCATCTCAACGGCGCCGGACCTCAACGGCGCTGCATCGCATCGCGCACCTCGCCCACCAGCTCCTCCAGGATGTCCTCGAGGAAGACGACGCCGAGGACCTGGCCCTCGGTGCCCTCGACCCGAGCGAGGTGCGACCCGGAGCGCTGCATGACCCGCAGCGCGTCCTCGACCTCGTCGTCAGGCCCTACGGCGGCCAGCGCGCGGACCCGCCACACGGCCACCGGCTCGAACCGGGCGGGCCCTGTCGCGTAGAGGACGTCCTTGAGGTGCAGGTAGCCGACCAGCTCGTCGCCGTCGTCGCCGTGCGTCACGACGGGGAACCGGCTGAAGCCGTGCTTCGACACCAGCCGTTCGACGTCGTCGGGCGTGCTGTTCTCGTCGACGGCCACCAGGCCGCTGACGGGCACCATGACGTCGCTCGCCGTGCGGTTGGAGAACTCGATGGCGCCGGTCAGGAGGCCCTGCTCGTCGCGCAGGACGCCCTCCGCCTGCGAGTGCTCCACGATGGACTGCACCTCCTCCGCGGTGAACGCGGAGGCGACCTCGTCCTTGGGCTCGACGCCCGCCAGCCGCACTGCGTGGTTGGCGATCCAGTTCAGGCCGCCGATGACGGGACGCAGCACGCGGGCGAGGAGCACCAGCGGCGGCCCGAACCACATGACCGCCCGGTCCGGGCCGGACACCGCGAGGTTCTTCGGCACCATCTCGCCGAGCACCACGTGCAGGTACACGACGAGGGACAGCGCGATGACGAGCGCTATCGGGTGGGTGAGGTCGTCGCTCACCCCGATGCTGTGCAGCGGACCCTCGAGGAGGTGCGCGAGCGCGGGTTCCGCGACTATGCCGAGGCCGGTGGAGCAGACGGTCACGCCGAGCTGGGCGCAAGCCAGCATGAGCGACACGTGCTCCATCGCCCACAGGACGGTGATGGCCCGCCGGTCCCCTGCCGCGGCGAGCGGCTCGATGGCGCTGCGGCGCGCGGAGATGACGGCGAACTCCGCGCCGACGAAGAACGCGTTGCCTGCGAGCAGCACGAGGCCGACGATCAGTGCAGTGGTCGTGCTCATCGGCTCGTCCCCTTCTCGCTGCGCGTCCGGTCGGCCCTGACCCGGTCCGGCCGGGTCCGGTCGTTCCGGGCCCGGTCGTCGCCTGGCCGGTCGTCGGGCAGCGGGCGAACCCGCACCCGCTCGACGCGGCGCCCGTCCATGGCCTCGACGCGCAGGGTCACGCGGGCGGCCGCGGTCCCTACCGTGACCTCGTCGCCGACGGCGGGCATGCGACCGAGCTCTGCCATGACGAGGCCGCCGAGCGTCTCGTACGCGGCCCCCTCCGGAACCTGGATCGCGGTGTACTCGACGAGCTCGTCCGGGCGCAGCACGCCCGGCACTATCCACGACCCGTCGGCGGCACGGGCCGCGCCCGCCCGTCGGGGGTCGTGCTCGTCCGCGACGTCGCCCACCAGCTCCTCGACGACGTCCTCCAGCGTGACGACGCCGGAGGTGCCGCCGTACTCGTCGACGACCACCGCCATCTGCATACCGAACCCGCGCAGCTCCACGAGCAGCGGGCCCAGGCGCACCGTCTCCGGGACGCGGGGCGCGTCCACCATGAGGGCGGCCGCTGGCACCTCGCTCCGGCGGTCGTGCGGCACGCCGACCGCACGCCGCAGGTGGACGAGGCCGACGACGTCGTCCCGGTCCTCCCCGATCACCGGGAACCGCGAGTGCCCGGTGCGGCGGGCGAGCGCGACGACGTCCTCCGCCGTCGCCGTCCGGTCCAGCACCGACATGCGCAGGCGGTCGGTCATGACGTCGCGCGCGCTCAGCGTGTCCAGCTCGATCGAGTTGGTGAGCAGCGTCGCGACGGACTCCTCGAGCGTGCCCTCCTCTGCCGAGCGGCGCACCAGCGAGGCCAGCTCGGACGCGGACCGGGCTCCGGACAGCTCCTCACGCGGCTCGACGCCGATGCGCCGCAACAGGGCGTTGGCGGAGCCGTTGAGCACGGCGATCAGCGGCTTGAACGTGATGGTGAACACCCGCTGCACCGGCACGACCACGCGTGCGGTGGCCAGGGGTGCCGAGAGCGCGAAGTTCTTGGGGATCAGCTCACCGCACACCATCGAGAACACGTTGACCAGCACGACGGCCAGGACACCGGCGAGGCCGGCGGAGACTGCTGTCGGCACGGACGTCGCGCCGAACCCTGCCGAGAGCAGGGAGTTCAGCGCCGGCTGGGCCGTGTAGCCGAGCAGGATGGTGGTCAGCGTGATGCCGACCTGGGCGGAGCTCAGCTCGGTCGACAGGTGGCGCAGCGCGGTGCGCACGCTGCGGTCCCGCATGCTCTGGCCGAGTGCGGGCCGGGCGGAGTGGGTGGACCGAGGGCTGCCGGAGGACTGGGGGTCGGACCGGGTCCGGCCGGGTCTGTCCCCCTCCGAGTCGTCGGAGTCACCGATCACCGCGGGGTCGATGGTGACGAGGGAGAACTCCCCGGCCACGAAGACAGCAGTACCTGCTGTGAGAAGGACGCCG
Source organism: Promicromonospora sp. NPDC023805 (assembly GCF_040639635.1). Lineage (NCBI taxonomy): Bacteria > Bacillati > Actinomycetota > Actinomycetes > Micrococcales > Promicromonosporaceae > Promicromonospora > Promicromonospora sp. NPDC023805. Next base: position 71,900 of record NZ_JBFAAH010000030.1, on the reverse strand, counting down.
ACGGCGACCATGATCCAGTCGCCGGTCATCTCGCGCTCCGGAGGGCATTCGGGGGGTCTGGATTCTTCCAGGATCTTCGGTCGGGATATCGCTCGATCATCGTGCGATAGATCGTACCGGGATCGTCCTGGAAGGGCTGCGCGCATGAGCCACCGGGCGCGCGGACACGCAGTCAGGCCGTTATCAGGGTCTTATCAGGTAGGTACGGGCATGATTGACCTATGTCATCTGGTAACCCCCAGCCGTCTGGGGCCTCGCAGCAGCCCGGTCCGGCGTCGGCCGCAGCCACTACCGGTCAGCAGAGCGCGACCGTGCTCGTAGTGGAGGACGAGCCGACGATCGCGACCGCCATCGCTCAGCGGCTGTCCGCCGAGGGCTGGCGGGTCGAGGTCGCGCGCGACGGCTTGTCCGGCGTCGACGCCGCCTCACGGCTGCGCCCCGACCTCGTGGTGCTCGACGTGATGCTGCCAGGCATCGACGGGCTCGAGGTCACGCGGCGCATCCAGGCCGAGCACCCCACGCCGATCCTCATGCTCACCGCGCGGGACGACGAGACCGACATGCTGGTCGGCCTCGGCGTCGGCGCGGACGACTACATGACCAAGCCGTTCTCGATGCGCGAGCTCGTGGCCCGGATCAAGGCGCTCCTGCGCCGCGTGGACCGTGCGGCGCAGGCCGCCGCCACGACGCCGGCCGACCCGCCCATGATGATGGGCGACGTCACGGTGGACCGCGCCCAGCGCCGCGTCTACCGCGGCGGCGAGGAGGTCCACCTGACTCCTACCGAGTTCGAGCTGCTCGTCATGCTCGCCGGGTCGCCCAAGACCGTGCTCACGCGCGAGCGCCTGCTCGCCGAGGTCTGGGACTGGGCGGATGCCAGCGGCACGCGCACCGTGGACTCCCACATCAAGGCCCTGCGCCGCAAGCTCGGCCCCGACCTGATCCGTACAGTGCACGGCGTCGGGTACGCGTTCGAGCCGCCCGCCAACCAGGCCAACCAGTAACCGAGGCGTTTCGATGAGACCGCACGTACCCCGCGTCCCCGACGTGCGGCCGCTGGACCCGCTGCGCTCGCTCAAGATCAAGCTGGGCGTGCTGGTGGCGGTGACGGTCTCGGCGGCGGTGCTGATCACGTGGCTCGGTCTGCAGGCATCCCTGGGGCCGAGCCGCACCTTCCCCCTGGCCATCATCCTGTCGCTGCTGCTCACGCAGGTCCTGGCCCGCGGTATGACGTCGCCGCTGCGGGAGATCACCGAGGCCGTCGAGGCCATGGCGGACGGCGACTACACCCGCCGGGTGCGCGCGACGAGCAGCGACGAGGTCGGGCAGCTCGCGCACGCCTTCAACCGCATGGCCGAGGACCTGGCCTCGGTCGAGCAGACCCGCCGCGACCTGATCGCCAACGTGTCGCACGAGCTGCGCACCCCGGTCGCCGCGCTCAAGGCGCAGCTGGAGAACATGGTCGACGGCGTCGTCCAGCCCACGCCGTCCGCGCTGGAGCAGGCGCTCGCCCAGACGGACCGGCTCACCCGGCTCGTCACCTACCTGCTTGATCTCTCGCGTATCGAGGCGGGCGCCTCGGCGCTCAACGTGGGCAAGATCGCCGTCGGCGACTTCCTCGAGGACTGCGCCGAGGACCTCTCGATGGTCGACGCCGCCAAGGACCTCCACTACGTCGTCGACGTCACGCCGGAGGACCTCTCCATCGAGGGCGACGCCGAACGCCTCCACCAGGTGGTCATGAACCTGCTGCAGAACGCGATCCGGCACTCGCCGCCGGGCGGCGTCGTCCGCCTGGACGCCTACCCCGTTGACAGCACCGAGGGCGCCGACGTCGTGCTGGAGGTCAGCGACGAGGGTCCCGGTATCGCCGCAGCGGACCGCGAGCGGATCTTCCAGCGGTTCGTGCGCGGCACCGGGTCGACGGCGGACCGGACCGACGGCAGGGGCCGGAACGGGTCCTCCGACGACACGTTCGGCGGCAGCACTGTCGGGAGCACCGTCGGGTCGAGCGGGGGCACCGGGATCGGCCTGGCCATCGTCCGCTGGGCGGTCGAGCTGCACGGCGGGCACGTCCAGGTGGTCGACTCCGACCGGGGCGCGACGATGCGGGTCACCCTCCCGGCGCGGGCGCACCCGGCACCGGGCGTCTCCACCACGCACGCGGACTGATCACACGGACCGACCCGGTCGCCTCCCGTGAGAAACGGAGAAGCCTAGGGGCGCGAGCGGTCAGAGCGTGAGACGGAGTCCCGTGATTTCTGTCACACGCCCCAAAGATTGGCCGCCCCATACGGAGCGCCGTAACGCCGCGTTGGGGACTTCCAGGCCGAACGTTGCCCGGGTTTTGCTCAGCGTGCGATAAACATGACGAACCAACTTCTTTGGCGCCGTCGTGCCCCGCAGGGCCCGTGCGGCCAAGCCCACCGGCGGGCGATAAGGGCCTACCCTTGGAGGGTCCGAAAACATTCGGGCTTCGCGTGCTGCGACAAGGGTGGCGCGCGACGAACGCAACTGTGGTGAAGGTGGGCGATCCGCGCGTGTCCCCTAAGGCTGGTTCAGAGTCGATCAGCGTGGCGAGCTCGTCATTCGGAGCCAACGAATGGCTTGTCGACGAGCTCTACCAGCAGTACCTCAAGGACAAGAACGCGGTAGACCCCGCGTGGTGGGACTTCTTCGCCGACTACACCCCCGGCGAGAACGGCTCCACCAAGGACGGCGCACCGGCGGCGGCTCCGAAGGCTCCGGCCGACGCAGCGCCGGCCGACGGGGCTCCAGCCGGCGCAGGTGCGGCCCAGGCAAGCCAGGCGTCCGCTCCGGCGGCCCCCGCCGCGGCTCCCGCCCGGCAGTCGGCCACCCCGGTGACCGGCGGCACCGCCGCCTCGGAGGCAGCGCAGAAGGTGCGTAAGAAGCGCCTGCCCGCCGACCCCAAGGTCAACCCGGCGAACCCGATCGCCACCCCACCCACCACGCACTACGCGGACACGTTCGAGCGCCCCGTGGCGCACCCGGACGCCGTCGACGACATCCAGAAGCTGCGCGGCCCCGCCGCGCGCGTGGTCACGAACATGGAGGCCTCGCTCGAGGTCCCCACCGCCACCTCGGTGCGCGCCGTGCCCGCCAAGCTGATGGTCGACAACCGCATAGTCATCAACAACCACCTCAAGCGTGGTCGCGGCGGCAAGATCTCGTTCACGCACCTCATCGGCTTCGCGCTGGTCGAGGCGCTGGCCGACATGCCGGTCATGAACGCGCACTACGAGCCGGTGGACGGCAAGCCGGGCGTGAACCAGCCCGCGCACGTGGGCTTCGGTCTCGCGATCGACATGGCCAAGCCGGACGGCTCCCGCCAGCTGCTCGTGCCGAGCGTCAAGAAGGCCGAGGAGCTCGACTTCGCCGAGTTCTGGGCTGCCTACGAGGAGCTCGTCCGCAAGGCCCGCGGCAACAAGCTGGCCGTGCCGGACTTCCAGGGCACCACGATCACGCTGACCAACCCCGGCGGCATCGGCACAGTGCACTCCGTGCCGCGCCTCATGCAGGGCCAGGGCACCATCGTCGGCGTCGGCGCCATGGACTACCCGGCGGAGTTCGCCGGCGCGTCCGAGGAGCAGCTCGCCCGGATGGGTATCTCGAAGGTCATGACGATCACGTCGACCTACGACCACCGCATCATCCAGGGCGCCCAGTCCGGCGAGTTCCTCAAGATCATCTCGGAGAAGCTGCTCGGCCTGGACGGCTTCTACGACCGCGTCTTCGCGGCGCTGCGCGTCCCGTACGAGCCCGTCCGCTGGGTGCGTGACAACACGGTCGACGCCGACGTCGAGGCCGCCAAGCCGGCCAAGATCGCCGAGGTCATCCAGTCGTACCGCTCGCGCGGCCACCTCATGGCGGACACCGACCCGCTCGCCTACCGGCAGCGCAAGCACCCCGACCTGGACATCCAGAACCACGGCCTCACGCTCTGGGACCTGGACCGCACGTTCCCGACTGCGGGCTTCGGGCCCAAGCCCAAGGCGACGCTGCGCGACGTCCTCGGCCTGCTGCGTGACTCGTACTGCCGCACCATCGGCATCGAGTACATGCACATCGCCGACCCGGGTCAGCGCAAGTGGCTCCAGGAGCGCCTGGAGGCGGGCTACGCCAAGACGCCGCGCGAGGACCAGCTGCGCATCCTGCGCCGGCTGAACTCCGCCGAGGCGTTCGAGACGTTCCTGCAGACCAAGTTCGTCGGGCAGAAGCGCTTCTCGCTGGAGGGCGGCGAGTCCCTGATCCCGCTGCTCGACGCGATCCTGTCGCGCGCCGCCGAGGGCGGCCTCGACGAGGTCGGCATCGGCATGGCCCACCGCGGCCGCCTGAACGTGCTGGCGAACATCGCGGGCAAGAGCTACGGCCAGATCTTCAAGGAGTTCGAGGGCCAGCTCGACCCCAAGAGCGTCCAGGGTTCCGGCGACGTGAAGTACCACCTCGGCACCGAGGGCACCTTCACGTCGGAGTCCGGCGCCACCACGCGCGTCTACCTCGCTGCCAACCCGTCGCACCTCGAGGCGGTCGACCCGGTGCTCGAGGGCATCGTGCGCGCCAAGCAGGACCGCATCGACCTCGGCGGCGACGGCTTCTCCGTGCTGCCGATCCTGGTGCACGGCGACGCGGCCTTCGCGGGCCAGGGCGTCGTGCCAGAGGTGCTGAACCTGTCGCAGCTGCGCGGGTACCGCACGGGCGGCACGATCCACGTCGTCGTCAACAACCAGGTCGGCTTCACCACCGGCCCGACGGCGTCGCGCTCGACCACGTACGCGACCGACGTCGCCAAGGGCTACCAGGTCCCGGTCATGCACGTGAACGGCGACGACCCGGAGGCCGTCGTGCGGACCGCCGAGCTCGCCTTCGCGTTCCGCGAGCAGTTCGGCCAGGACGTCATCATCGACCTCATCTGCTACCGCCGCCGCGGGCACAACGAGGGCGACGACCCGTCGATGACGCAGCCGCTCATGTACAACCTCATCGAGACCAAGCGTTCGGTGCGCAAGCTGTACACCGAGAACCTGGTCGCCCGCGGTGACATCACCGTCGAAGAGGCCGAGGGCGCGCTGCAGGACTACCAGTCGCAGCTCGAGCGGGTCTTCACCGAGACCAAGTCGGGCTTCACGCCCGCACCGCAGACGGAGCACCTCGCCGGCCTGGAGCGCCCCGAGTCCCAGCGTGAGGACGCCGGGACGATGGTGGGCTGGCAGACGGCGATCTCGCCGGAGATGCTGCAGCGGGTCGGCGACGTGCACACCACGCCGCCCGAGGGCTTCACGATCCACCCGAAGCTCGCGCAGATGCTCGAGAAGCGCCAGCTCATGGCGAAGGAAGGCGGCATCGACTGGGGCTTCGGCGAGCTCGTCGCCTTCGGCTCGCTGCTCGACGAGGGCACCCCGGTGCGCCTCGCCGGGCAGGACTCCCGCCGCGGCACGTTCGTGCAGCGGCACGCGGTGCTGCACGACCGGGAGACCGGCGCCGAGTGGACGCCGCTGCTGTACATGTCGGGCGACCAGGCCAAGTTCTGGGTCTACGACTCCTCGCTGTCGGAGTACGCCGCACTCGGGTTCGAGTACGGCTACTCGGTGGAGCGCCCGGACGCCCTGGTGCTCTGGGAGGCGCAGTTCGGCGACTTCGTCAACGGCGCCCAGACGGTGATCGACGAGTTCATCTCGTCCGCCGAGCAGAAGTGGGGTCAGTCGTCGTCGGTGGTCATGCTGCTGCCGCACGGCTACGAGGGCCAGGGTCCGGACCACTCGTCCGCCCGCATCGAGCGGTTCCTCCAGCTCGGCGCGGAGAACAACCTGACGATCGCGCAGCCGTCCACCCCGGCGTCGTACTTCCACCTGCTGCGCCGCCAGGCGTACGCCCGTCCGCGCCGTCCGCTCGTGGTGTTCACGCCGAAGCAGCTGCTGCGCCTCAAGGCGGCGGCCTCCTCGGTGGAGGACTTCACGTCGGGCACGTTCCAGGAGGTCATCGCGGACTCGGTGGCCGACCCGGCCAAGGTGAACCGCGTGCTCCTGTGCACGGGTCGCGTGTACTACGACCTCCTCGCCGAGCGCACCAAGCGCGGCGACGAGGGAGTGGCCATCGTCCGCCTCGAGCAGCTGTACCCGTTCCCGGAGGCGCAGCTCCGCGCGGAGCTCGCCAAGTACGACGGCGCCGAGCTGGTCTGGGTGCAGGACGAGCCGCAGAACCAGGGTGCGTGGGGCTTCATCCACCTGGCCCTGCCGCTGGACATGCCGTACGTCAAGGTGGTCTCCCGCCCGGCGTCGGCATCGACGGCCGCTGGTACCGCCAAGCTGCACCAGGCGCAGCAGAAGACGCTCCTCGAGCAGGCCTTCACGCGCGGCTGACAGCTGCGTGAGAGGCGGGCATCCCTTCGGGGGATGCCCGCCTCTCTTGCTCTCCCGAGCCGACGTCGCTCGCCGTACGCTGGCGTGATGGCAGACGCAGCCCTCAAGGACCTGGTCATCGACGCCACCGACGGGCCGACGCTCGCCGCCTTCTGGTCAGCGGCCCTGGGGCTCAGATCGCGGCCGGCCGGCGACTCCGCGGCCGAGTTCGTGCTCGAGGACGACGTCCCGGAGCACACGGTCTGGATCAACCAGGTCCCCGAACCGCGCACCGTGAAACAGCGGGTGCACCTGGACCTGCACGCCACCGTCGACGAGCTCCGGGCGCTCGGCGCCACGCCGGAGGTCGCGCGCGAGGACTGGACGGTCATGCGCGACCCCGAGGGCGGCGAGCTCTGCGCGTTCCCGCGCCGGTCGGCGGCGGTGGGCGGCTATCGCCTCTACGCGCTGGTCGTGGACTCCGCCGACCCGGCCTCCGCAAGCGCCTGGTGGGGAGAGCGGTTCGGCGTGGAGCCGAAGCGGTACCCCGACCGGCCGTGGTACCGGCTGGAGCCCGGCGGCGGGCTGCCCTGGCTGATGCTCTTCATCCCGGTACCCGAGCCGAAGACCGTGAAGAACCGCATCCACTGGGACGTGTGGGGCGAGACCGAGCGCCTTCTCGACGCGGGCGCCACGCTGCTCATGGGGCGTGCCGACTCCCCCGACCCGCATGTGTTCTGGGACGTGCTCGCCGACCCGGAGGGCAACGAGTTCTGCGTCTTCCGCCCGGAGCGGTGACGCGCCCCGGAGGGGTCCGCCCGAGACGAGAAGGGGTGGGCCGGTAGTCCGGCTCACCCCTTCTCAGGTCACGCGCTGAAGCTCACCACTTGTCGTGGACGTGCTCCTTGATCATCTCGTCGTAGATCTCCCGCACGCCGGACATGAAGAGCGGGCCCAGCGTCTCCGCCTGACCGGCCGCGGCGTTGGCGCGGGCCTGGTCGACGTTGCGCGCCCCCGGGATCACGGAGGAGACGCCCGGCCGCTGCCAGGCCCAGGCGATCGCGGCCTGCGCCGGGGTCAGGCTCTCGCCGGCGAGCTCGCGCGCGAGCTCCGTGAACCGGGCGGCGGCCTCGAGCCCCACCTCGTAGGGCACGCCGGAGAACGTCTCGCCGACGTCGAACGCGGCGCCCTCGCGGTTGTAGTTGCGGTGGTCGTTCTCGGCGAACACCGTGTCCTTGGTGTACTTGCCGGAGAGCAGGCCGGACGCGAGCGGCACGCGCGCGATGATGCCGACGCCAGCAGCGGAGGCCGCCGGCAGCACCTCGTCGAGCGGCTTGAGCCGGAACGCGTTGAGGATGATCTGCACGCTGGCGACGTTGGGCCGCGCGATGGCCTCGAGCGCCTCCGTGGTCTTCTCGACGCTCACGCCGTAGGCGGCGATCGCGCCGTCGGACACGAGCTGGTCGAGCGCGTCGTAGACGGCGTCCGAGGAGTAGACGGACGTGGGCGGGCAGTGAAGCTGCACCAGGTCCAGCCGGTCGACGCCGAGGTTCCGCCGGGACCGGTCGGTCCACTCCCGGAAGTTCTGGAGCACGTAGTTCTCCGGCACCTGGTCCATACGCCGGCCCATCTTCGTGGCGACGGTGATGCCGGCGTCGGCGTGGTCCTTGAGGAAGGAGCCGATCGCCTGCTCGCTGCGGCCGTCACCGTAGACGTCAGCGGTGTCGAAGAAGGTCACCCCGGCTTCGAGCGAGGTCTCGAGGACGGCGCGGGCGTCGCCCTCGCTGACCTCTCCCCAGTCAGCGCCGAGCTGCCAGGTGCCCAGGCCCACAGCCGATACGAGCCGACCGGTCCGTCCGAGTACCTGCTGTTCCATCGTTCCTCCTGCTTATGGGGCGGGCAGACATGCCCGCGAGGACCGGCCTTCGGGTCCTGTTTCTAGCGGGGTCGTTGGACATGTGTCCAAGTCGACCCCCAGTCTGCTGTCTCACGCTACGTGGCGCAGGCGAAAATTGCCCTACGGTTACGGTGTGAGTGTGACGACAGAAATTCCTCCCGTTGCTGCGGCCAGGCCCCATCCTTCCGGGGACCAGTTCCGGATCAGCCATGAAGGCCACCGTGCGACGGTTACCCAGGTGGGTGCGGCGCTGCGAGAGTACTCGGTCGACGGCCGCGACGTCGTGGTGCCCTTCAGGGCGGACGAGATCAGCCCGGTGTTCAACTGCGCCGTGCTGATCCCCTGGCCGAACCGGCTCCGCGACGGCTCCTACGAGTACGGCGGCGAGACGCACCAGCTGCCCGTCACGGAGCCCGCGCGCAACACCGCGCTGCACGGGCTCGCGGCGTGGGACCGCTGGTCGGTGATCGAGCACACGGGTTCCGCCGTGACCCTCGAGCTCGAGCTGGTCGCCCGGCCGGGCTACCCGTTCCAGCTGGTCGCGCAGATCCGCTACGCCCTCTCCGACGCGGGCCTCGAGGTCACCCTCGACGTCACGAACGTCGGAGCGAGCACTGCGCCCTACGGGTGCGGGTTCCACCCGTGGCTCTCGACGGGCGGCGCGAACCTGGACGAGTGCACGGTCCGCCTCGACGCTGCCACCCGCGTCACGACGGACGAGCGGCTGCTCCCGACCGGCACCGAGCCGGCGTCGGGCACCTTTGACCTGCGTGAGCCGCGTAGCGCGGCCGGGCTGGACCTGGACGACGCGTACGTCGACGTCGTGCGCGACGGCGGCGGCCTCTCCTGGGCCCACCTGACCGCCCCCGACGGCCGCACGTCCGCGGTCTGGATGGACGAGTCGCAGGACGTCTGGCAGGTCTGCACGGGCGACCACATCTCACCGGACCGCCGTCGGATGGGCCTCGCCGCCGAGCCGATGAGCTGCGCCGCCGACGCGTTCCGCACGCGCGAGCGGCTCGTGCACCTCGCTCCGGGCGAGCGGCACGCCGTCCGCTGGGGGATGACGCTGCTCTGACGGCCCGCACCGGCGGCGCCGCTCCGACGGCGCCGCCAAAGTGTCTCCGGTTCTGACCTGGGCGCACACGCGTCGGCGCGTTGGCGCTGTTCGGCCACTGTCCGTGCATCACAATGGGGAACCGGCCGTCCGCCAGGCTGCCGGGAACAGGCAAGGAGAGTCCGTTGCAGGATCGCGAGGTGCGCATCTGCGTCGTCGGTGACGAGCTGGCCACGGGTGTCGGAGACGCTCGTGCGCTCGGCTGGACCGGTCGCGTCCTCGCACGCACCCATTTCTCCCGGCCCGCCATGCTCTTCACCCTCGCCGTACCCGGCGAGACCAGCACGCAGCTCGGCGCCCGCTGGGAGGCGGAGACCGCCACGCGGTTCGGCTCGGACTCCGAGGTCGAGAACCGCCTGGTGGTGGCCCTGGGGCGGCACGACGTCGCCTCCGGCCTCACCGTCGCGCGCTCGCGGCTGAACCTGGCGAACATCCTCGACGTCGCGGACGCGAACCGGACGGCGGCGTTCGTCGTCGGGCCGCCGCCCGGGCTGCCCGCTGAGGGCAGCCGGATCGCAGAGCTGTCGGACGCGTTCGCCGACGTCGCCAACCGGCGCCGGGTGCCGTACGTCGACACGTACACGCCGCTCGCGCAGCACGAGCAGTGGCTCGCCGACCTCGCGCAGGGTGGAGGCGTGTACCCCGGCCAGGCGGGCTACGGCCTGATGGCGTGGCTCGTGCTGCACACGGGCTGGCACAACTGGCTGGGCCTCCCCCAGGACGAGGTCGCCTGAGCCTGACCCAGATGCCGAGGTAAAAACTGGGGCCGGGGTGCTGATCAGCACCCCGGCCCGGTTTCTACCTCGGAGTCAGCCGCGGGTGATCGTGGCCGTTCCCGAGACGGTGTTGGTCGAGATGTACGCCGCAGCGCCCGGCTCCGCGTGGTCGACGACGACGGTGCGCTGCGCGCTGGACGTCGCCTGCGCCCCGTCGATGACCACCTTGCCCGTGACGCTGCGCGCACGGAGGTTGACCGGGGACCCGGCGTCGAGCTGCACCGCTGCCGGGCCGGAGACCGTCTTGGCGTTGACGAGCGGCGTGGTGCCGATGGCGGTGACGTCGACCGCGCCGGACACCGTCTGGACGGACACCCGGCCCAGGGCGCCCACCACGGACGCCGCGCCGGAGACCGTCGAGACCGATACGTCGCCCGCGTGCTCGGCGACGGTGACCGCTCCGGTGCCCGACTTGGTGGTCACGGACCCGGTGGTGCCGGTCACGGTGATGGCGCCGCCCGCGGTCTTCACGTTGACCCCGGACCGCGACCCGGTCACCACTACCTCGGCGCCGACCGTGGCGACGTCCACCACCGACGTGGCGGGCACGGTCACCCTGACGACCGCCGCATCCTGGTCCTTGAGGCCGCGGAAGCGGTCCACGAAGCCCTCGAGTCCCGGGAAGTCGTACGCGACCCGGAGGTTGCCGTGCTCAGCGAGGATCTGCAGCGGCCGCGCCGATACCTCGATGACTTCGACGAGGGCGCCGGACGTGCGGTTCGGGTCGGCCACTATCTCCGCGCGGCCGTTCGTCAGGCGGACGATCAGGGTCGAGGCGCCGCCGACCTCGATGGTCTGCGGGGCGGCCACGCTCCAGGACTCGGTGGTCATCGCTGTGCTCCTTCATTGGGGAGGTTGCTGGGGAGTTCGGATGGATTCATGGGTTTCGGTCCGCACGACGCGGCGGAGAGGTCGTGCTGTGCGGCAGCGTCCCACGGATCGCGGAACGTGCCGAGTCGAGAACTGTGCGGAGCGTCTCCACGGTCAGCGCGGACACCGTACCGGCGACGTCCGCCTCGCGCAGATCGGCCAGGACGTCGTTACGGAACCGCTGCAGGACCGCCTCGGCGTCGTGCCGCAGGGAGTTGGACTGCGTGCGGCGCGGGTCGGGCGCGGCGCCCGGACGCGGCCGAGTGCGGACCTCCTGCGCGGCCGCCGCGAGCTCGGCCCGCAGGCCTCGCATCGTGTCGCGGACGTCGGCCCGTACCTCGTCCGCCAGGCTGCGCACCGTCTCGGCCACGCTGCGCTCCAGCCGCCTGACGTCGTCGAGCCGGGCGTCGATCTCCGCGCGGCCGGCAGGGGTGAGCTCGTAGGTGGCCTTGCGGCCGGCACCCGGTGACCCCGTCGAACCGTGCGGGCCCGGCCCGCCCGCCGTCCCCGCCCCGGACCCGGCACCCAGGACGGAACGGCGCACCAGGCCCTCCTCCTCGAGCCGGGCCAGGCGCGGATAGATGGTCCCCGCACTGGGGCGGTAGGTACCGCCGAAGCGCCGGGTGAGCTCGGTGATGAGCTCGTACCCGTGCCGGGGCCCGTCCAGGAGCAGCACCAGGAGGTAGAGGCGCAGCTCCCCGTGGGCGAACACCGGAGGCACTACAGCTCCACGGGCGACTGGTCCGCGGGCACGGTGCCGGACGGAGCATCGGCCGCCGCGTCCTGCGGCCCGCCGATCACCGTGACGTCGCCGGAGACGCCGGTCACGCGCAGGTGCATGACGCCGGATCCCGCCGACCGGTCGCCGCCGACGACCTTCGAGCCACCGCCGGTGAACTGCAGGCCGCCCAGCGTCACCCGCCCGCTGACGCTCTGCACAGAGACCTCGACGGCCCGTTCGTCCGGCACCCGCAGGAGCATGTTCCCGGACACGGTGTTGACCCGGACGGAGTGCGGCTGGTTCATCAGGTCGAACGTCACGTCCCCGGACACCGAGGACGACGTGACCGAGTCGGCAGAAGCGCTCACCACGACGTCGGCGGACACGGTGTTGCTCGTGACGTCTCCGACGTGATCGCGGACCGTGACCTCGCCGGAGACGGTGTTCAGCTTGAGGTCGCCGGCAGTGCGGGAGACCAGCAGCGACCCGGAGACGGTGGACGCCGACGCACCCGCCGTCGTACCGGCCAGGAGGCCCTCACCGCGGACCGTGCCGAGCCGCACCGAGGTTCCGGCCGGTACCGCTACGTGGATGTCGGCCCGGGCCTTTCCGCCGAAGTCGGCGAACCGCTTCATGAACGAGCCCCAGCCGGACAGGCCGCTCTCGTGCTCTATCACCAGGCGACCCGCCTCGAGGCGTACCTCGAGCGACCGGCCCTCCACCGAGTGCACCTCGACCCGGACCACTGGCTCGTCGTGCGCCACGATATCGAGCCGGCCGTCCACGACATGAGCGTCGACGCTGGTCACACCGTCCAGCTCGATGGTCTGCGGACCGGTGACGGTCCAGCTGTCTGCGCTCATGGGTTCCTCCACTGCTCGTGACTGGCTCGGACCGTCGCTGCCTCAACGCGATATATCGCGTTGACCTCAGTCACGATATATCGCGTTTGCTCGTCCGGCAACCCTTACGGCCGGACAACCTCACGATCTGTGGGATCATGGAGCCATTCAGTCCGTCACCTGTCAGGAGACACCCATGAGCAAGCGCGGTCGTAAGCGCCGTAGCCGCAAGGGCTCGGCCGCCAACCACGGCAAGCGTCCCAACGCCTGAGCTGGCTCAAGCGTCCGTCAGGACCATGAGCCGCCCAGCTGGGCACGCGAAAGGGCCGGAACCCATTGGGTCCCGGCCCTTCGTCATACCCGCCTGCGGTCAGCGAGGCAGGCCACCCGGACAGGTCACTCGGCGACGGTCATGACCGTCAGCTGCTCGTGGATGCGCACGCGCAGCGTGTCCGGCGCGCGCTCGCTGCAGGAGCGGCGCACCAGCTGCTTCACGAGGTCCTCGACGCTCAGCTCCGCCAGGCACGGCGAGCAGTGGGCGACGTGCGCGCGCATGCGCGTCTCGTCCTCCGGCGTCATCTCGGAGTCCAGGTACTCGTAGAGGTGCTTGAGTGCGTGCTCGCACTCGGACTCCCCCGCCGTGTCGTGCGGGATGGGTTTGATGTTGTTCACTGCGCACCTCCGGGCGCCTGGCTGACGAGTCCTCGCTGGGCGGCATAGTCGGCGAGGAGCTCACGCAGCTGCCGTCGTCCGCGGTGGAGCCGGGACATCACCGTCCCGATCGGAGTTCCCATGATCTCGGCGATCTCCTTGTAGGGGAAGCCCTCGACGTCGGCGTAGTACACGACCATCCGACGATCCTCCGGGAGCTCGGCGAGCGCCCGCTTCACATCACTGTCCGGCAGCCGGTCCAGCGCCTCGACCTCCGCAGAGCGCAGGCCGCGCGACGTGTGCGACGCCGCGCGCGCGATCTGCCAGTCCTCGACGTCCTCCGCCTGGGACTGCTGCGGTTCGCGCTGCTTCTTGCGATAGCTGTTGATGAACGTGTTCGTGAGGATGCGGTACAGCCAGGCCTTCAGGTTGGTGCCCGGCCGGTACTGGTGGAAGGCCGCGAACGCCTTGGCGAACGTCTCCTGCACCAGGTCCTCGGCGTCCGCGGGGTTGCGCGTCATGCGCAGCGCCGCGGAGTAGAGCTGGTCGAGGTACTGCAGGGCGTCCCGCTCGAACCGCGCGGCGCGAGCCGCGGAGTCCTCCTCCTGCGGGGAGCGCTCGGTGCTCTCGTCGTCGATGTCCTCGCCCGCGGTGGTGGTCCCCGGGCTGGTCACGGTGCTGGGCTCAGTGGTGCTCTCGGCCGCGGTCGCTTCCGTGGATCCGACAACACCCTCGCTCGCGCTCTTGTCGGGGCGCGCCCCGGCATCGGTGCCGATCTCGTCGGCACCCTGGTTCTGCTCGCGGGAAGTGTCAGTCATCGCACTCGAGCCTAGCCTCGTCGGCCAGCCCGTGTTCGCCAGGGCCGCCGACAGGGCGTCCGCCGTGGCCTTCGCCGAGGACAGCACCTGGTCAACGGAGGTGCCGAGCAGGTGCGGCGGGACCGCGCCGAACATCACGGGCGGCACCTGCGCACCCGACGTCGAACCCGCGGTCACGCCCGACATCGGGTTCGTCCCCGCGCCGATCGCTCCGCTGGTCACCATGCTGGCCGCCGTGCCGGCCGCTGTATCCGTCACCGTGTCGATCACCCTGCTCTTCACCAGATCCTTCTCGAGGCATCGCTCCACGACGGGTTCAACCCTCGCCCCCGGCGCCGAATTCCCGGTGTGTTTCCGTGCCGCCATCCTGCTGCATTCGTCGCCCTCATCTGCCAAGGTGGAGGCATGCTGCTTCGACACATCGCGCGACCTCTGCTGGCCTCATCGTTCATCTACGACGGAGTGCAGGCTGCCCGGAACCCGAGCGAGCACGTGGCCGCGGCCAGGTCCGGCTCCGCCCTGGCCACCCAGGCGCTGGGCGCCGAGCCGCTCAGCGAGAAGCAGGTCACCACGCTCGTCCGCGCACACGGGATCGCCACCGCGGCCGCGGGCACGCTGCTCGCGCTCGGCAAGGCGCCGCGCGCCTCCGCGCTCGCGCTGGCCCTGCTCACGCTGCCGCTCGCCGTGGTGAACCAGCCCTTCACCGCACCGAAGGAAGAACGCCCAGTGCGCACCGACCGGTTCCTGCACAACCTCGCCTCCGTGGGTGCGGCCCTCATCGCGGGTGCCGACCTCGAAGGCCGGCCGGGGCTGTCCTGGCGGGTCCAGCAGGCACGTGCCGCGCGCGCGGAGGCAAAAGCGGCCGTCGTCAAGGTCTGACGCACGGCGACACGAAGCCGCTGATCCGGCACGGTCCGCGATAATCTCGGCACATGACTTCCTCCACCACCGCGCCCGCACCGACATGGGAGGCGCCGCTGGCCGGCGCCCCGCTGGACGCGACGGTCGAGATACCCGGCAGCAAGTCGCTCACCAACCGGCTCCTGGTGCTCGCGGCGCTCGCTGAGGGGCC
This sequence comes from Promicromonospora sp. NPDC023805, assembly GCF_040639635.1. Taxonomy (NCBI): domain Bacteria; kingdom Bacillati; phylum Actinomycetota; class Actinomycetes; order Micrococcales; family Promicromonosporaceae; genus Promicromonospora; species Promicromonospora sp. NPDC023805. The sequence goes on along the minus strand of NZ_JBFAAH010000030.1, from coordinate 56,780 downwards.
TGGCACCCTGCGCGGCGCTCTGCGCAGCCGGGACGCCGACCTCATGATCCGCGCCCTGCGCACCCTGGGCGCCCGCATCGAGGTGGGTGACCACCCGAGCACCCTCCACGTGACACCCGGCCCGGTGGCCGGCGGTACCGAGGTGGACACCGGCCTGGCCGGAACCGTCATGCGGTTCCTGCCCCCGTTCGCGGCGCTCGCCGACGGCCCGGTCCGGTTCGACGGCGACCCGGAGGCCCGCGTCCGCCCGATGCTGCCCGTGCTGGCGGCGCTCCGCACCCTCGGCATCACGGTGCACGACCCTGAGGCCGGGTCGGAGTCCGCCGATCTGCCCACCCACCTCCCGTTCACCGTGGAGGGCCGGGGCAGCGTGCCGGGTGGCGCCGTCGACGTCGACGCCTCGGAGTCCTCGCAGTTCGTCTCCGGCCTCCTGCTCGCAGCCGCGCGTTTCGAGCGTGGCCTCACGCTGCGGCACATCGGCGCCACGCTGCCGAGCCTGCCCCACATCGAGATGACGGTCGCCACGCTGCGCGACGCCGGCGTCGTGGTCGACGACTCGCGCGACGGCATGTGGGGCGTCTCCCCCGGGCCGATCGCCGCCCGCGACGTCCGCGTCGAGCCCGACCTCTCCAACGCGGCGCCGTTCCTGGCCTCCGCGCTGGTGGCCGGCGGCACCGTCCGCATCCCCGGCTGGCCGACGCTGACCACACAGCCCGGCGCCATGGTTCCCGAGCTGCTGGAGCGCATGGGCGGCACCTACACCCTCGCCGACGGCGTCCTCTCCGTGACGGGCACCGGCGAGATCCACGGGATCGACGTCGACCTGCGTGCCGGGGGCGAGCTCGCACCCACCTTCGCGGCGCTGGCCGCGCTCGCGGACTCCCCCTCCAGGCTGCGCGGGATCGCGCACCTGCGTGGCCACGAGACCGACCGGCTGTCGGCGCTGGCCCGCGAGATCACGCGGCTCGGTGGGCAGGCCGAGGAGACCCGCGACGGCCTGGTGATCACCCCCCGGCCGCTGCGTGGCGACATCGTGCGCACCTACGCGGACCACCGCATGGCGACGTCCGCCGCGCTGCTCGGGCTGCGCGTGCCCGGCGTGCGGGTGGAGAACGTCGGCACGACGGCGAAGACGCTGCCCGACTTCACCGGCATGTGGCTCCGCATGCTCGGCTCGGCCTCCTGATGGGCGTCTGCTGATGGGACCCGCCTGATGGGCCGCCGCGGCATCGACGAGTCGGACTTCCACTCCCGGCCGTCCAAGCGCGGCTCGCGCCCCCGCACCAAGCAGCGCCCCGAACACTCCGACGCCGTGACCGGCCTGGTCACCGGCGTGGACCGCGGGCGGTACACGCTCCTGGTCAAGGACTCCGATGCGGCCGGGACGTCCGGCGAGAAGATCGTGACCGCGATGAAGGCCCGGGAGCTGACCCGCACCCGCGTGGTCGTCGGCGACCGGGTGGACGTCGTGGGCGACGTGTCGGGCGGCGAGGGCTCGCTCGCCCGGATCGTGCGCATCCAGGAGCGGACGTCGACGCTGCGCCGCACCGCCGACGACACCGACCCGTACGAACGGATAGTCGTCGCCAACGCGGACCAGCTGGTCATCGTCACGGCGCTGGCCCAGCCCGAGCCGCGGACCGGCATGATCGACCGCTGCGTCGTCGCCGCCTACGACGCCGGCATGTCGGTCCTGCTCTGCCTGACCAAGGCCGACCTGGCCTCCCCTGACGTGCTGCGCGAGCTCTACGAGCCGCTCGGCGTCGAGGTGGTCGTGACCCGCAGGGAGGCGTCCAGCGACGAGGCCGACCGGGCGAACGTCGCCGGTCAGTCGGCCGGCGGCATGATCCTGGCCCCCGAGTCCGTCGAGGAGGTCCGCGGCAAGCTGCGCGGCCTCGTGTCCGTGCTGGTCGGCCACTCCGGCGTCGGCAAGTCCACGCTGATCAACGCCCTGGTGCCGGAGGCCAAGCGGGCGACCGGCGTGGTCAACGACGTGACGGGCCGCGGCCGGCACACCTCGACGTCCGCTGTCGCGCTCGCCCTGCCCGTGTCGCCGTCGTCCGACGAGCTCTCCGATGCCTTCGACGGCTGGGTGATCGACACCCCGGGCGTCCGCTCCTTCGGGCTCGCCCACGTCGAAGTCTCGCACCTGCTGCGGGCGTTCGACGACCTCGACGACGTGGCCCAGGAGTGCCCGCGAGGCTGCACGCACCTCGAGGACGCGCCGGACTGCGCGCTCGACGACTGGATAGAGGCCTCCCCGGAGGACGAACGGCCTGCCCGCGCGGCCCGGCTCACCTCGTTCCGCCGTCTGCTCTCGTCCCGGACCGGCTCGGACGCCTGACCGTGACCGACAGCTCGCGCTACGGCGCGGTGGACGTGCAGTACCTGGACGACGGCGGGGCGCGGGCCGCGCTGGTCGTCGCCGAGGACGCCGCGTTCACCACCCTCGTCGACGAACGTACGGTGCTCGTCGAGCAGGTGGCGGCGTACCGGCCCGGCAGGTTCTACGAGCGCGAGCTGCCGGCCCTTGAGCGGGTCCTGTCCGGCGTCGCACCGGTGGACCTGCTGATCGTCGACGGGTACGTGGACCTCGACCCCGAGGGGAGCCCGGGGCTGGGCGCCCACGTGGCCTCCGCCGGCCTGGCTCGCGTCGTCGTCGGTGTCGCCAAGACCCGGTTCCGCACTGCGACACATGCCGCCGAGGTGCTGCGCGGCCTCTCGGCCCGGCCGCTGTACGTCACGGCGTCGGGCATGCCGGTCGACGACGCCGCGGCCCTGGTACGCGCCATGGCCGGCGAGGCGCGGTTCCCGGACGCGCTGCGCCGCGTCGACCGGCTGGCGCGTGGGGCGGTACCCGTCGCCTGAGGCTCCCGGCTGGGCTCATGGCTGGACTCACGGCTCGAGAAACATCCAGCGATGGCCCTCCACGTCCTCGGCGCGATACAGCCTGCCGTACGGGGCCTCTTCGATGTCGGAGAGCAGTCCGGCGCCGGCCGCCTGCGCTCGGGCGAAGTGGGCGTCGATATCGGTGACGCGGACCAGCACCCCGTCGATCACCCAGGGCGTCGACAGCCATGCGTCCGCCGCCGTGCAGTGCTTGCGGTGCGCCGCGGGGCCCTCGTAGGACGCGAGCTCCGAGAGCATCACGCGCCCGCCACCGGCGTCGAGCTCACCGTGGGAGAGATGGCCGTCGTCGTCCAGCCAGCGTTCCGCCTCGATGAAGCCGAAGGCCTCGATGAGCCAGTCCATGGCGGTGACACCGTCCTGGTAGGACAGCATGGGGATGACTGCGGGTTCTGTAGTAACAGTGGGTTCGGACATGACAGACCTCCTCGCTCTCGAACAAATGTACGAGTCTTTCGGCGATCTGTCGAGCGGGTCTGTCCGGTGCCTGCCTGCGCGACGCCTACACGACCTGGAAGCCGAACAGCTCGACGGCCCACGGGTCCAGCCGTCCGGCGGACGGACCGCCGTCCTCGGCGCCGTCGCCGCTGAAACCGAAGAACTCCTGCAGCGCGTGCTCCCCCAGGACCAGCGGGTGGAAGGGGAACGGGTACGCGGTGCCGGCCGGGGCCGGATGCCTGCCCGCCCAGAACGGTTCCTCGAACGCGAGCCGGTCCCCGGTGTCCTCGAGCACCCCGTCGTCGGGCGACAGGCTCAGCGAACGCACCAGCGCGCCGTCCCGCCACACCGCGAAGGCGAACCAGTCGACGGCGCTGTGCATGGCGTGCAGGTAGAGCGTGCGGCCGAGGCTCGCGTCGACCAGGTGCGCGGGCAGCTGCGACGGCCGGTCGAGCATGAGCGCCTGGTCGCACAGGACGTCCACCGCCGGCGTCGACAGTGCACACGCCCGACCCTGCGGCGGGAACACCGCGTCGCCGAGCTCCCACAGCCCCTCACCGTCCGGCTGGATCCGTGCGGGCGGCCACAGCAGCCCGAGCAGCTCGGCCGCACCCGCCTCGTCGGCGAACTCCGCCGCGTCCGCCAGCCCCTCTGCCACGTCGCCGTCCGCGTACACCAGCATCGCTGTCTTGGCGCCCATCTCGTCTCCTGCCCTCGACTGCAGTGCCTGCCCTCGGCGCCCCTGCCACGGCGCCGCACACGAGAGTACGGGCACCCGCCGACATCGCCACCGGACCCGCGTGCCCGCCGGGGCTCGCGCTCGGCTCAGCACACGGCAGACTGAGCACATGCGCATCTACGTGCCCGCAACGCTCGACGAGCTCGACGCCGTCACCCACACCTCCAGGGCTGCCCGCTGGACCGTCGCCCCGCGCCGCGTGCACGCCGTCACGAAGGACCTCGAGGCCGGCCTCCCCGACGAGGACGGCGAGGGGCTCGAGTACATCGCCGCGCTGAACGCCGCCGACGACTCCCTGGCCCTGATCGCCGGCCGTCCTGACGCCGCGCACCAGCGCGTGGTCATCACGGTAGAGGTGCCGGACACGGCCGTCGGCCCGGTACAGGGCTCCGGCGACCCTGACGACGACGAGGCGGTCGCCTCGGAGATCGAGGTCCTCAGCACGGTCGAGAACGTGGCGATCGTCTGCGTGCACGTCGACGAGCTCGAAGCCGCCGCCGATATCGCGGACGTGCTCGCGGCAGCGGACGAGGAGAGCGACGCCGAGGCGACCGCCGACGTCGGCGCGGAGTCGGAGACCGCGCTGGACGCGGCGCTGGAGCGGGTCACCGACCGGGACCTGCTCTGGTACGACTGGAGCGAGATCAAGAACATCCCGCGCGCCTGACGCGACCTGACGGCGAAGGCCGCGGGTTCCGAGATACCGCGGCCGCCCCAGCCAGAGCCGACCACCGCTCACGCCAGGTAGTCGAGCGCTTCCTTGTGCAGCTTGCCGTTCGTGGCGATCGCGTTGCCGCCCCACGGCCCTGGCTTGCCCTCGAGGGACGTGAACGTGCCGCCGGCCTCGGTGACGATGGGCACGAGTGCCGCCATGTCGTACACCTCGAGCTCGGGCTCCGCGGCGATGTCGACAGCGCCGTCGGCCACCAGCATGTACGACCAGAAGTCGCCGTACCCGCGCGTGCGCGCGCAGGCCCGCGTCAGGTTGAGGAACCCGTCGAGCGAGCCGCGCTCCTCCCAGCCGCCGAGGGACGCGTAGCTGAAGGACGCGTCGGAGATCCGGGACACGCCGGAGACGGACATCCGCGAGGCGGCGGCCAGGGACTTGCCCGTCCACGCGCCCGAACCCTTGGCGGCCCACCAGCGGCGGCCCAGTGCCGGCGCGCTGACCAGGCCGACGACCACGTCCTCGCCGTCGGCGAGGGCGATCAGCGTCGCCCATACGGGAACGCCGCGTACGAAGTTCTTGGTGCCGTCGATCGGGTCGACGATCCAGCGCCGCGCACCGTTGCCGGCGGAGCCGTACTCCTCCCCGACTATCGCGTCGCGCGTGCGGGCACGAGCGAGCTGACCGCGGATGAAGTCCTCGGCCGCCCGGTCGGCGTCGGTCACCGGCGTCAGGTCCGGCTTGGTCTCGACCTTGAGGTCCAGCGCCTTGAACCTGGACATGGTGATGGAGTCGACCTGGTCGGCGATCACGTGCGCCAGACGCAGGTCGTCGGCGTAGTTGTCCTTCGTCATGGCGGCCACGCCCACAACCTAGCGCCGGATGTCACTTTTCCGCCGCCGAGCCGCGCCGATCGGGCCGATCGTTACGCGGGAGCTCCCGAGAAGAGGTCCCGGCCGGGGCCGTCAGACCGCGGCGGGCACCAGCTCCCGCACCCGGCTCGCGAGCCCCACGAACGCGGCCCGTGCCGGGGAGCCGGGGGCGCACTCGGCGAGCACCCGTCCCGCCAGCAGTGCGGCGTCCAGGCCCGCCGGGTCGTCGGGCACGAGGTGCACGTCGTCGACCCCCGCGTACCGCGCGAGCGCGTCACGGACCTGGGACTCGGCCCGCCGCCCGACGGCGGAGTCGCGTACCCGGTTCACCACCACGAGCCGTGCCGCGGGCACGGGCACGGCCGCGTCGCGCAGGTCCTCCAGCCCTCGCACCAGGCGCTGCAGACCGACCGGATCCGCCCCGCCGACCACCACCACGATGTCGGCCGCCTGCAGGGCGCTCAGGGTCGCGCCGTTGCGCTGGGGCGCACGCGTGTCGTACATGAGGTGCTCGTCGGTCTCGAGGACCGGGCCGCAGTCGACGACGGTCCACGCAGCGAGCTCGCGGGACCGCTGGAACACCATGTCCAGCGAGGCCGCGGGCAGCTCCGGCCACCGGGATGCGCGGGTGATGCCGGTCAGGACCCGCACGCCAGGCAGCACCACCGGGCTGTGCCGGGCGAGCGTCACGACGTCGAGCACACCCTGACCTGCCGCGCGGGCCGCAGCGGCGAGCCCCGGTGCGTCGTCGAGCAGGCCGAGGCGAGAGGTGACCGACGACGCGTACGTGTCGGCGTCGGCCAGCAGGACCGAACGAGCGCCGTTCGGCGGCGCCGCCGGACGCGGCCGGCGCAGCAGGCCGGAGCGGCGCGGCGCGGCGGTCCCGACCCCGGCGAGGGCCGCGGCGAGCTCGATGGCGGTGGTGGTCCGGCCGGGCGACCCGACGGGACCCCAGACCGCGATGATAGTGCCGGGCCTGCCTCCGAGGTCCGGCAGGGCGGCGACGGGTGCCGCTACCTCCGGGGCGTCGCCACGCACCGCGGCGACGAGGTTCTCCGCGTCCCCCTCGGCCACCACGACGTCGCACCCCAGCCCCGCGAGGCGTCCCGCGGGCGTCGCCCGGTCCTCCAGGGCCACGACCCGCAGGCCCGCGCCGCGCAGCCGTGCGACCGCCTCCCGGTCCAGGCCCGGCAGGTCCCCGGAGACGACGGCGGCCGTCCCCGCCCCGGCCTCTGCCGCCGCGAGCAGCTCTGCGAGCTCCGCGCACCGGCGCGCCACGGTCACCCGCGGCTGCGCGCCGAGCACGGTGACGGCGTCCGCCTCCACCTCGGGCGCGTGCACCGCCACGAGCACGGTGACCGCCCGCTCCTCGCTCATCCGACGTCACCCGCCACCGGCACGACGGCGACCGTGCCGGCGTCCGACAGCGCGCTCAGCACCGTCGGGAGCGAGTCCGCCGGGACCAGGACGTGCAGGGTCACGGTGCCGTCGACGATCATCCCGCCCTCGTCGGCATCCACCTGCTCGACGACGACGTTCCGCGCGAGCGTGCTCGGCGCCGGCTTGTCGGCGGCGGCGTCCGGCGCGATCGGGGCGTCCGGCACGAACCAGAGGTCCACCACCGCGCCGGCACGGATCCGGTCCGAGAGGCCGGAGGCGACCGGCACCGCCACGGACCGGACGCCGGCATCGGCGCCGAGCGCGGTCAGCGGGACCAGCTCGCCGTCGTCCACCACACGAAGCACCACGAGGTCGGCGGGCAGCGGCTCGTCCGCGGGGAGATACCGGCCCGTCCCGGCACCGAGCCGGACGTCCACGGCACGGAGCCCGTCGGCCGTGAGGGGCTCACCAGGCGTCAGCGCACCGTCCGCGACGAACGCAGGGACGGTGCGACTCGCCGACGAGACCACCCACGAGCCGAGGGCCACCGACACCGCGACGATGACGACGCCGGTCAGCAGGCGCGGGTCACGCCAACGAGGTCGGCGCAGCCGCGTGGCCACCGGCTCGGGGAGAGCCTGACCCGGGCCCGGGGGTGCCGGGGCATACGTCATCTCGAACCTTCCGCGTACTTTAGTGGACTTTGGTTAGACCTTCGCGTACAACTTCGCGTACGAGTCGAAGCGACGATCCGGACAGAATGGCGCACAGCGTAGGCAGAGCGCCGGAACCATAGTGATCGAACGTCGCCGATCCGGCATCAGATAGACACTTCTTGTGGATAACCCCCTCATGTCGGTGTCTCGTGCCACACTGGTGCCATGGAAAAGCGCTTTCTCTCCCTGGCCGACGTGGTCGAGACCCTGAACATCTCGATGGCCCAGGGCTATGCACTGGTTCGGACCGGCGACCTTCCCGCCATCCAGGTGGGCCCCAAGAAGGTCTGGCGCGTCGAAGCCGCAGAGCTCGAGGCATACATCGAGCGCATGTACGCAAAGAGCCGCGAACGACTCAAGGGCTCGGCGACCACGGACGCCTGAAAGCCCTCAGCTGTACACCGACGGGACCGGACGCACTCGATGCGGAGCGACACCGGTCCCGTTCTCCATTTACGGCATTCCTGAAGGATTCAGGGCGCCTCGCTCACGACCAGCAAGGCACTGAACGGAACCAGGCGAGTTCCACGGTCATCGAGCACATCGACGTCCAGGTGGTCCCGTCCGACCCGCGCGATCCGGCCGCCCACTATGCCGCTCAGCGTGCGGACGGTGACCCGTGCCCGGTCCCGCTGCAGCGCCCGGAGCACCGGGCCCAGTCCTAGCGCGGCACGCCGCGACGTCGCCGGCGCCGCCTGACGGGCCAGCCCGTGCACCCCGGTGAGCGCCGCCATCGGTACGAGGTGCTGACCGACCGGTTCGGGCCGGACGCCCTGCAGCAGCGCCCACTCGTCCGCGGCCTCCCGGACGACGCCGCGCAGCGGCGCGCCCGCGAGCAGCTCCAGCGTCACCACCGCCCCGACGACGGCGCGGAACCGGTCGGCGAGCGTCATCGTCGCGTGCTCGGCGCGCGTCATCTCGGAGACCAGCGCATCGGACTCGGCCGCCGACTGCGCGTGGGCCTGCGCCTCGAGGTCCCCGAAGAGCGCCTCCCAGCGAGTGGGACCACCCGGGTGCATGAATGCCATGAGGCCACCCTGCGTCATCCACAGCCATCCCGCTCTCCGGTGGACACCCCAGCGGCACCGAGGTTGAATATCGAGCATCGGACAGCACCAACCGCTATCAAACAGATCCGAAGCGTCCGATCGGATCCGTAGCCGACCATCGCAGGGGGAACCATGTCGAACACCGTCCTCCCGGACACTCCGTCGGGGTACCGCCCCAAGCCCCGTCCCGGGGAGCGCACGGGGAGCCCCGCGCGATCAGCGAGCGCTCGGCGTGGTCTGGCCGGTCTGGTCACCCTGGCCGTCGCGTTCACCGGCGCCGCCGGCGCGCTCGGCATACGCACCTGGCAGGTCGGTTCAGGCCTGGGTGCCGCGCTCTTCCCGGTCGAGGACATCGTCGAGCTCGCGACAGTCGCGGCGGGCACGCTGGTGGCCGGCTGGGTCGGCCTGCATGCGTTCCTGGCCCTGGCCTGTGTAGTCGCGGGCCGTTGGGGTCCACGCTGGGCGGCGGGCGAGCAAGCCGTCGCACAGCACGCGCCGACCTTCGTCCGCCGCCTCGCCCGCGTAGCCGCAGGGGCCGGCGTGGGCCTCGCCCTCACGGTGCCTACTGCCATGGCGTCCGACCTGGCTTCCGCGACAGATCCGTCCGGGGACGGCGGCGCCGCCGTCGTTCTCGACCTCGGCTGGCAGCCGACCGAGCGCCTGGCGGCGGACCGGACAGACGCCCGTGCGGCGGACCGCTCGGCCTCGTCGAACCAGCGGCCGAGACCCGAACGGTTGTCACTGGTCAACCGCGGCCAGCACACCGGAACCGGACGCGAGCCGGTGGTCGTCGTCGAACCCGGCGACACGCTCTGGGCGATCGCGGCCGGCAGGCTCGCCGCCGAACAGACCGGCACGCCTGTGGCCGACGCCGAGATCGCCGCCGCCGTCACTCGGTGGCACCACGCCAACCGTCAGGTGCTTGGTGTGGACCCCGACCTGATCCGCCCCGGCATGGTGCTGCGCCAGCCCTGACCGGACGCCGGCCGGCCCATCGCCAGACCGCCCGCGCTCACCTCCCGTTCCATCTCGCCCCAGGAGACCCCATGACCACACTTCCGCAGGATCCACCGCCACAGGGCGCACCCGGCTCCACCCGGCAGGTGCGACCGACCACACCCGCCCGCCGGACACCGGCGGCCCGTGCGGCGGCCACGGCCCCGGCCACGCCGATCCGTCGGCCCGCCACGCCGCCGGTCGGACCGGTCACCGGGCCCGGCATCGGCCGGCGGTTGCGGCGCATGCGGATCGGCGGGACGCCGTACCCGGAGCTGCAGAACGCGGCAGCGGCCCTCGAGGCGGTGACCGGCCGACCGACCCCCGAGCCGGACCCGACCCTCCCCGACCCGACCGCGCAGGTGTGCCGCGTGGTCCGCGCGGCCGTAGAGGTACTGCGCGGCGAACGGCCCGCGGCACAGCTCGCGCGCTGGGTCACCCCGCAGGTCTACGACCAGCTCCTGGAACGCGGAAGGCTCATGCGTGAGGCGCAGCAGAACCGGCCGCCGCGGCCCAAGGCGCACGCCGCGACGGTCCGACGCGTCCGGATGGTGCGGCTCGGCACCTCGTCCGCCGAGGCGGCGGTGATCCTGCACGACGAGGGCCGCGTCCGGGCGGCGGCGGTCCGGCTGGAGGCGCGGCGCGGGGTCTGGCGGGTAGCGGTCCTCGAGATCGGCTGAGCCGACACCCAGAGCCTGACCCAGAGCCGGCCGGTCAGACCCACTCGACGATCAGGTCCGCCTCGTCCCGGGTCGCCGCTATGAGGTCCGCGTTGCGCTGGTCGGTGCCGCCGGCCCACGCCTCGGCGTCGGGCAGGGGCTTGCCGTATGCCTGGTGCCGGGCGACGAGGCGCCGCAGGCGCTCGGCGTCCGGCAGGTCGACGTACCAGACCTCCGCCATGTGGGCGCGGGCCGTCGGCCAGGCGCCGCCGGGGGCGAGCAGGTAGTTGCCCTCGGTGATCACCAGCGGCTCGTCGGCGACGACGGTGCCCGCGGCTATGGGTTCCTCGATCTCGCGGCGGAACTCCGGCGCGTAGACGGGCGGGTCACCCGGGAGCCGGTCCGCGAGCCTGCGGATCAGTGCGGCATACCCGGCGTCGTCGAACGTGTCGACGGCGCCCTTGCGGTCGCGGCGACCGAGCGCCTCCAGGACGGCGTTCGAGAGATGGAAGCCGTCCATCCCGACCACGACGGCGGTGCCGGGTGCCAGGCCGTCCACCAGCGCGGCGGCCAGCGTCGACTTTCCCGCGCCGGGCGGTCCGGTGATGCCGAGGACCCGCGCCCGGCCGGTGCGGGCGGCGTCGTTCGCGAGCTCTGCCGCCCGCCCGACGAGCTCGGCTGTGGTCAGGCGCACGACAGGTTCTCCAGCCAGGAACGGGGACCGACGTACTGCACACGGAGGGACGCCACCCGCACCGCTTCCTCGACGGCCGCCTCCAGGTCCGCACCGCGGGCGAGCGCCACGGCCAGTGCACCGTGGAACGCGTCCCCGGCGCCGAGCGTGTCGCGCACGTCGACCTTCGGTACGCCGGTGGTGCCGTGCCGTCCGTCGGCGTCGCACCAGGTCACGGGGTCCGGCCCGTGCGTGGCGACCGTGGCCCGCGAAGGCGCGACGTCGGCCGGCGCCCGGAAGTCCGCCGACCGGGCAGTGACGTCCGCGTGCCCCATCAGATCGGCGAAGACGGGCCGCCAGCGGCCTGCGTCGAGCACGATCAGAGGGCGCGGCTCCAGGGTGTTCGCGTACGCGAGCACACTCCGCGCGAGATCCGGATGATGCCCGTCGAGCAGGACCACCGCTGGTCGCGGCAGTGCGTCGAGACCGCCGGGCGCGACGTCGACCCTGTCGGTCAGCATGGCGTCGGGCGAGACCACTGACCGGTCGCCCGTCGCGTCGTCGACCATCACCGCCGAGACGGCAAGCGGGATCTCGTGCCCCTCGGCGGTGTCGTAGATCTCGACACCGTGCCGCTCGAGGTCGCCGCGCGCCGCCGATCCGACCGGCCCCGAACCCAGCGCACTGATCAGGAGGGCCCGCGCGCCCAGCGTTGCGGCGGTGACCGCGGCGTTCGCAGCAGGGCCGCCCGCGGAGACGTCCTGGCGAACGGCGGTGATCTTCTGGTTCGGACCCGGCCGAACGGCGCTGCGGTGGATCACATCGAGCGTCGTCAGACCGGCAAACCAGCAGGTCACGGGCGTATTTTCGTTGACTTTTGCTGGAACGTCGGGCATGTGCAGAGGCTACCTGTGAAACTCAGTGTCAGTGACCGAGGATACGGTCCGAAGATGACCACTACCGGGCCGACGCCGTCCCCCACCGCGCCCTCGACGACGTGGCGCGATCTCCTGCTGGACCAGCTGAGCTTCTACTGGGACTTCCACCTCTGGCCGCGACTGGAAGGCCTTACCGACGACGAGTACCTCTGGGAACCGGCTTCGCCGGCCTGGAGCGTGCGCCGTGGGCCGGGCGGCGTGCCCCGGCTCGAGCACGAGGTGCCCGAGCCGGAGATCTCGCCGGTCACCACCATCGCGTGGCGCATGGTGCACCTCGGCAGGGACGTGTTCGGCCGGCGCGCCCGGGCCCTGTTCGGACCTACCGACGCGCCGGCCGACGCCGCCATGTTCGACCCGCGGCACTGGCCGGAGACTCCGATCACCGCCGCGGGCGGCCTCGCCATGCTCGACGAGGGGTACCGGTCGTGGCGGGCAGGCATCGAGCGCCAGGACGACACGGGCCTGCTGCGCCCGATCGGCCCCAAGGGCGCGGAGTACGCCGAGTTCCCGCTGGCCGCGCTCGCGACGCACCTCAGCCGCGAGGCCATGGCGCACGGTGCCGAGATCTGCCTCCTGCGTGACCTCTACCGAGCTCAGGCCACGCCCTCCGGGTAGGCCCGCTCGGCGTAGACGTACAGCGCGGCACGGACGAATGTGGCCCCTTCGGTACCGCCGTAGTTCGCGGCGAACCGGTCGTCCGCCACATACATGTCGCCCAGTCCCAGCAGGTAGCCACGGTCGGGCCGGCCCTGCTCGTGGCCAGGCGTGCCCGGGACGGCGACGAGCCACGCCGCGTGCCGGGTGGCGATCGCCTGAGCCTCGTCCGACGCGGGGTCCAGGCCGGCTTCCGCTGCCTCGATCCAGGCGGTGTTCAACGCCTGCACCTCCGCCTTGAACCGGTCCTGCCCCTCCTTGCCGAGCCCGCGCCACCACGCGTCGCTCTTCACGTACGCGTCGCGGCCCCAGCGTTCGGTCACCTCCTGCTCGTACTGCGTGTGGTCGAATCCGTCGAGCATGTCCTGCGCCATGATGTCCTCCTTCGCTTCGGGGTCCTTCTCGAGAGCCGCGACCGTTCGCTCGACCGACGCGATCTGCCGCGTCAGCCGGTGCTGCTCCGCCCGCAGCGAGTCGAGGTGCCGGCGTAACGCCTTCGCCTCGTCCTGTTCGCTGTCGAGCGCCTCGGCGATGTCGCCGAGGCCGAGCCCGAGATCCCGCAGCATGAGGATCCGCTGCAGCCGCACGAGGGCGGCGCGGTCGTAGCGGCGTGGTCCGCTCGCCGTCGGCCGGACGGCGGGCAGCAGCCCGACCGCGTCGTAGTGCCGCAGCGTCCGGCTGGTGACGCCGGTCAGCCGCGCGATCTCTTGGATGGACCAGTGCATGTCCATCACGGTAGAGGTTGACGCCGCGTCAACTTCAAGACCTGATCGCGAGAAGTTTGGCGAGGGCGCCATCGCCGCCTGTGGATAACTCGGTTCGCTCCGGCGCGCACCGGTCAATACTGAACTCATGACCACATCAAGCGACATCATTCCGGATCAACCGCTGGCCGGTGACGCGGCCCTGCTCGCGTTCGTGAGGTTCCTGCACGACGGCGTCACACCACGCCGCCGCACGCTGTGGTTCGTCATGCTGGACCACCAGCGCCGCCCGCTGCCGGTGATCGTGCCGATCGACCACGTGCCGGACGAGCCCGACGTGCTCATGGTGAGCAACCTGGGTCAGGCCTGGCACGAGATCCTGCGGGACGAGCCTGGCTCCTCGGTGGTGCTGATGCTCGAACGGCCGGGCCCGGCGGTCGCCTCGTTCGACGATCTCGCCTGGCGCGCGGCCCTCCGCTCGGCCGCGGCGGAGCACGGGATCACGCTCGCCGGATTCTTCCTCGCGACGGCGCACGGGGTCCGTCCCCTCACGCCGGACTGACGGGTGCGCGCGGATCCCGGGTCAGTCCCGGAGCAGCTCCCACTCCTCGTCGGTGAACAGCCGGGACCGGATGAGGAAGCGCACGCCCTCGGGCGCCTCCACGCTGAACCCGGCACCGCGGCCGGGGACGACGTCGATCGTGAGGTGGGTGTGCTTCCAGTACTCGAACTGGTTACGGCTCATCCAGACCGGGACGGTGAACGCGGCGCCGTCCGCCCCGATGGCGAGGTCGCCGAGGCGCACGTCGGCGTCGCCGGTGATGAAGTCGCCGTCCGGGAAGCACATGGGCGACGAACCGTCGCAGCAGCCACCGGACTGGTGGAACATGAGCTCGCCGTGCTTGTCACGCAGGCGCACGAGCAGCGCGGCCGCTGCCTCGGTCAGGGCGACCCGTGCGGGTGGCGCGGTAGACGCCTGGGGCGAGCGGACGTCGTCGGACATGAAGACCTCCTGGTGGCGGTGGCCGGGATGCCAGACGTACAGGGTCACCCAGCGCCCTGTACGTCTGGCACCTCGGGGATCAGAAGAAGCCCTGCTTGCCCTGCGCGTAGCTCACCAGCAGGTTCTTGGTCTGCTGGTAGTGGTCGAGCATCATCTTGTGGTTCTCGCGCCCCACGCCCGAACCCTTGTACCCGCCGAACGCCGCCGCGGCCGGGTACGCGTGGTAGCAGTTCGTCCAGACCCGGCCGGCCTCGATCGCCCGGCCCGCGCGGTAGGCGTCCGCACCGGAGCGGGTCCACACGCCCGCGCCCAGCCCGTACAGGGTGTCGTTGGCCACCTTGATGGCGTCGTCGAAGTCGCCGAACTCCGTGACCGCCACGACCGGCCCGAAGATCTCCTCCTGGAAGATCCGCATGGAGTTCTTGCCCTCGAAGATCGTGGGCGTCACGTAGTACCCGCCCGCGAGGTCGCCCTCCATCTCGGCCCGGTAACCGCCGGTGAGCACCTTGGCGCCCTCCGCCTTGCCGATGTCGAAGTAGCTGAGGATCTTCTCGAGCTGGTCGTTGCTCGCCTGCGCCCCGATCATCGTGTCGGTGTCGAGCGGGTTGCCCTGCTTGATCGCCTCGGTCCGCACGACGGCGTCGGCCAGGAACGACTCGTAGATGTCCGCCTGGATCAGCGCCCGCGACGGGCACGTGCACACCTCGCCCTGGTTGAGGGCGAACATCGTGAAACCCTCCAGCGCCTTGTCGTAGAACTCGTCCTTCGCCGCCGCGACGTCGCTGAAGAAGATGTTCGGCGACTTGCCGCCGAGCTCCAGCGTCACCGGGATGATGTTCTGCGACGCGTACTGCATGATCAGGCGGCCCGTCGTGGTCTCACCAGTGAACGCGATCTTGCGGATCCGGGGCGAGCTCGCCAGCGGCTTGCCCGCCTCCGCGCCGAACCCGTTGACGACGTTCACGACACCTGGCGGCAGCAGGTCCGCGATGAGCTCCATCAGGTACAGGATCGACGTCGGCGTCTGCTCGGCCGGCTTGAGCACCACCGCGTTGCCCGCCGCGAGCGCCGGCGCCAGCTTCCACACGGCCATCAGGATCGGGAAGTTCCACGGGATGATCTGCCCGACCACGCCCAGCGGCTCGTGGAAGTGGTAGGCGATGGTGTCGCCGTCGATCTCGCTGATCGACCCCTCCTGGGCCCGGATCGCGCCCGCGAAGTAGCGGAAGTGGTCGATGGCCAGCGGGAGGTCGGCGGCCAGCGTCTCGCGGACCGGCTTGCCGTTCTCCCAGGTCTCGGCGACCGCCAGCTCCTCGAGGTGCTCCTCGATGCGGTCGGCGATCTTGTTCAGCACCTGCGCCCGTTCCGTGACCGACGTCCGGCCCCACGCGCGGGCCGCACCGTGCGCGGCGTCGAGGGCCCGGTCGATGTCGTCGGCGTCGCCGCGCGCGACCTCGGTGAACGTCCGCCCGTTCACGGGGCTGGGGTTCTCGAAGTACTGGCCGTTCGCCGGGGCCACGTACTCGCCCCCGATCCAGTGGTCGTACCTGGGCCGGAACGTGGCGATGGCACCTTCGGTACCCGGGGCTGCGTACACGGTCATGGTCTGCCTCCTCGCAGGTTCTCTCGTGCCCGACGGCGGCTGCCCGACGGCGGGGTCACGCCCGGATGCGGCGGTGCAGCCGGGTGGGCCGAGGTTAGGCAGCGGGGCGTTGCATCGGGGTTGCAACCGGACGGTGACCTCTAGTAGCGCGCCGACGCGAGCCTCGACACCGTCAGGGAACGTGCGTCGAGCGCTCTGGGCCGGGACCCGTGCGGCCTGCGGGCGGAGTTCGTCGATCTGGTCGACGCCTACCGCCGGGTTACGTGATCGCTGCTACGCATCAAATGCACTGCCGTGAGCATAGACGCTCAAAGCATTGGCGCGGCCGGAAAGCTCGGTCGAGAGCGGTGCGCGGTGACAAAGAGACCCGGAAATCGTGGAAAGAGGTTTCGACGCATGAAGAGCGCCGGAACTTTACGCCGTCGGCAAATGCCGACGAATACGCTTCAGGAACCTTCGAGAGACGTCAGGACCGTCCGGTCACCAACGGGATCCCGGGAGTCCAGGGCCAGCTGCGCACCCTGCGACTGCTGGACCATGTCGACGGCGATACGCAGATCCTCGGTGGCCCAGTCCAGGGAGCTCTCCATGTGGGTCGCCTGGGCGAGCAGCGTCTGGGCCTGCGTCACGGAGGACGGCGGGGCGTCCGTCACCCGCTGCGCCGCGGCCGACCGGGCGTCGGCGATCGCCTGGGCGAGGACGTCGCGGGTGGCCGGGTCCGCGACCTGGCCGTCGGAGTGCTCGTAGACCCGCTCGGCCATGGCCATCACTGCCGTCAGGTCGTGCGACCGGGCCACCGTGGTGCTGACCTGCATGTCGATCTGGGAGCCGAGGGTCATGAGGTGGCTGGCCTTGTCGGCGTTCGCCGAGGCCGCCCAGAGAGTGACGGCGACGGCGACGCTCGTGACGATCGCGGCGCCGAAGACCCAGGGGCGCCGTCCGCGGGCGCCGGCCAGGTCGGCGAGCGCAGGCTCCGGCTCCGGTGCCGGCGAGTCGAGCGGCGGCAACTCTGCCGTGTCGACCGCTGGAAGTCGGGCCGCTCTGTCGCTCGGCTGCTCGTCGCTCTCGGATATCGCAGGTTCCGCCTTCACCAGGGCGATGGTGTTCAACTCTTCCCCCAAAGAGAGATCCCATGAAAACAACGTGTCGGGCTGTTAGCCCTATTAACTACCGATGAGAATGACGCTAGAACTACTTCTTGAGTAGCGCACGGCGAGACCGTAATACACCTGTGATCTGTGGAAAGTCGTTCGGCTCGGTGGCTGGTCCGTGTTCGAGGGCGGGCAGCCTGTCAACGGCGAGGCTTGGCGCCTAGACTGGCCCGGTTCGACGACGGCGTCCGAACGAGGTCTGGGGCAGCATGGCGAAGGTGCCACACCGGGACGCGCAGTGGGTACGCGCGGCATACGAGAGCTTCGTCGGTTCCGCCGGCTCGCAGGAGCCCACGGGGATCGACCCCGTCGTCGCGGCCTCCTGGCGCAGGAGCCTCCGTAACGGTGTGGACCCGGACCAGCCGAGCGAGGTCGCCGTCGCGGCGTCGGGCGATCTCGAGGACTACCGCCGCAGCCATCCCCTGGCCGTCGCGATGCCCATGGTCCGGGACCTGGTGGGCGGAGCGACGGGTGACGACCTGGTGGTCGCGGTATCGGACGACGTCGGCCGGCTGCTCTGGGTGGAGGGCCGCGGACCGGTGCGCTCAGCGGTCGACCACGTCGGGTTCGTCGAGGGTGCGGTGTGGCGCGAGGAGTCCGTCGGCACCAATGCGCCCGGCACGGCACTTGCGACGCGGCGCCCGGTCCAGGTGCTCGGCGCCGAGCACTTCATGCGTCCGGCCCAGCGGCTGAGCTGCACCGCGGCCCCTGTGCGCGATGCGGCGGGCGGGATCGTCGGCGTCCTCGACCTGACCGGCGGCAGCGTCGCCGGGAGCCACGTCGCCCGCGCGCTGGTGCGGGCCACCGTCGCGATGGTCGAGCGCGAGCTCGCCACCCGCGCCGCCACCAGGGCCCGCGGTGCCGGCGCGGCCGACCAGCCGCCGGACCTCCGGCTGCTCGGGCCGCCCACGCTGCGCGGGCGCCGGCTGGCGCTGCGGCATGCCGAGATCCTGCTCCTGCTCTCCGAGCATCCTCGCGGCCTCGGCGCGGAGGAGCTCGCGGTGCTGCTGCACCCCGGAGACCTGTCCCTGGTCGCCGTGCGCGCGGAGATCTCCCGGCTGCGCCGGGTCGCGGACGCCGCCCTCGGCGGCCCCCTGCTCGCCGGCTCCCGCCCGTACCGGCTCGCTCGGCCCCTGCGGTCCGACGTCGGCACGGTGCGCTCCCGGCTCCGGCGCGGCGACGTGCGCGGCGCGCTCTCGGCCTGTCCCGAACCCCTGCTGCGGCGATCCGTCGCGCCCGGCGTCGAACGGCTGCGCGAGGAGCTCGAGGCCGAGGTGCGCGAGGCGGTGCACGCCTGCGACGACGCGGCCGCCGTCGAACAGTGGACCGCCCGTAGCGAGGGGGCGGACGACCACGCCGCCTGGACGCGGCTGGCCCGGCTCGCGCCGCCCGGCGGGCCGCAGTCGGTGCGAGCCTGGGCGCACCTGCGCGTACTGGAGCGGCGCCTGTCCTGAGCCGGGATCTTTTCGGCGGGGCCGCGTGTTCCCTACTTGTCAGTGCACGTGCTCTACGAGGAGGCCCCATGCCCGCGCCCATCGACACTTCGGACAAGATCGCGCAGTACGCCCACCCGGAACGACTGGTGAGCACCGCGTGGCTGGCCGAACACCTGAAGGACCCGGGGATCGTCGTGGTCGAGTCCGACGAGGACGTGCTGCTCTACGAGACCGGCCACATCCCGGGCGCCGTGAAGGTCGACTGGCACACCGAGCTGCAGCACCCCGAGATGCGCGACTACCTGGACGGCGCGGCGTTCGCCGCCCTCATGGGCGCCAAGGGCATCTCGCGCGACACGACGATCGTGCTGTACGGCGACAAGAACAACTGGTGGGCCGCGTACACGGCCTGGGTCTTCACGCTGTTCGGGCACTCGGACGTACGCCTGCTCGACGGCGGCCGCGGCCTGTGGAGCGCCGAGGGCCGCGAGCTCACCACGGACGTCCCGGCGCCCGCACCCGTCGAGTACCCCGTCGTCGAGCGGGACGACACCGCGATCCGCGCCTTCCGCGAGGACGTCCTCGCCCACCTCGGCAACGGCCCGCTCGTCGACATCCGCTCGCCGCAGGAGTACACGGGTGAGCGCATCGCCATCCCGGACTACCCGGAGGAGGGCGTGCTGCGCGGCGGCCACATCCCGACCGCGCGCAACGTCCCGTGGGCGACGGCGGTCGCCGAGGACGGCACGTACAAGACGCGCGAGGAGCTCGAGGCCATCTATACCGCGGGCCTGGGCATGAGCCCCGCCGACGACGTCGTCACGTATTGCCGGATCGGCGAGCGGTCGAGCCACACCTGGTTCGCGCTCACCCACCTGCTCGGCTACACGAACGTGCGCAACTACGACGGCTCGTGGACCGAGTGGGGCAACGCCGTGCGCGTACCGGTGGCGACGGGCACCGAGCCGGGCACCGTCGGTGCCTGACGGACGCCGCCCGGCTGCTCGCCCGGGCCTCGCGCGCGGTGGGAGGATGAACGGATGAGCACCAACGACGTCGACCTGCCCGAGGCCCTCGCCGAGCTGCGGGACGCCTTCCTGGAGACGCCCGAGCGCGACCGGCTCCAGCTCCTGCTGGAGGTCTCCCGCGAGCTTCCGCCGCTGCCCGCCAGGTACGCGGACGCACCCGAGCGGCTCGAACGGGTCCAGGAGTGCCAGTCCCCCGTCTACGCCTTCGCCGAGGTGGACGACGCCGGCGTGGTCGCCTTCCACGCGAGCGCCCCGGAGGAAGCACCGACCACGCGGGGCTTCGCGTCGATCCTCGCGCAGGGCCTCACCGGTCTGACGGCGCAGCAGGTGCTGGACGTGCCGGAGGACTTCCCGCTCCAGCTCGGCCTGACCAAGGTCGTCAGCCTGCTGCGGCTCAACGGCATGGCCGGCATGCTGACGCGCGCCAAGCGTCAGGTCCGCGAGCAGCTGGCCGCCGCGCAGGTCTGACCTAGCCCAGGCGGGCGCGGAGCCACGGGATGCACGACTCCGCCTGGATCCGCTGGAAGGCGCGCACGTGCGGGATCCCGGGCGGCGGGTCCTGCAGCGAGGTGTGCACGAAGTAGGCGGCCTGCACCGCTGTCCATACGGTGACGGCCTCGGGGTCGACCCCCGCCGGGAGCGGCGTCCGCTCCAGGACCTCTTCCGGAGCGGGCCCGCCCGTGGCTTGCACCGCCGGGAGCATGCCGGTCTGGTCCAGGTACGCCGGGCCGCGCACGGCGTGCGGCCAGTCCACGGCCACCGCCTCCTCCGCGCCGTCGGCCCGGCGGACGACGAGCGCGTTGTCCGCGCGCAGGTCGGCGTGCACCAGGTGCGAGCCGGCGAACGCCTCGGCCTGCCGCTCGGGCGACGCGATCTCGGCAATAAGGTCGAGGTTCGCCGCGAACCACGGGTCGTAGGTGGCCAGGCCCGCTGGACGTTCGTCGACAAGCTGAGCCGACTCCGGCCAGACATGGTCGCTGAAGGTGGGGAACGCGCCGCCGTCCGGCACCTCGTACTCGGCGATACGCCGCGCCAGGTGCTGCAGGCGGTCGAGGTCGTCCAGGTCCCACGGCTCGGTCCGAGGTACCCGGCCCTCGACCACGTCCGACGCGACGACCACCCACGCGGGCTTCGTCTCCCCTGGTTCGGGCAGCTCCGTGATCCAACGGAAGGCCGGCGCGGGGACGCCGTCGGGCAGCGCCGCCCCACGGGTCGCCTCCTGGCGGTGCAGGCGCGCTGCGACGTCGTACTCGGTCGAGGCGACCTTGACGAAGACGCTGCCGCGCGCCGATTGCAGCGTGAGCGCCCAGCCAGGCGAGTAGCCGCCGTCGTGCGAGGTCCAGCCCGTGACCGGACCGCCGAGCTGCGCGGCGACGGCGTCGCGCACGTGCGCCGGGAGGTCGGGCCAGGTCGGTCGAACGCGTGTCATGCGGCGATCATGCCAACCACCCACGATGCTCGACGAGGCATTTCCGGCTTCGCCGGTCGCGACGGCACCGTGAGAAGATACGGGCGCATATTCCGGTTCGAAGCATCGCCGACTCCGGCACCTTCGACCCGTTCGGGAGCAAGTCATGGCAGCTGTCCACTGGTCCGAGGGTGAGGCCTCCTTCGCCGCACGCTGGCGTTCCGAGAACGATGCGCCCGCGCCGGGGCGGGTTGTCGTCGTCGACGACCGCACCACCGCCAAGGCCGCCTACCGCATGGCGCGCGGCGGCGCCGGGCTCCTGTGGCGGGGCGACTTCCACAATGCGCGGCAGCTGCTTCGCGCCATGGACCGCCTGCACGAACGGTCGAGCTCCGGCCGAACCGGACGAAGCACCGGACCTGGCACGGCGGTCGGCGCGACCGGCGACGGACTCGCTGCGCTCTTCCACAGCCACCGCGCGGCACGCGCCGAACGCGCCAGGCTCCTCGGCAGCCTGCTGGTCCTGCTCGAACCGGACCACACCCTGAAGCTGGGCCGTGCGCCCGACGTCCGCGCGGCGTGCGACCACGCCTACGGCCCGGCGGACGGCGCCGGCAGCACACCCGGCGTCGAACCGCGCGGGACCTGCGTGGCGCTCACCGAGCTCGTCGGCGTGCTCAGCGCCTACCAGTGGCACCAGCAAGGCGTCGAGATCGACGCGCTGGGCGAACGCATCCACCCCGCGTACGGCGTCTTCTCGCCGGTGCGCGGCGAGTACGTCGACCTCGTCGCGGACATGCCGTTCACCGGCGAGACCGCGCCACCGGTGGTCTTCGACCTCGGCACCGGGACCGGCGTCCTCGCGGCCCTCCTCGCCCGGCGCGGGGCGCGCACGGTCGTCGCCACCGACATCAATCCACGAGCGGTGGCCTGCGCCCGCTCGAACGTGCGCCGGCTCGGGCTGGCCGACCGGGTGCAGGTCGTCGAGGCGGACCTGTGGCCCAGCGGCAGGGCCGACCTGATCGTCTGCAACCCGCCGTGGCTCCCCGCGCACCCGACCTCCGCTCTCGAGCTCGGCATCTACGACGCCGGCTCCGACCTGCTGCACCGGTTCCTCGACGGGCTCACCGAGCACCTCGTGCCCGCGGGCGAGGGCTGGCTCATCCTCTCGGACCTCGCCGAGCACCTCGGGCTGCGGACGCGCGACGAGCTCCTCACCCGCATCGCCGACGCCGGGCTGCGGGTCGCCGGGCGGCACGACACGAGCCCGCGGCATCCCCGGGCGAACGACGCCGCCGACCCGCTGCACGAAGCACGACGGCGCGAGGTCACCTCCCTGTGGCGCCTGATTCCTGCCGCTTGATGCCCACCGCCTGACACCGGATACCCGATCTGGACGACCGTCCTGTATCACCACTGTGATGTCGGGGTTACGGGCATTTCCTATCACTCGGCCGCCAGGTTCGATCCTGGATTGTCTCGATTCATTCCGCGCGCGCCTCAATGCGTTCCGATTGACAGGGTGAAAAGTGCGTCTGACTCTTCTTCTTGGAACACACGAGTGTGCTTCACCGCAGTTTCGACGGAGCTATTCGAGGGGAAACACCATGATCCGAGGATTCCGTGCAGTTAGCCGAGCTGTCGTTACCGTGGCCGTCTCGGCGGGCATGGTCTGCGCAGCCACGACAGGGGCCAGCGCCCTGGTGACGGCCGAGGGCGATGCGCCTGCGGCCGCGGTCACCGCAGCCGATCCGGTGCCGGAGGTCGCGGCCGAGCCCGAGGCCGCTCCGGAAGCCGCGACCGAGGTCGAGGCAGTGCCGGAGGCCGCGACCGAGGTCGAGGCAGTGCCGGAGGCCGCGACCGAGGCAGTACCTGACCTCGCGACCGAGGTCGAGGCAGTGCCTGATGTCGCGACCGACGCCGTGGCAGTACCCGAAGCCGCGACTGCTGTAGAAGCAGTCCCGGACGTCCCGGCCGACCTCCCGGTGCCGGACGTCCCCGTGCCTGACCTTCCGGTCCCGGACCTCCCGGTGCCGCTCCCGGTTCCTGACCTCGGCCTGCTGGACACCCTGCTCGCCACGGTCACCGACCTGCTCGGCTCGCTCCTGGGCGGCCTCGGCCTGCCCCTCCCCCTGCCTCTGCCCCTTCCTCTTCCGGGCATGTGACGAACTTGCCGGACGTCGCCAGTACGGCCGGCATCTGACGTCTTTTCCGCCAGCTGTTCGCGAACGGTGGGGCTGGCGCAAAAGGCTACCGGTGAGGCCCTTTCCCGAATTTCGGGAAAGGGCCTCACTGGTTTGTGAACACCGGATCACGAATTCCGTCGCCACACGTTGAACGCCGTTCTTGATCACCTCAGAACCTGTGCGATCCGGCGCATCGCCTCGTGGAGCTGGTCGGGGGTGCTCGCGGCATAGCCGATCACCAGGCCTGATGGCCCGTCGCCCAGCCGGTGCGCCGAGAGGGGCTGTACGCGAACACCGACCTCGCCCGCGCGCCGGACGACTGCGGCGTCGTCGATGCCCGGCACCGTAACCAGCAGGTGCAGGCCGGCGGCCACACCGTGGGCGGTGCTGCTGGGCAGATGGGTCGCGAGCGCCGCGAGCAGTGCGTCGCGGCGGGCACGGTGCCGCCGTCGGACCTGGCGGAGGTGCCGTTCGAACCCGCCGGTGGTGATGAAGTGGGCCAGGGCGAGCTGGGACAGCGCCGGACCGGCGAGGTCGGACCAGTAGCGAGCCTCGACCAGCTCCGCCTGGAGTGCGGCTGGCGCGAGCAGCCAGCCGATCCGGATGGCCGGGGCGAGCGACTTGGACACGCTGCCGAGGTGGACCACGTGGTCGGGCGCGAGCGTGCGCAGCGCGGGCACGGGCGGGCGGTCGTAGCGGTGCTCGGCGTCGTAGTCGTCCTCGATGACCAGCCGGCCTGCCAGGCCGGCGAGGGCCGACGGCGGTGCGGCGCGTGCCCAGGCGACCAGCTCCCGGCGTCGGTCCGGTGCGAGCACCACACCGGTGGGGAACTGGTGCGCAGGGGTGACCACCACCGCGTCCACGCCTGTCCTGCCGAGCGCCGCGACGTCCAGGCCGTCCTGGTCGACGGGGACCGGAACGGGTTCCAGGTCCCACCGCCGGAGGTGCTCACGGGCGCCGAAGGATCCCGGGTCCTCGAACCCGATCCGGCGCAGCCCGCGCGCACCGAGCGTCCGGGCGAGCAGCGTGAGGCCCTGCGAGACGCCGTTGACGACGAGGATGTCGTCCGGGTGCGCACGGAGTCCCCTGGTACGCGCGAGCCAGCCGGCCAGCGCCGTGCGGAGGGCGGGCAGGCCGCGCGGGTCGCCGTAGCCGAGCTCGCTCGACGTCAGCCCGGACAGTGCCGCACGTTCCGCGCGGGCCCAGGCGGCGCGGGGGAACGCCGAGAGGTCAGGCAGGCCTGGCGACAGGTCGATCAGGTCGGCCTGCGGGGAGCCCGGTGGCCCCGGTGTGATCGGCTCCGGCAGATCGCCCGCCAGGCCGGACTGCGCGGTCAGGATGAAGGGCGCGGCTGGAGCGGACGGCGTAGCGGACCGCGGTTCGGGCGCCAGAGCCCAGGCGGCGCGGACCGTCGTACCGCCCCCGTGCCGGCCGGAGAGCAGACCCTCGTCCGTGAGGCGGCGGTAGGCGTCGACCACCACGCCGCGTGAGCAGCCGAGCTGGTCGGCGAGGACGCGCGTCGCGGGCAGTCGGTCGCCCGGGGAGAGCCGGCCGTCGGACACGGCGTCCCGCACCGTCTCGACCAGCCAAGCGGTCAGGCTCCCGCGGCCGGCCTGTGCGGGGTCGAGCTGGAGGAAGTCTGCCCCGGGCATCTTGGTCCCCTCGATCGATGCGGGCTTGGCACTGTCAGATATACCAAGGTTCGAGCAGGCTCGCGGACATGACGACCACTACGCCACCGGGCTTGCGGGCCCCGGAGCCCACCCCTATCGGTCCCGGCCTCGAATCCGGCGCCGAGCACGCCGCCGACGCGCGCCCTCAGGTGCGGCAGTGGTCCGGGCCGCTGTACGCGGGGATCGGGATGGCGCTCGTCGGCAGCCAGGTGGCGGTCTCGGGCGTGCTGGCCGACGCTCCCCTGTTCGCGGTGCAGGCACTCCGGTACACGCTGGCCGCGGTCGTGCTGTTCCTGGTCCTGCGGTTCACCGGACGCTCCGTCCCGGTACCGCGTGGCCGGGAGTGGGCGTGGCTCGCGGGCGTGGCGCTGACGGGGCTGGTGCTGTTCAACGTGGGTGTCGTGCGCGGCGTCGCGCATGCAGAGCCTGCGGTGATCGGGGTCGCCGTCGCGGCGGTGCCCATCCTGCTGGCGCTGGTGGGGCCGCTGCTCGGTCAGACGCGGCCGACGCCGGTGGTGGTGACCGCAGCGATAGTGGTGACCCTGGGCGCCGTCCTGGTGACCGGTGGCGGGCGCGCCGACGCCGCTGGACTGGGCTACGCGCTGCTGACCCTGGTCTGCGAGGCGGGGTTCACGCTGCTGGCGATCCCGGTGCTGCGCCGGCTCGGGCCGCACGGTGTGTCGCTCCACGCGGTGTGGATCGCGGCGGTGGCGCTGTGGGCGCTCAGCCTGACGACGGAGGAACCGGGCGCAGTCGGGACCCTGCGGGCCGCGCACGTGCCCGCGATGCTGCACCTCGCGCTGGGCGTCACCGTCGTGGCGTTCCTGCTCTGGTACACGGCGGTCGGCCGGATCGGGCCCGGGCGCGCCGGGCTGTTCACCGGCGTCGTGCCCGTCGCGTCGGCCGTGGGCGGTGTCCTGCTCGGCGGCCCCGTACCCGGGCTGGTCGTGTGGCTGGGTGTCGCGGTCGTCGTGGTCGGCGTCGTGCTGGGGATGCGCACCGGCCCCGTGCGGCCTTCGAGGATCCGGACGCGAACCTCTGCGATGCTGCGGGTCAGAGAGCCGGCGCGGCGGCGCTGATGATGTCCCGAGCGCCCTGCTTGACCAGTGCGAGTGCCACGCTCATGCCCAGGTCTGCCGGGGTGAAGGCACCCGAGTCCTCCGCGGCGGTCAGGGCGGTCTTCCCGTCGAGCGAGTAGACCGCACCGCTCAGGACCAGCTCGTCGTCGACATGCGCCGCGTAGCCGGCGATCGGGCTGTTGCAGTGGCCCTGCAGCACGTGCAGGAACATTCGCTCGGCAGCGGCTTCGCGCCACGTCGTGGGGTCGTTGAGCGGGGCCAAGATGTCGAGGGTGGCGTCGTCGTGGGCGCGGCACTGCAGAGCCAGGATGCCTGCTCCGACTGGCGGGAGCATGACCTCGGGCTCAAAGGTCTCGGTGATCGCGTCGACGCGGCCGATACGTTCCAGCCCACTGACAGCCAGGATCGCCGCGTCCACCTCACCGCCGGCGAGCTTCTCCAACCGCTTGTTGGCGTTGCCGCGGAACAGCACGAAGTCCAGGTCGGGGCGGACGGCGGCGAGCTGAGCCCGTCGGCGCACCGAGGAGGTGCCGACCTTCGCTCCGGCAGGTAGTTCGGCCAGCCGAAGCCCGGCCGGGCTGACGAGGCAGTCGCGCACGTCGTCGCGCGCGAGGTAACCCGCGATCGTCATGCCCGGCGGGAGCGGCTTCTCGCCGGGCATGTCCTTGAGGCAGTGCACCGCAACGTCTGCGGCTCCGGCGGCCAGGACGGCGTCGACCTCACGGACGAAGTTCTCCTTGCCGCCCAGGGCACTCAGGCTGCCGGTCCACCGGTCCGCGGTGGTCGTGACCGGGACGACCTCCACCTCCAGGTCCGGTGAGGTCTGGGCGAGGAGGTTGCGGACACGCTCGACCTGGGCGCGCGCCATCGGCGACGACCGGGTCACGATCCGCAGGACGGGAGAAGACATGAGGCCTACGGTATCCGCGCCGGGGCCTTCTTCGCCGCGACAAGAAGCCCACTGGCCCACCCGATCGGAGTCGCGACCATGTCGGGTCGGGGCCAGGCCTGCCAGAACTGAGCGACGCGCTCCGGGTGGTCAGCGGGCCAGGTGTCCTGTGGCAACAGATCGTCCACGACATACAGCCCGCCCGGAGCAAGCAGGTCGGCGAGCGTATCGAGCTGATCGAACTTGCCGGGCCTCCAGTCGACGAAGGCCAGGTCGAACGGGTCGCCCTCGTACTCCTGCAGCCACCGGCCGGCGTCGGCGCATACGAACTCCACCCGCGCGTCGTCGACAAACGTCACCGACGCGGCCGCATGGACCCGTGGGTCGATCTCGATGGTCGTCAGATGAGCACCGAGATCCATCCCGGACAGCATCCACGCGATTCCGGCACCGACGCCGGTGCCGATCTCCAGGAACCTCCCGCCGGGCTTGGATGCCACCAGGGTTGCCAGGAGCGAACCGGTGCGGTCCTCGCACGACATGTGGAACCCGAGCCGGTCAGCCGTCTCCTCGACGACAACGAGCCGGTCCGGACGGGCCAGGGGTTCGTCGTTCACGGTCAGGCTCCGTCCTGGAGGGAGTAGGCGATCGCCGCCGCAGCGAAGGTCAAGACATGATCCGCGCCCAGCCGGAACAGCATCCGGTGGTAGTCCAGAGCCACCTGGTCGGGTAGGTCACGTAGCGCAGCCCACTCGCCCGAGGTCGAGTACGCCACTACCGGCACGGAAGTTCGGCCACCGAGCGCGCTCAGTGCATCGGTGTTGGTCATCACCGGCTGCAGCGTCAGTGTGTCGGCGCCCTCGGCGAGCCACCGGTCAGCGCACGCGATCACATCGGGCACGAGCCGGGCCGGATCGATCTGCAGACCGTTGCGACGACCAGACGCCGGCTGGGTACCCATCACATTCCTGAATGGCCCGTACAGGGCAGTGTCTACTGCGATGTTCGGGTTCACCGACACATCGCGCCAGCCATCGGAATCGAGCGCCCGGCGCACAATCCGGATCGAACCGTCGAGCATCGCTGTAGGAGAGACGACGTCGACCCCTGCACGCGCGTGCAACACAGCCATCTCGCCCATGAGCTCGTACGTGCCGTACAGGTCGATCCGCCCGTCCGAATCGCGCAGGACGCACTCGTGCGATGACGTCCAGGAGCATCCGCACACCTCAGTGGTGATCGCCAGGCCGGGCGCCGCCGCCTTGATCGTCTCGACCGCCAGGATCATGCGGTTCCTCGCGGCCTTTGCGCCCGAGGCGTAGGCATCGCGATCGTGCCCCGTCACGAACACCTTCACGCCGCCCAGTCCCATGTCTGCAAGGCGACGCACTTCCTGCTCAAGCCCTGCCAGATCGACCTCGCCCGGCAGTGCGCCTGTTGCCTCGCCGTCTGGACGGACCAGCAGCGGGGCGGACAACCGCCCCGGAGCGAGATCTTCCCGGTCGTACAGGCGACGGATCGCACCCCTTGCGCGCCCTGGGTTGACCCCATCCGGCCTGTGCCAAGGCATTGCTTCACGGTTCGCGGTCTCAAGCATCGGCAGTACTCCTCTGGCAGTGATCGGACAGTCAGGTGAGAGATGTGGAGAGCGGGCGGCAGAGCGGCCGACGGCCATCCACGGTCCCGAACACCAGCGAGCGCAGGACTGGGACGACGCCGTGGTCGTCGATGGTCCCGGTGACGTGGTCGGCAATGGCTTTGAGGGCGTCAGGCGCGTGCGCCATCGCCACTCCGTGAGCGGCCCATACGAGGGCCTCGGCGTCGTTCATTCCGTCGCCGACGGCGACCGTGTGCTCGGGCAGGACGCCGAGATCAGCACGGACCTTCTCGAGTGCGGTGGCCTTGGACCGGCCAGCCGGAGTTACATCGAGCCACCCGTCACCGACACGGTTGACAGTCACTCGCAGGGCCCGGAGTTCGTCCACGATCGAGTGGACGTCGTCGGCCTGCACGATCAGGCGGGCGGACAGCAACCGCTCGAGTGTGTCCCGGTCCACGATGCGTTGTGCGCCGTTGATCTGGTCGGGCTCGAACAGATGGTTCACCCAGTAGCCGACGCCGGTTTCCTCCACGCCGATCCGCGCCCCAGGCAGCAGCCTCAACGCGAGATCGATCACCGGGCCGACGTCGAAGCGCAGCACATGCTCCAGCACGAATCCAGCTGAGGCTCCTGGGGTCAACCGCGCTGTAACCGCGCCGTTCGAGGCAACCACTCGACCGTTCGTGATCCCGAGCTGGTTCGCCACCGGCAGCACGCCGACGAGCGACCGGCCCGAAGCCAGGATCACGTGGTGCCCCGCGGCTCGGGCCCGCTTCACCGCCTGCACGGTGACCTCAGGCACGGGTTCCCCGGTCCGGAGCAACGTCCCATCGATATCGAGCGCGACCATGTACGCAAGCCCCATCCCGTCCCCCTCGTGCGCTCGACAGATTCTCGGCATCGAGTTGTCGCGCGGCTTGCTCTGCTGTCTGGAACCACGTGCCGATGTCTCACCCGGCCGCACGCTGGCCAAAACAGGCCATCTTCCAGCCTTCGCCGGAGCTATGCTGGTGTGGATGTCCTGGCGTGCTCCGCTATCGACAGTAGAGCAAGAAGTAGAGCACAGCAAGACAAAGTAGAGCACTCGATGGAGGGAAGAGAGCGCGACATGGCCAAATCTGCGGGATACGCCGCGATCGCCGAGCACTTCCGGAATCTGATCCGCGACGGCGCCATGCGCCCTGGCGACAAGATGCCGACCGTGCGGAAGGTCATGGAGGAGTGGGAAGTCTCCAACGCCACCGCTGTCAGGGCCTACAAGGTCCTCAAGGAGGAAGGGCTGACGGCCGCAAGCACCGGCGCCGGAACCGTCGTCGCGAGCTACAGCAGCGACAACATCGCTGCCCGCGTCCGGACCCACGCGGCTACAGGCAGTGCGCTGGCGACCGGGGAAACGTCGGAAATCATGGAAGTCAGCACCGTTGGCGCCGACGAGGCCATAGCGGCGCGGCTGGGCGTCGAGCCCGGCTCACCAACGCAAGTCCGACGACGGCTCGTCAAGCGCGGCGGCTCACCGGTTCACCTGTCGTCGTCCTACTACCCGCCGTACGTCGTGGTGGCAGCACCAGAACTTGCTGAGCCGGTCTCCACGGGTGGCTCACGAGAGCTGGCCGCCGAACGGCTTGGGGTGGCCCAAGGGCGCGTACTCGAAGAAGTAACCTCCCGGTTCGCCACCGACCCCGAGCGGACGGCCCTCGGGCTCACTGGCACAGTGATCGTGACTCAGGTGCTCCGGACGGTGTTCCTGACCGATGGCCGAGTTGTCGAGGTCGCCGTCAAGGTCAGCCACGGCTCGACCGTGCTCAAATGGTCAACGCCGCTCGCCGACGGTTAGTCACGCCAGCCCTGCCGATGCTCGTCCCACCAGCTGACGAGATCGGTTCCCGCCCCACGCCAGGTCCGCGATCCGCGCCCATTGGTCCATGGCATAGGGGGATTTAGCGGCGCGATCCTCCGCGGTTCGTGCGCAGATAGATCAGCGCGGCGGCCATGGACTGGCGCCTCATCCGCGCAATAAGGTCCTTGACCGTCGCGCCTGAACACACGCACGTACGGATCAAGTGCTGCACAGACGCCGGCCGACACTCCTAGCGCGCTGCGGGGATTCATGGCTACTGCTGGACCAGCCACGTGAGCCAGGCAAGGGCCGCGCCGATCAAGCTACCTATAAAGCCGACCCATATGTCGCGGCGACTGTTCGCCCGGGCCTCCCTCACCGCAGTGCGGGTCGTCCAACGCAAACGCACCGGCCCCTGTTGCCACGTGGATTGGTGACGCACCCGCAGACGGCTGTGCACTCGCACTTGGACGGAACGCGCACTTGTCGCCAGGGCAACGGCGGCGATCAACAGCGCTGGCAATGGCGCCTCGGAACCAAGGATCAACCACAAGAGTAGGCCCGCAGCCAAGGCCCAACTTCCAACACCGGCGAGCATCGCCCAGCGCCTCCATGGCGTGGAGCGACCATGCCCCGCCTCCAGGACCCGCCGCTTAGTCGCTTCATACGCTCCCGAGAGTCGCCGAGCGACTTTCTCGCTCCTCTCGGCCACCATGTCCTCGAACCCAGGCGGGAGGCCATGTTCGTCGCTAAGCGCACTTCGTCTTAGACCGGCCTGCAGCTCGGCGTTGGGATTGGTGACTTGGAAGTGGTCCCACCACAGCACTCCAGGACGCTTGGACCCAAAATCGAAGCGGATGACTGGATACTGCACACCATCGATGTATCCGACAAGCGTTAGCGCCTCCAGGACAGCCTGGTCTGCATCATTCGGATCAGGCGCCAGGCTCGCGAGAGCCTCTCCGGAACGCGCGTATCCACTGTCGTTGTGGATCCGGTAGAGCCTGACCTCGTCGCATGCGGCCTCGAACTCCTTACGTATCTCTTGATAGTGCGATTGCAGCAGTGTCTGCCCCCCGAAGTCGACGTGGGTCTCCGGCATAAGCTCCGACGACGGCTCGTAATTGATCGACGCCGGTCCGTACCACCACGATGCGATGCCCATGTCGGGATCATGGCGTTTGCGGGACCCCCTGCCCCGGTGCCACGCCCGCAGTGCCATGAGCGCCTAACATCACCCCATCGCGCATCTCGGACACCTTCATTACCCGTGCCGCGCGCCATTACCCCGGCCACGGGGGCCTGATGGCTGCTCCCGGACCACTCGAAACCGCAGCAGGTTGCGAGATGCAGGTGGGAGAGCACGGTTCCCAAGCCGACAGGGCGGATGGCTGCGAGGTGCCACGATCGCACCCGCGAGAAGCCCCCAACCAGACCTCTTAGGTACGTCGGATTGAAGAGACTGGCGTCGCGACAGTTGCGGTCACGCCTCGACCGCCTGCGAGTCCCGGCCCAGGAGGCGCAGGGCGTCGAGCCAGGGGTCGGCGCCGGTCTCGGCCAGCGGCCCGCCGAAGACGCCGGGCGATCCGCCGGGCCGGCTCGCGATCTGCCGGGCGAAGTCGAGGACCAGCTCGGTGACGGCGTCTTCGGGCCGGTAGGTGTCGCCGAGCGCCGTGGCGACGTCCCAGGCGTGGACCGCGGTGTCGAGGAGCTGCATGCTGAGCGCGACGGCGGGGGTCACCTGAATGTCGAACTCGGCGAGACGGACGACGGCGGTCTCGTCAGCCGGCCCGAACGCGGCCCGGAGGGCCTCGGCGGACGCGTGCCACTCGCCGACGGCGTTCGCCGGGGTGACGTCCGGTCCCGCATAGGCGGCCTCGTCCGCGTCGCCGGTAGCGACCGCAGCCGCGAAGCCGAGGTTCTGGCCGATCATGTGCGACAGCAGGTCCGCGAGGTCCCAGCCGTCGCACG
This sequence comes from Promicromonospora sp. NPDC023805, assembly GCF_040639635.1. Classification (NCBI taxonomy): domain Bacteria; kingdom Bacillati; phylum Actinomycetota; class Actinomycetes; order Micrococcales; family Promicromonosporaceae; genus Promicromonospora; species Promicromonospora sp. NPDC023805. The sequence continues at coordinate 24,524 of NZ_JBFAAH010000030.1, read as the reverse complement.
GTGTGGCGATCCCGAGGTCACCGCGGGCCGCCCGCTCGACCAGCGCTGTGGTGTCGGCGAGGGCGTCGTCATGCAGGGTGAGCATCTTTGAATAAGTAAGCATGCGTAGACGATACACCCTTGTAGATCATGGTCGCCTGGTTAGGATCGCACCGTGGAGCGACCAGAGCTTGGCTACCTGCTGTCCCGGCTGATCCGGGCGGCGATCGCCCGGGAGGAGCCGATCCTCGAGCGCGCCGGGCTGCGGATGTGGGACTACGCCGTCCTCGGCGCTCTCGACGGGAAGGACGCACCCACGCAGGCTCAGCTTGCGGCCGAGGCCGGGCGAGACAAGACGCGGCTGATCGGCAACCTCGACCGCCTCTCGGAGCTGGGGCTCGTGAACCGCGAACCCGATCCCGCAGATCGCCGCAACCGCGTCGTCTCGCTCACCGCCGAAGGGCGACGGGTCCTCGAACGCTGCAGGGCTGACATCCGCGAGATGGAGGACGACCTCCTTCGCGACGTACCAGCCTCCGACCGGGAGGTCTTCGAGCGGGTGCTCATCACGCTCGCCGGGTCGCTGGACGACACTCGCGATCGTTGAGAGACCGCGGTCGGCCTTGTCCGCCTCGCGACTTCGGTCGGTTGCACGGCTGCTGATCTCAGTTCGGTCGGTTGCCATGAGATCGGTAATTCAAACGACCGATCTCAGGGCAACCGACCGAAGTCACGGATGTTCCGGTGCAAGGGACCGAACTCGCCGGATGGCCAGCTACTCCTCGAACCGGTAGCCCGCCCCCGGATGCGTGAGGATGTGGCGCGGGTGCGACGGGTCCTTCTCCAGCTTGCGCCGCAGCTGCGCCGTGTAGACGCGCAGGTAGTTGGTCTCGGTCGAGTACGCGGGGCCCCAGACCTCGTGCAGCAGCAGCTTGCGGTCCACGAGCCGGCCGCGGTTGCGCACCAGCACCTCCAGCAGCGCCCACTCGGTGGGGCTCAGCCGCACGTCGGCGCCGTTGCGGGAGACCTGCCGCCGCGCCAGGTCGATCCGCAGCTCGCCCGCGACGACCACCGGCTCCTCCGGGTGGGCAGGCTCCGCCCGCCGGACGGCGGCGCGCAGCCGCGCGAGCAGCTCGTTCATCGCGAACGGCTTGGTCACGTAGTCGTCGGCGCCGGCGTCGAGGGCGTCCACCTTGTCGTCGCCGAGCTGCCGCGCGGACAGCACGACTATCGGCACCCGCGTCCAGCCGCGGATCCCCGCGATGACATCGAGGCCCGGCATGTCGGGCAGCCCGAGGTCGAGGAGCACCACGTCGGGCCTGGCGGACGCCGCCGCGTCCAGCCCCGCCGCACCCGTCGGCGCTACCGTCACGTCCCAGCCGTGCGCCCGCAGGTTGATGGCCAGGGCGCGGGCGAGCGCGCCGTCGTCGTCCACCACGAGGACGCGGTTGCCCGTCACCGCCCGCTCTCCCCCGCCGTCCGGCTCCCCCGTCACGGGACCATCCCATCATCCAGACCAGAATCCGGCGCCGGTTCGCGCGGGACGGTGAGCACCATCGTCAGGCCGCCGCCGGGGGTGTCCTCCGCGGCGATCCGGGCGCCGACGGCGTCCGCGAGCCCCGACGCGACCGCCAGCCCGAGGCCGAGACCGTTGACGCTCGTGTCGTCGAGCCGCTGGAAGGGCTCGAACATGGTGGCCTTGCGGTCGTCGGGCACGCCGGGTCCGGCGTCCGCGATCCGCAGCTCCACCGCCGCGCGCGTCGCGGAGGCCGTGAACAGCACCTTCGCGCCAGGCGGCGAATGCCGCACCGCGTTGGAGACCACGTTCGCCACCACCCGCTCGAACAGGCCCGGGTCCGTGTGCACGAGCGGGAGGTCCTCTGGCACGTCGAGCGCGAGGTCGGAGAGCCACGGCTCGACGGCGATCGGCACCACCTCCTCCAGGGACGCGGCGCGCAGGACCGGGCGGACGGCGCCGGTCTGCAGGCGCGACAGGTCCAGGAGGTTGCCGATGAGCCGCTCCAGCCGGTAGGTCGAGTCCGCGATGGTGGCAGTGAGGATGTCCCGGTCCTCGCGGTCGAGCTCGACGTCGGGCGACGCGAGGCCGTCCACCGCCGTGCGGATCACCGCGAGGGGCGTGCGCAGGTCGTGCGAGACGGCGGCGAGCAGCGCCGTGCGGGTGCTCTCCGTCCGCTCCAGCACCTCCGCCTGGGCCGCCTGCTCCCGCAGCCGCCGGTGCTCCAGCACGATGCCGGCCTGCGCGCCGAACGCCTCGACGACCTGCCGGTCGCTCGCCGGGAGGACCCGGCCGGCCAGCAGGAGCCGGTGCCTGTCGTCGATCGCCACCTCGGTGACGGGCCCGTCGTCCGCGCCGCCGGACCCGGCGCCGGACCCGGCGGACCCGCCGGACCCGCCGGACCCTGCGCCCGACCCGGCGCCCGACCCAGCCTCCGCGGTGGCCCACCTCTCATGGGCCACCACCGTCCAGGGCGCACGGTCGTCGGCGCGCTCCTCGAGCCGCACCTCGGCCATCGCGAAGGTCTGCGCCAGGCGCTGCACGATCGCCTGCGCCGTGTCGTCCCCCGACAGCACGGAACGTGACAGTGCGGCGAGCGTGGACGCCTCGGCGCGCGCCCGGTAGGCCTGGGTGGAGCGCCGCGCCGCGAGGTCGACGACGGACGCGACGGCTACCGCGACCACCAGGAACACGGCAAGGGCGAGCACGTTCTCTCCCTCGGCGATCGTCAGCCGGCCCACCGGCGCCGCGAAGAACCAGTTCAGGCACAGGTTCGACACGACAGCTGCCACGACCGCCGGCCACAGCCCGCCGATCAGGGCCACACCGACCACCCCAGCGAGGAGGAGCATGGCGTCCGTCGCGAGAGCGACGTCGTCCCGGCCGATCAGCAGCAGCACTCCCGTCAGGGCCGCAGGCAGCACCAGGGCCGATCCCCAGCCCGCCGCCCGGCGCTTCGGGGACAGCGACGAGTACCGGGACCCGACGCCCGTCCCGACGTGTGCCCGTTCGTGCGTCACCAGGTGCACGTCGATAGCGCCGGAGAGGCGGGCGATCTCCGCGCCGGAGGACCCGAGCAGGGCCTGCCGCCACACGCTGTGCCGCGAGACGCCCACCACGATCATCGTCGCGTTGACCCCGCGCGCGAAGTCCACGACGGCAGTCGGCACGTCCTCCCCCACCACCGTGTGGAACACGCCCCCGAGCGACTCGGCGAGCGCGCGGTGCGCCGCGATGGTGGCCGACGGCGTCGACGGCAGGCCGTCGGTCGGCAGCACGTGCACCGCCAGCAGCTCGGTACCGGCCGCCCGCTGGGCGATCCGGGCCGCCCGGCGCAGCAGCGTCTCCGTCTCCGGGCCACCGGTGACGGCCACGACTATGCGCTCGCGGGCGGGCCAGGTGCCGCCGATCGAGTGGTCGGCGCGGTACCTGGTCAGGGCGTCGTCCACCCGGTCGGCGAGCCACAGCAGGGCGAGCTCGCGCAGCGCCGTCAGGTTGCCGACGCGGAAGAACGACGACATGGACGCGTCGATCTGGTCCGCGCGGTAGACGTTGCCGTGCGCGAGCCGACGCCGCAGCTGCTCGGGCGAGAGGTCCACGAGCTGGATCTGGTCGGCCTCGCGCACCACCTTGTCCGGCACCGTCTCGCGCTGCCGGACGCCGGTGATGGCCTCGACGTCGTCCGTCAGGGAGGCGAGGTGCTGCACGTTGACCGTGGTGACCACGTCGATACCGGCGTCCAGCAGGTCGTGCACGTCCTGCCAGCGCTTGGGATGCTCCGAGCCGGGGGCGTTGGTGTGCGCGAGCTCGTCCACCAGGGCCACCTCGGGCGCCCGCTCCAGCACGGCCGGGACATCGAGCTCGGTGAGCGTCGTGCCGCGGTGCTCGACGAGCCGCCGCGGAAGCATCTCGAGGTCACCTGTCCGCTCGACCGTCGCCGTCCGGCCGTGCGTCTCCACGAGGCCGATCACGACGTCGGTGCCCCGTGCGCGGCGGCGGTGCGCCTCGTCGAGCATGGCGTAGGTCTTCCCTACGCCCGGGGCCGCCCCCAGATAGACGGTGAGGCGGCCCCGGCGTCCGGTGGTCATGGCCTCAGTTTGCGTCATCGAGGGCGAGATTGAGCTCCAGCACGTTCACGCGCGGGTCGCCCAGGACGCCCACGTCGCGGCCGGTGGTGTGCTCGGCCACCGCCTGCTCGACGTCGGCCACGGGCAGGCCGCGCGCCTCCGCGACCCGGGCCACCTGGATCGCCGCGTACGCAGGACTGATGTGCGGGTCCAGGCCGGAGGCCGAGGCCGTGACGGCGTCGGCCGGGACGTCTGCCGGGTCCACGCCCTCCAGGGCCGCCACCGCGGCCTTGCGCTCCTCGATCGTCGCCACCAGGTCGGGGTTGAGCGGGCCCAGGTTGGACCCGGCGGAGGCCAGGGTGTCGTAGCCGTCGCCCGCTGCCGACGGGCGCGGGTGGAAGTACTCCGGGCTCGTGAAACCCTGCGCGATGAGCGCGGAGCCCACGGCGTCGGAGCGCGCGGTGGTGCGGGCGCCGTCGGACTGGACGAGCGAGCCGTTCGCCTGCCAGGGGAACGCCACCTGCCCGACGGCGGTCATCGCGAGCGGGTACGCCAGCCCGGTGACGAGAGTGAAGACGAGCAGCATGCGCAGCCCCGCCAGCGAGTGCCGGGTCAGCGTCGCGAGGTCGCTCGCCACTGTTGTAGTTGCCATCTGAGTTCCTCTTTAGAGCTAGTACGAAGGCCGGGCTACAGGCCCGGGAGCAGCGAGACGACCATGTCGATGAGCTTGATCCCGATGAACGGGGCCACCAGCCCGCCGAGGCCGTAGACCAGCAGGTTCCGCGTCAGCAGCGACGACGCCGACGCCGGCCGGTACCGCACGCCGCGCAGCGACAGCGGGATCAGCGCGAGGATGATCAGCGCGTTGAAGATGACGGCCGACAGGATCGCCGAGCCGGAGCTCTCCAGCCGCGTGATGTTCAGCACCTCGAGCTGCGGGAACACGGTCACGAACATGGCGGGCAGGATCGCGAAGTACTTCGCGACGTCGTTCGCCACGGAGAACGTGGTCAGCGCCCCGCGCGTGATGAGCAGCTGCTTGCCGATCTCCACGATCTCGATGAGCTTGGTGGGGTCGGAGTCGAGGTCCACCATGTTGCCCGCCTCCTTGGCGGCGGACGTGCCGGTGTTCATCGCGACGCCGACGTCGGACTGGGCGAGCGCCGGGGCGTCGTTCGTACCGTCCCCGGCCATCGCGACCAGCCGGCCGCCCTCCTGCTCGCGGCGGATCAGCTCGAGCTTGTCCTCGGGGGTGGCCTCGGCCAGGACGTCGTCCACGCCGGCCTCCTCCGCGATCGCCCGCGCGGTCACCTGGTTGTCGCCCGTGACCATGACGGACCGGATGCCCATGGCGCGCAGCTCGTCGAACCGCTCGCGCATGCCCTCCTTGACCACGTCCTTCAGGCGGACGACGCCGAGCACCCGCGCGGGCCCCTCCCCGACCTGCTCCGCGACGACGAGCGGTGTGCCGCCCGCGCGCGAGACGGCGTCGACGTGCCCGTCCAGCTCCGCGGTCTCCTGCTCGGAGACCTGCGCGCCGGTGCTCCGCACCCACCGCCGGATGGCACTGCCGGCCCCCTTCCGGATCCGGAGGGTCTCGACAAGCTCAACCAACGATCCGGCCGGCAGATCCACCCCGGACATCCGCGTCTGCGCGCTAAACGCCACCAGCTCGGCGCCTGCCGGCAGCTCTCCCCCCACCCAACCTGTTGAGTGCTGGATATTCGCCCCTTCGGACCCCGTTGAGGGGGCGAAAATCCCGCACTCAGCGGAGGGGTAGGCGGCGTCCACCAGCTCGACGATGCTGCGGCCCTCCGGGGTCTCGTCGGCGAGCGAGGCCAGACGAGCCGCTACCGCCAGCTCCTGCGGCGTCACCCCGCCGACCGGCAGCACCTCCGTGGCACGGCGGTTGCCGTAGGTGATGGTGCCCGTCTTGTCGAGCAGCAGGACGTCGACGTCACCCGCCGCCTCCACCGCGCGGCCCGACATCGCCAGCACGTTGCGCTGCACCAGCCGGTCCATCCCCGCGATGCCGATGGCGCTGAGCAGCGCGCCGATAGTCGTCGGGATCAGGCAGACCAGCAGCGCCACCAGGACCAGCAGCGACTGCCGCGAGCCCGAGTAGACCGCGAACGGCTGCAGCGTGGCGACCGCCAGCAGGAACACGATCGTCAGCGACGTCAGCAGGATGTTCAGCGCCACCTCGTTCGGCGTCTTCTGGCGCTCGCTGCCCTCGACCAGGGCGATCATCCGGTCCACGAACGTGGACCCGGCGGGCGCCGTGATCCGCACGGCTATCCGGTCGGACAGCACCACGGTGCCGCCCGTGACGGCGCTGCGGTCGCCGCCGGACTCCCGGATCACCGGCGCCGACTCGCCGGTGATCGCCGACTCGTCCACCGACGCGACACCCTCGATGACGTCGCCGTCGCCGGGGATGGTCTCGCCCGCCACGACCAGCACGACGTCGCCCACCAGGAGCGTCGAGGACGGGACCTCTACCGTCGGCAGCAGGTCCAGCCCGGTGCGGGTGGCGGCAAGGGTCTCCTGGGGGGCGACTACCTTGCGCGCCGTCGTCTGCTTCTGGGTGGCGCGCAGGGTCGAGGCCTGCGCCTTGCCGCGGGACTCGGCGATCGACTCCGCGAGCGTCGCGAAGAGCACCGTGGCCCACAGCCACACCGTGATCCACCAGGCGAAGACGCCCGGCTGGATGATCGCCAGCACGGTGGTGACGAAGGCACCCACCTCGACGACGAACATGACCGGCGAGGTGTACAGGACGCGCGGGTCGAGCTTGCGCAGCGCGCCCGGGAGCGAGGCACGCACCTGCGCCCAGGTCAGGGCGCGCGGCGTCGTGCGCTTCGTGTGGTGCCGGCTCCCGCCGTCCGTGACGGGCTCGTGGGTGGGGACGTCCGGGATGTTCCGGGTGTCGATGGTCATGACAGGGACTCCACAACGGGACCGAGGGAAAGAACAGGGATGAACGTGAGCCCCACGACGACGATCGCCACCGTGGCCACGAGGCCAACGAACAGCGGGCGGTGCGTCGGCAGGGTGCCCGCCGTCGCCGGTACCGCCGTCTGGCTCGCGAGGCGGCCGGCGAGCCCCAGCACGAGGGCTATCGGGACGAACCGGCCGGCGAGCATCGCCAGACCCTGCGTCACCTCGTAGAACGGGGTGCCGGTGGTCAGGCCGCCGAAGGCCGAGCCGTTGTTGTTCGCGGCCGAGGCGTACGCGTACAGCACCTCGGACAGGCCGTGCGGGCCGGACTCCTGGATGCCGGCGAGGCCCGGCTCGACGACGACGGCGACCGCCGTACCCACGAGCACCAGTGCGGGCACCGTCAGCACGTACAGCGCGACCAGCGTCATCTCCTGGCGGCCGATCTTCTTGCCCAGGTACTCGGGAGTACGGCCCACCATCAGGCCCGCGATGAACACCGCGACCACTGCCAGGATCAGCATCCCGTAGAGGCCGGAGCCTGCGCCGCCCGGTGCGACCTCGCCCAGCAGCATGTTGAACAGGACCAGGCCTCCGCCCGGCGCCGTGAACGAGTCGTGCATCGAGTTCACCGCGCCCGTCGACGTCGCCGTCGTCGCGACCGCGAACAGGGCGCTGCCCGCGAGCCCGAACCGGGTCTCCTTGCCCTCCATGGCGGCGCCCGCCGCCTGCGGAGCCGCACCGGGTCCCGCCATCTCGGCCCAGGTGGTCAGCACCAGCGACGCCAGGAACAGCGCCCCCATGGCACCGAGGATCGCCCAGCCCTGGCGCTTGTCGCCGACCATGATGCCGAACGTGCGCGGCAGCGTGAACGGGATGAGCAGCAGCAGGAAGATCTCGAGGATGTTGGTGAACGGCGTCGGGTTCTCGAACGGGTGTGCGGAGTTCGCGTTGAACGGGCCGCCGCCGTTGGTGCCGAGCTCCTTGATGGCCTCCTGGGAGGCGATCGGGCCGCCGAGCGCGTGCTGCGTGGCGCCCTCGACAGTGGTGAGCGCGGTGTGGGGGTCCAGGTTCTGGATCACGCCCGCGCCCATGAGGACGAGCGCCGCGAGCACGGACAGCGGCAGCAAGATCCGGGTCACGCCGCGGGTCAGGTCGCTCCAGAAGTTGCCGATGCGGGCGTCGGTCCCGGACCGGGCGAAGCCGCGCACCAGCGCGATCGCGACGGCCATGCCGACCGCCGCCGAGACGAAGTTCTGCACGGCCAGCCCGGCCATCTGCACCAGGTGTCCCGCAGCGGCCTCGCCCGAGTACCACTGCCAGTTGGTGTTCGTGGTGAAGCTGACGGCGGTGTTCCACGCACCCGCCGGGTCGAACCCCGTGAAGCCGAGGCTCCACGGCAGGTGCTCCTGCAGGCGCAGCATCCCGTACAGGAAGAGGACCGAGACGAGCGAGAAGCCCAGCAGGGACATCAGGTAGGTGGTCCAGCGCTGCTCGGCGTCCGGGTCCACGCGGACGGCGCGGTACCAGAGGCGCTCGATCCGCAGGTGCTTGGGGCTGGTGTAGGTGCGTGCCATGTACGCGCCGAGGGGCGCGTGCACTGCGGCGAGGGCGGCGAGCAGCACGAGGATCTGTGCCGCCGCTGCGACGACTGCGGTGTTCACCGGACGATCACCGCGTCCGGTCGGCGCGGATCAGCGCCACGAAGAGGTACGCGAGGCCCGCGAGGGTGAGCACCAGGCCCACGGCGTCGAACGGGTTCACTTCCGCCTCCCCAGAGGGCTGACGGACGACTCGTTCGAGGAGGCGCGACGCGCCACCACTGCCACCACGGCGAAGAACGCCGCGGTCAGGAGGATGAAGGCCAGATCGGTCATGTCTCAGGTCTATGCCCGACGGCGTCCGGCGGACCGCGCCCTTGACGGAACGTTGACACGTGCGCCGACGACCCTGACACCCCCCTGACGCCGGCTACCTCGGCAGGGTGGAGGCGGCGGCTACCGCGCGGGCCACCTCGATCGCGGTTGGCTGGTCGCCTTCCGAGAACACGGACAGCGCCACGTGGTCAGCGCCCGCATCGAGGTGCGCCCGCACCCCGGCGAGAATCGCGTCCGCATCACCGACGGTCGCGATCGCGTCGACCAGCTCGTCGCTCATGGCGGCGATGTCGTCGTCGCCGAAGCCCATCCGGCGCATGTTCGCCGCGTACCCGCCGACGGAGAGCAGGAAGCCCAGTGGCCCCCGCACGGTCCGGCGGGCACGGTCGAGGTCGGCGTCCAGCACCACCGGCTGGATCACCACGAGCGTCGCGTCCGGCCCCAGCACCTCGCGCGCCCATGCGGTGTAGCCGGGTGTCACCAGCATGGTGATCGCGCCCGCCGCACGGTCCCGCGCGATCTCCAGCTTGCGGGGACCCAGGGCCGCGACCAGCCGCCGCGCCGCGGGCAGCGACACGTCCGCGCCGTCGAGCTCGTCCAGGAACTCGGCCAGCCCGGCGAGCGGCCGTGCCGCCTGCTGCGGTGCTCCGAAGCCGCCGACCAGCCGCTCGGCCTCGCCGTCGTCGAGCGCCTCGATGAGCCGGACGACGTCGTCGACGCCGTGGACGTCCAGCGACACGATCGCGGGCGCGACGGCGACCTTCTCCGTCGCGCGGAGCACCTCGGCCAGCGGTTCGAGGAGCTCGAGCTGCCCGCCGAACAGCCAGAGCGCGGAGAAGCCCAGCCGCTCGGCCTCCACGGCGTGCTCGATGTGGGCGCGATCGTCCGCGATGTTCAGCACCAGGCCCAGCGACCCCAGCTCCAACTCACTCATCAACGGCTCCCGACGCAGATCCGAGGGCCAGCGGGCCCCTGTCCGCGACGACGCTAAGACCTCGACCAAACTTGAGGTCAAGCGGCTAGCCGGAAAACGAGAACGCCCCCACCCAGTGATTCGGCCAGGAACCGTGGGAGGTCCGGACCGAATCACTGGGTAGGGGCGCGTCTCCCCTCGGTCAGAAGTCGAAGAGCTCCCCCAGGAGGGACTCCTTGCGCTTCTTCTTGTAGCGCGGGTCGTCGTGCCGGCGGTCGCCGTCGTACCGGCGGTCACGGTCCCGGTCGCCCTCGTACCTGCGGTCGCCTTCGTACCGGCGGTCCCGGTCCCGGTCGCCGTCGTAGCGGCGGCCGTCGTCGCGCCGGCGGTCGTCGTAGCGCGGGTCGTAGGCCGGCTGCGGCGAACCGTACGGCCCAGCCTGCACGGGGTTCGGCGCAGGCGGGGCCATCGGGGCCGACGGCGGTGCCGGCCGGTTCTCCGCCGCGATCTCGGTCTCCACCGAGCGGTCGATGACCTTGTCGAGCTCACCACGGTCGAGCCACACGCCACGGCACGTGGGGCAGTAGTCGATCTCGATCCCCTTGCGCTCGGACATGACGAGCGTGGTCTGGTCGATGGGGCACAGCATCGTGTGATCTCCTAGCGGTCGTCGTCTGCCGGTCACCCAACGGACGAGCCGGTCGTGCGGTTCCGTGACGTCGGTGTCAGCTGCCGGGATCCGCGTGAAGACCCACGCTCTCACGAGAGACCGGATCACCCAACAGAGCGAGCCCCGAGTAGACGACGCTCGCGGCACCGTCGTCCTGGGCCGCTACCACTGCCCAGATGATCCCGGCGATCAGCGCCAGCCCCGCGAGGACCGCGAACGTGATCTTCCAGGCCGACCACGGGCGCTCGCCCACCACCTCGGCGGTGCGCGCGTTGACCAGCACCTGGAACGGCTTGCCGCCGTACAGGTAGGTGGCGATCCACACCGGCAGCAGCAGGAGCTTGTACGTCACGTCGAAGTAGCTGGTGGCCACGTGGTGCACCCGCTGGACGTCGCCGCCGATGTCCCGCTCGCAGTCGTTCTCGATGACGGGCGCCATCTCCTGCTTGGCCACGTCCAGCCCGGCCTCGGGCTCGACGTCGTACCGCAGGGTCTCGTAGCCCGCGAGGTAGTCCGGCTGGTACGCCGCCGCCTGCTCCAGCGGCCACGGGCTCAGCTTGGCCAGGTGCTCCGGCATGACCCGCCGCGTCCCCGCGACGAGCACGTCGTCGAATGCCCGCGCGACCGTGCCGGACGCCGGGTACCAGCGCGTCTTCTGCACCTGCCGGGTCTGGGTCTGGCTGCGGCCCTCGGAGTCGGTGGTCGTGTACGACTCGGTGACCCAGTAGTGCTCGCCCCGCTGCCCGGTGTAGTCCGACTGCGTCTGCGTGTCGAACGTCCAGTGCGGCAGGTAGACGCCGTGGGCCTGCTCCGCGGACACCACCTTCTTCAGGGCCGACGGCGCGAACCACCGCGAGCGCACCCACTTCTGCAGCGCGTCCTGCATGGCCGGCCGGTCGACCCCGAAGGGCAGCACTGCCTCCGGCTCGACCAGGCCCAGACCCTCGACCTCCGCGACCATGGGCGACCCGCAGAACCCGCACTTCTGCGACAGGTGGTCGCTGGTCGTCATTGCCCCGCACGTGCCGCACCGGTACTCGTGGGTGGCGGGCGCGGCGGGGCGCTGCATCGCGGCGAGGGACGCGAAGTCGTGCTCGCGCACCTGGCCGCCGGTCGGCATCACCTGCTGTGCGTGCCCGCAGTACGGGCAGGTCAGCGCGCCGGTCCCGGCGGCGAACTCGACGCTGGCCCCGCACTGCTCGCACGGGTAGGAGCGGTGCGCGGTGACGCCGCCCTCGGTCAGCTCCGCCATCGTCAGGCCTGCGGAAGGGGCGGCGGGGTGGCGCCGAGGTGCTTCGCCACGTCCGGCACCGACGACGCCGGCTCCCAGCCGGCCATGCCCGCACGCCAGATCAGCGTGCCGGCCGTCAGCGTGCCGGCGGCGGCCTGGGCGGCGAGCGCGGCGTCGTCGAACGGGCCGGTCTGCGCGCCACCGTTGCCGAGGTACCAGCCGGGCATCGGCGGCGGGCCCGAGGCCGGAGCGGTCTGGGTGGGGGCAGGAGCCGTCTGGGTGGGCGGCACTATCGCGTTGCCGACCGACTGCCCGAGCCCCATGCCGATCACCGCGCCGGCGCTGCCGCCGCCCTCGGCCGCCGCCTCCATCGCCTGGCCCGCCTGGAACTGCTGGAAGGCGGCCATGCTGCCGACCGTCCCGGACGAGACGATGCCCATGGAGGTACGCTTGTCGAGCGCCTGCTCGACCTCGGGCGGCAGGGAGATGTTCTCGATGACGAACTTGGGCACGGAGATGCCCAGGTCCGCGAGCTCGTCGGTGAGCCGGGCCGCGAGCTGGTCGCCGAGGTCGCCGTGGTGGGCGGCGAGCTCGATGACGGGGATACCGGACGAGGCGAGCACGCTCGCGAGGTGGCTCACCATGTTCTGGCGCAGGTACTCGTGCACCTCGTCGGTGCGAAACTGCGGGTCGGTGCCGACCAGCTCGCGGAGCAGCTTCTGCGGGTCGACGACGCGGGCCGAGAACGCGCCGAAGGCACGCACGCGCACCATGCCCAGCTCCGGGTCCCGCATCATGACGGGGTTCTTGGTGCCCCACTTCATGTCGGTGAACTGGCGGGTGCTGACGAAGTACACCTCGGCCTTGAACGGCGAGTGGAAGCCGTGCTTCCAGCCCTTCAGCGTAGAGAGCACCGGCAGGTTCTGCGTCTCGAGCGTGTACGTGCCGGGCTCGAACACGTCGGCGATCAGGCCCTCGTTGACGAAGACGGCGGTCTGCGACTCGCGCACGACGAGCCGCGCGCCCATCTTGATCTCGTTCTCGTACCGAGGGAACCGCCACACGATGGTGTCCCGCGTGTCGTCGAGCCATTCGACGATGTCGACCAGCTCGCCCTTGATCTTGTCCAGCAGGCCCATGACGTGCTCCTCTTTTGCTCCTACCCGGGACGCTCGCCCGGACGCTGCAAGCACTCGGACCCTACAAGTCCGGCGCGCCGCGGGGAACGAAAGAAAGTCTTGACCTGCATGATCCGGCGTGCCTAGTTTCGTACGGGTGTGCTGCGGGTGGCGCGGTGCGAGCGACCGGGGAGACGACGATGTCTGCTGACCGTCGTCCGTCCCGCCGCCTCGTCGCCGTGGTGGTCGCGGCCACGCTGCTGGTGGGCGGGGCGCTCTCCGCCGGGATCCTGTCCCTGGACGCCGCGGCTCCCGGGCCTGCCGCACCGCCCAGCGCCGGCCCTACCGCCGCCGGACCCACCACCGAGCCGCAGGAGCAGCCGCAGCCGCCGGCCGACACGGCGGCGAGCTGGGTGGGCAGCTGGGCGACGGCCCCGACCGCGGTACCCGAGACCGGCGTCGAGCAGCTCGAGGACGTGACGGTGCGCCAGGTGGTGCACACCAGCATCGGCGGCGACCAGGTCCGGCTCCGCCTGACCAACGAGTTCGGCGAGGAGCCGCTGGTCCTCGGCGAGGTGCACGTCGCGGTGCGCGACGGCGCGGACGGGACCGATATCGATCCGGCGTCCGACCGCACCGTCACGTTCGGCGGCGCGACGTCGGCGACGGTCCCGGCGGGCGCCCCGCTGGTGAGCGACCCCGTGGACCTGGTGGTCCCGCCCGACGCCGATCTGGTCGTGAGCATCTACCTGCCCGAGCCGACGGCCGTCACCACTGTGCACAACTTCCCGTTCCAGGTGAACGCCGTCGCCCAGGGCAACGTGACCGCGGAGACCTCGGTGAACCCGGTCCGGGAGCCGGAGCAGTGGCTGTTCCTGTCCGGGGTGAGCGTCGCTGCCCCCACCCGGTCCGCGGCGGTCGTCGCGCTGGGCGACTCCATCACCGACGGCGCGGCCACCCAGGTGGGCGCCAACCACCGCTGGCCGGACCTGCTCAGCGATCGCCTGCGGGACGCACCCCGCCTCGCCGACCGCGGGGTGCTCAACGTGGGAATCTCCGGGAACCGGCTGCTCCACGCCAACCCGGACGCCGACAAGGAGCGCGAGTCGTTCGCCGCCTACCTCGGCGATTCCGGGCTGCGACGCTTCGACCGGGACGTGCTTGCTCAGCCCGGCGCGAGATACGTGATCACCCTGCTGGGCGTCAACGACATCGGGCAGGCCGGCGGCCGTTCCTCGCCGGCCGACAAGGCGGTCACCGCACGGCAGCTGATCGACGGCCACCGCCAGATCGTCGCCCGCGGCCGCACCGCCGGGCTGGCCGTCTACTGCGGCACGATCCTGCCGTTCGGCGGAACGCCCGGGTACGACACCCCGAGGAACGAGGCCACGCGCCACGCGCTCAACGAGTGGATCCGGACCAGCGGTGAGTGTGACGCCGTGATCGACTTCGACGCCGCCGTCCGCGACCCGGCAGAACCCACGGCGCTGCGCGCCGAGTACGACAGCGGCGACCATCTCCACCCGAACGACGCCGGGATGTCGGCGCTGGCGGACGCGGTGCCGCTCGACCTCTTCCGCTGATTTTCTGCCGACTCACTGCCCGACTCACCGACCGACTCACCGACCGGCTCTCTGGCCGACGTCGTATCGCGTGGCAGCGGACGACTGCCAGTGACCTGGACATGTGAGAGAGTTTCACCAGCAGGGGTGACACCCGGCGAAACTGTCCGGAGGTGCAAGGACCGATGACCGTCCTCGTGGCGTACAACGAGTCACCCCAGGGTGAGGCCGCGATGCGCGCCGCCGTCACCGAGGCGACGCGACGTGAGCAGGAGCTGGCAGTCCTCGTGCTGACTCCGCAGGTGGAGGACAAGGTCCCCGCGGCGCTCGCACACCTGCTCGACACCGTGCCCGGCAGCGTCACCGTCGCGCCGATAGTGTTCCGCGCCGAGCACGACGACGTCGCCGACGCGATAGTCGACCAGGCCGAGGCGGTCTCGGCCGACCTCGTGGTGATCGGCTCGCGCAAGCACTCGACGGTCGGGAAGTTCCTCGTCGGGTCGACGACGCAGCGGGTGCTGCTCGACTCCCCCGCGCCGGTCCTCGTGGTCAAGGCCGGCTACGCCTGACCTTCGCCCGTCGAACCACCCCCTCCGCAGGTCTCGACCAGCGAAGGGGCGGCGCCGTTACTTCACCGCGCCCGACGTGATCCCCGAGATGATCTTGCGCTGGGCGACGACGAAGACGGCCAGCAGCGGCAGGCTCATCAGCACCACGTAGGCGAAGATCAGGTGCCAGTTCTCCAGGTACAGCCCCGCGCTGGCGACCTGGAACAGGTTCAGCGGCAGCGTGTCCAGCCGCCCGCCGACCACGAAGAACGCGTAGAACACGTCGTTCCAGACGTACAGGCAGATCAGGATCGTCGCCGTCGACAGCACGGGTGCCAGCAGCGGCAGGATGATCCGGCCGAACACGCGCAGCGGACCTGCGCCGTCGACCCGCGCCGCCTCCTCGAGCTCCACCGGGATCGTCCGGATGAAGCCGGTGACGAAGAAGATGACCGTCGACAGGTACATGCCCATGTAGACGCCGATCATCCCGATCGCCGTGCCCGCGAGGCCGAGCTGGCGCAGCAGCAGCACGACGGTCACGACGGCGGGCGGCAGCACTATGCCGCTGATCGCCAGCGCGTAGAGCACCGCCATGAGCCGGGAGCTGCGGCGGGCGAGCACCCACGAGGCGAGGGACCCGAGCGCGAGCACCCCGATGACCGCGGGGACCATGACGAGCAGGCTCCCGAAGAACGCGGCGGGCACCCGGCCGTCCTCCCAGACCGCCGCGAAGTTCTCGGCGTACTGCCAGGTGGTGGGCAGGGACAGGTCGGGGTTCAGGGCCTCGCCCTGGCTCTTGCCCGCCGTGACCACCACTATCCACAGCGGCATGCCGATCAGCAGGACGACGGCGAGGAGGGCCGCCACCGGCTGGACGCGCCGCCAGACTCCGTGCCTGTTGTTCACGTGCCGTGTGGAGCTCACAGGACTTCCTCTCGCTTGCGCAGGGTCCGGATGACGGGGAACGCGAGGGCCACGACGACCACGAAGAGCACGAGGCTCATGGTCGTGGCCTGGGCGAACAGACCCTGTCCGAACGTGCGGAAGATAAAGATGTTGAGCAGTTCGGTGGTGCGGGCCGGGCCGCCGCCGGTGGTCGCCTGGACGATGTCGAACCCGTTCATCGAGCCCAGCAGCGCGGTCGCGACGTTGAAGGTCAGCGCGGGTGCGAGCAGCGGGAACCGGATGTGCCGGAAGGCCGTCCAGGCCGAGGCGCCGTCGAGCCGGGCGGCCTCGAGCACGTCCTCGCTGATCGTCTTCAGGCCCGCGAGGTAGATGAGCATGGACAGGCCCATCCACTTCCAGGAGTGGATCAGCGCGACCACGACCAGCGTCCACGTGGTGTCCCCCAGCCAGGGGATCGTGACCGGCTGGCCGGTCAGGGCGCTGAGGATCGCGTTGGCGGCGCCGTCCGGCTTGAGGATCGCCTGGAACACGTAGCCGGCCGCGAGCGCGGACATGACGACCGGGATGAAGAACATGACCCGGGCGAAGCGGTTGATCCGGGTGTCGCGTTCGAGCAGGAGCGCGAGCAGCAGCCCGAAGAGGTTCTGGAAGATCGCCACCAGCACCGCGTAGATCAGCGTGATCCGCAGGGACGACAGGAGCGTGCCGCTCGAGATGAGGTCCTGGAAGTTCTGCAGCCCGACGAAGCCGATCTCGCTCTTGAAGCTGGACCAGTCGGTGAGCGCGTAGACGAAGTTGAAGATCGTCGGCAGGAAGAAGAACACCCCGAGGATCGCGAACGCCGGGATGAGGAAGGCGGCCGGGTGGTTGGCGCGGTGGCCCAGGTTGGTGCGCGCTGACGCCCGGCGCGGCGCTGCGGGTCGCGGGGGTGGCATCGGCGGGATGGCGGTGGTCTGTGCGGTCACGATCAGTCCTCGGACGGTGGGTGCCGGGCCGCCTCACGGCAGCCCGGCACCCAGCGGGTCTTGGTCAGAAGCCTTCGATGCCCTGGGCTCGGGCGAGCTGGGCGAACTGGTCCTGGGTCTGCTGCGCGACATCCTCGGGCGTGGTCGTGCCCTGGATCATGTCGGCGAGGTAGATGTACAGGTCGGGGTTCGCCACGGCGAGCGCCTGCATGGACCCGACGGACTCGCCGAGCGACGCGTGCGCGTCGAGGAGCGCCTGCGGCACCGAGTCCGGCGTCGGGACGCCGTCCTGCAGCGAGATCGTGTCGCGGTCCGCCACGAAGTCGGCGTAGCCGTCACCCAGCCAGTACGACAGGAGCTGACGTGCCGCCGCCTCGCGGTCGGCGTCGCCGGTCTTGAAGGCGACCAGGGCGTTCGACTGGTCAGGGATGAACGTGCCGACGTTGCCGGTGGGCGAGATCGGGAAGAAGCCGATCTTCTCGTCGAGCTCCGCGGCGTCCGCCTTGGCCTGGAGCTGGCCGAAGAACGAGTTGACCTGGACCGCCATCGCCGCGTCGCCGGCGAGGAGGGCATCCGCCTGGTCCTCGAACGTCGCGGTCTTGATGTCCTCGTTGAAGAGGCCTTCGTCGATCAGGCCCTTGTACGTCTCGATGGCGCCCAGGATCGTCGGGTCGGTGAACTTCTCCTCGCCGGTGTTCACGCGGTCCCACAGGCCGTCCTTGGCGGCGTCGGCGAGCTGGACCTGGACCCACCACTGCGTGGCCCACTGGTCGGCGGCCATCTCGAAGAACGGCGTCTCGCCCTCGGACTTCAGGGTGCGGGCGGTCTCGAGAAAGCTGTCCCAGTCGGTGGGCGTCTCGGTGATCCCGTGCTCCGCGAAGACCTCCTTGTTGTAGTACACGCCCTCCACCGCGGGGCTCGTGATGAGGGCCGCGTAGCGGGTGTCGTCGAGGATGCCGGTGATGTCGGCGAGCCCCTCGCCGTACGAGTCGACCCACGGTGCGCCGTCGAGCGGCTGCAGGTTGGTCGGCGCGTTGAGGGCGGTGAGCATGGAGCCGGTCGGCTGCCAGAACGCCAGGTCGGGCAGGTCGCCCGTGGCGACCTTGGTCTGCACGCCCTGCTCGTACGGGTCGGGGATCGTGACGACCTCGACCTCGGCGCCGGTCAGCTCCTCGAACCCGGCGACGACGGCGTCGGGCGCGGTGTTGGAGTTCTGGGCGGCCCAGATGGTGAGCTTCGTGCCGGTCAGGTCGGTGTCCTGCGCGGGCCACTCGGCCGCCCCGGTGGCGCCGCCCGGCTCGGCCCCGCCGGGACCCGCCGTCGGGTCGCTGCATCCGGCGACGAGGAGGCCGACGGCGACTGCCGCTGCCGGGATGGTCAGATACTTCTTCATATCGACTCCTTGGATCTGCGCAGTCATCACCGACTGCGGGTCGTGCGGGGCCGCCGTGCGGCCCCGGTGGTCAGACGAGGCCGGTGTGCCGGACTCTGAGGACGCGGGCCTGCGGGCCGGCGGGGATGCGCACGCGGACGGGACCGTCCCCGTCGCGGACGACGTGCCACCCGTCGGCGGGCGGCCCGTAGGCGACGTCGACGGCCCCTGCGGGCAGGTCGAGCTCGAGCTCCGTGCCCTCGGTCCCCCGCCACCAGACGACGACCAGCGACTCGTCACCGCCGCGCAGGCCGGAGGCCACGAGCGGGGCGGTCCAGTCCGGCAGCCCGAGCGGCCAGAACGGGACGGCGTCGACCAGCTGGGACGTCCACCGCTTCGCCAGGTCCACGCCGTCGGCGACGAGCGCCGCCTGCTCGGGCGTCATGTCGTGCAGCTTCCCGGAGAGGTAGAGCCGCCCCGCGAGGCCCGTGGAGAGCGTGAAGACGATCTCCTCGTCGGTCATGTCGGGCTGCGGGTAGGCCCAGTTCGCCGCCTGCTCGGGCACTATGCCGACCAGCGCGCCGGCGGCGATCGGCGGGTAGAGCAGGGGGTTCTGCTGGTCCGACGTCGACTGCAGGTCGAGCCGGGACAGCAGCGCGTAGTCCGAGCGCATGGCGCCGGACGCGCAGTTCTCGATCACCAGGTCGGGGTGCCGCGCGAGCACGCCGTCGATCCAGTCGAGGTGCGCGCGGTTCTGCTGGAGCAGGCCGTCGCCCGGGCTGTCGGCGTCCAGGTCGGTGCCAGCCCCCGGCGTGACGTTGTAGTCGAGCTTGAAGTAGCCGACGCCGAAGCACTCGACCAGGCGGTCGACCACCTCGTCCAGGTGCTTGACGACGTCGCGGTGCCGCAGGTCGAGCAGGTGCCTGCCGTGCTCGGTGATCCGCACACCGTGACGCTGCAGGAACGCCTCGTCCGGCAGCCGCTCCGCCAGCGGGCTGCGCACGCCCATGACCTCGGGCTCGAGCCAGAGCCCCGGCACCATGCCGGCGGCGCGGACCGCGTCGACGACGCGGCGCAGGCCGCCGTCGGGGAACCGCGTGACCGAGGGCTCCCAGAGGCCTACCGAGTCCCACCAGTCGCCGCCGTCGTCGTACCAGCCGGCGTCTATGCAGAAGTACTCGGCCCCGGACCGGCCCGCCGCGTCGATGAGCGGCAACAGCTTGGCGGTCGTCGGGTCGCCCATGAGCGTGTTCATGTAGTCGTTGAAGACGATGACGGGGCGGCGTGGGTTGCGGCGCAGCGCGCGGCGGTGCCGCGTCAGCTCGGCCAGCGACTCCTGCCAGCCGGCCGACGCCGCGACGGATACCGGCACGGTGTCGAACGACTCGCCTGCCCGCAGGACGCGGGTCCAGGCGTGGTCGTCGTCGGTCGGGCCGAACAGGCCGAGCACCAGCACCTCCTCGTCCCGGGCGTCGAGGCGGACGCCGAGCTCCGCGCGCCACGCGCCGTTGTGCTCGACCTGCCAGGCGAGCGCGGGCCCGCCGTCGGCCAGGACGACGCCTGCCGGGTTGTACCGGCCGGACGACCACGAGCCCGTGCTGACCAGGCTGCGGGAGCCGCGGGCGTCCTGGTGCTGGTGCGCGGGCAGGTCGAGCCCGACGAGCCCTGCCTGGTCCGAGAGCCTCGTCCAGGCCCAGCGGTTCTCGCCCACCCACTCGCCGTGGCCCTCCAGCGACAGGGTCTCGGCGACGGGTGCCATCCCGACCGGGCGCCCGATCACCAGCGACGACACGGCCTGGAGCGCGAGGGGCGCCGAACCGTCGTTCCGGACCGTCGTCCACGACTGCAGCGAGGCGCCGTCCTCGCGGATCCGGAGGTGCGAGGTGACGTGCAGCGAGGTGACGGCGTCGCCCTGGAAGACCCGGACCGTCCGCCAGCCGTCGCCCTGCGTCACGTCGTGGCCCAGCACCCGCAGCCGGGCGCCGATCGCCGTTGCGGTGTTGCGGGTGTTGGCGTTGGCCCGGCCGTGCCCGACCGCGAGGATCTCGACCAGGGGCTGGGTCGGTGTCCCGGCACCGGCGGCTGTCGCGGCCGTGTCGGCGTCGGCGTCCGTGATCGGGCCTGCCGTCGACAGCGCCGCCGGGGCGTCGGCGGGCAGGACGAGCGCCAGCTCGGCCCCGTCCCGGGACCAGAGAGCTACTCGCGTCGCTGCTGAGTGATGGTTCGCCGTAGTCGGCTGGCTTCCTTGCACGACGTTATGAAAGCGCATATCAGAACCAAGCGCAAGACTCCGTCCGGCATGACTGTTTTCAAGGCGCTAGCGCGCCGCAACCGCTTTCAGCCGACGTCGAGGACTCGGTCGGCGCGCGGCGCGGCCGAGGAACGCAGGATCAGATCGGGGACAAAACGCACCGACGCCGGGACGGTCCCGCTGTCGATCTGAGCGTTGAGCAGCTGGAACGCCTTCTGCCCGAGCCGGACGAAGTCCTGGCGCACCGTGGTCAGCGGCGGCGTCCACAGGTGGCTGAGCGGGTGGTCGTCGAACCCGATGACGCTCACCGCCCTGGGTACGCTCCGGCCGGCGTCGGCCAGACCCTTGGTCAGGCCCATCGCGAGCTCGTCGTTGCCGCAGAGCACCGCCGTCACGTCGGGCTGGAGGGCGAGGCGGGTGCCCGCGTCGTAGCCGGAGTCCGGCGACCAGTCGGCGTACAGCACTGGCGGGACCGGGGCGCCCGCCTCGGTGAGCGCGTCGCGCCACCCCAGCAGCCGGGCGCTCGGCCGGCCGGGGGACGGGATCGCCACGTGGTGCACGGTGTGGTGCCCGATCTCGAGGAGGTGCTTGGTCGCGCGTGCGGCGGCGAACCGGTCGTCCATGAAGGCATGCGCCACCTGCTCGTCCGCGGGCCGGCCCGAGGCCGCCGCGACGACGGGCAGCCACGGCGGGATCGCGGCGAGCGCCGCGACGCCCGGGGGGTCGTACTCGAGCACTATGGCGCCGGCCATCGGCTGGCCGAGCGCATGGTCGATCGCGGCGTCGACCGTGCGCTTGTCGTCGGTCTCGACCACGGAGATGACGACCATGTACCCGGCCTGGCGTGCGGCTTCCTCGATGCCCTGGAGCGTCGAGGCGTAGCCGTACCGCGTCGTGTTGCCCGCGAACACGGCGATCATGGGCTGTCCGCCCGTCGCGAGCGCCCGGGCGGCCCCGTTGGGCCGGAAGCCCAGCTCCTTGATCGCCGCCAGCACGCGTGCGCGGCGTTCGGGTCCCACCGGTACCGAGCCGCTGAGCACGCGGGAGACGGTGGGGACGGAGACGCCGGCGACGCGCGCGACGTCGGCGATGACAGGCGGCTTCATCGGGCGGTCAGGTTCCACGGGGCCAGGCTACGTGCAAACCTCGCAGTTGCCGGAGGGTGCCCTTGCCAAACCCGGATGATTAGCGCTTTCATAGTCCCGGCACCGCGTCTCTGACGCGATCTCGGTCCCGATCCACGAAGGAGTGGAACACAGGTGAGCATTCCTGATAGCGCAGATCAGAACCGATCGCGGCGGTCGTCCCGTCAACGATCATGGCAGTGGTCCCGACAGCGACGAGGATGGAGCGGTATCGCGGTGACGGCTCTGATAGCGGCAACACTCACGGTCGCGCAGCCGGCGGCTGCCGAACCCGAGAGTCTCACCGTCGACTTCGGGAAGACGACCGGAGCCTTCCGGGGCGGCGCCACCGGCACGCTCTACGGGTTCGGCGACGAGGGCGCGCCCACGCAGGCGCTCATCAACGGCGCGCACATCACGAACTCCTCGCAGAAGCCGCCGTTCGGGACGCAGCACCCGAGCGGGGACATCCTCAAGGTCGAGGACGGCTTCTTCGCCAAGCACGGCGAGGAGCTCGCGATCTACATCCAGGACCACTACCCCGACTGGCCGTACCACCGGGGCGTGCGCGTGGGTGACGTGCGCACGTATGACCAGGCCACCGGGGAGTACGTCGAGGAGCCCAACGGCGTGTGGGACTACCTCGAGGTCGTCGAGCTCATGGTGGAGGTGGTCGCCACGCAGTCCGACCACCCCGAGGAGTACCTGTTCATCCCCTTCAACGAGCCGGACGGCATCTGGTACCAGAACTGGCCGAACCTGAGGGACACCTTCCTCTCCGACTGGAAGGCGGTCCACGACAAGATCCAGGAGGTCTACGCCCGCCACGGGCTGGCGCCCGCCCGGATCGGCGGCCCCGGCGACGCGCGCTGGCAGCCCGAGCGGTCGCGGGACTTCCTCACGTTCGCGAAGCAGAACGACGTGCTGCCCGACGTCTTCATCTGGCACGAGCTCGGCATCGAGAACCTCGCGACGTTCCGGTCGCACTTCGCGGACTACCGCGCGCTCGAGCGTGAGCTCGGCGTCGCGCCGATCCACGTCAACATCACCGAGTACGGCATGCTGCGCGACATGGGCGTGCCCGGCCAGCTCATCCAGTGGTTCTCCATGTTCGAGGACGCCAAGGTCGACTCGCAGACCGCCTACTGGAACTACGCCGGCAACTTCTCCGACAACAGCGCCCGGCCCAACGGCGCCAACGGCGGCTGGTGGATGTTCAAGTGGTACGGCGACCTGGCCGGATCGCAGACCGTCCGGGTGACTCCGCCCGAGCTGGACGTCGCCGACACCCTGCAGGGCATCGGCGCGATCGACGCGGCGAACCGCCGGGCGACGGTCCTGTACGGCGGCACCGACTCCGACGTCCGCCTCGACCTGCGGGGCCTCTCCCCCGCCGTCTTCGGCAAGTCGGTCGACGTCGAGGTCCGCGAGGTCACGCTCACCGGCGCCGAGGGCCTGGCGGGCACGCCGCGCGTCGTCCACGCCGTCGACGCGGCGCGCGTCGCGAGCAACGGCACGCTGGACCTCACCGTGCCGACCTACGACCGGTACGCCGCCTACCAGGTGGTCGTCACCCCGGCGCAGGACCGTACGGACACGGTGGACCAGGTGTGGACGACGAGCATCGAGGCCGAGGACACCGCGCTGACCGGCGCCCAGACGTACGTCCAGGACCCGCAGGGGTCCGGCGGCTGGAAGTTCCTCGCCTCGGGCGGGGAGGACGTCGGGTCGTTCAACCAGCCGACCTCGAAGGCCGACTGGACGGTCACCGTGCCCCGCACCGGCACGTACCGGCTCCAGGTCATCGGTGCCACGCCGGGCAAGCCCGGCAGGCACGCGCTGTTCGTCGACGGGTCGCACCGCGACGACATCCAGTACACGGCCAACCTGGCCCTCACCGACACGGCCCGGTGGCAGTACCGCGGCAGCACGGAGGTCGCGGTGGAGCTCACGGCGGGCACCCACGTGCTGTCCGTCCGGGCGAGCCGGGACGGCAGCCAGGTCCTGCCGAACTCGGACATTACGCTGGACAAGTTCGTGCTGACCGACGTCACCGACGGTGAGCCGACCACGTACCCCGCCAGCACCCTGCGCTACTACGGCGGGGCGGGCCTGAGCTGGCAGTCCGGCACGCGGGGCTTCGGCGCCGTCGCGGGCAAGGGCCAGCGGGCCGACGCGTACGTCACCGCCATGGAGACGGGCTACTACGACGTCGCGGTCGACTACCACACCGCCGGGGCGTCGGACCTGCGGCTGAAGCTCGGGGGCCGGGTCCTCGCGGACGTGCGGGTCCCGAACGGCGGCCACCGCCGCACCACCGTCCGCGCCCATCTCAACGAGGGGATCAACGAGCTGGAGCTGCGGTCGGGCCGCGGCGCCCGCGTGAAGTCGGTGACCGTCACCCGGGCCGCCGAGGGCGACGCCGCGGCGTCGACGTTCGAGGCCGAGGAGCTGACCCTGCGCGGGGACGCCGCGGTGGCGAGCCTCGACCCGTCGTCGGGCACCAACGCCTCCGGGGGCAGGTACGTGGGATATGTCGGCCAGGGGAACGGCAACCACATCGCCGTCCCGCGCGGCGCCGGGTTCGACACTCCCGGCGATTACGACGTGGTGGTCCACTACGCGAACGCCGAGACCTCCGGTCAGCACGACTACAACCCGCAGGTGGTCGACCGGCAGGTGGTGGTCACCGAGGGCGACGACGCGGCGCCCGTCGGCTCCGCGTACTTCCGGTACACCTACTCGTGGCACAGCTTCTGGCAGCGGACCATCCCGGTCACGCTGACCACGGGCACCGGCGAGCTGAGGCTCGGCAACCCGACGGCCTGGGCCCCGGACATCGACAGGATCACGGTAGCCCCGCTGACAACGGGAACCCCTCTGACGACCCGCACATACTGACCCGCCCGCTTCGTTGAGTGCTGGCTATTTGTGCCTTTCCGGCCCTGGAAGGCACAAATAGCCAGCACCGATCGTCGCCTC